>NZ_JBHWUE010000122.1:0-25897 GCF_042738615.1 Rhodococcus sp. NPDC059968
GCGCCGGACCGTCCGCGGTCCGGCGCGGAGTCCGTTCGATCGAAAGGAACTTCATGAGCGACACCTCTCTCGCCCGCCGTCATCGGGTCGTGGTCATCGGATCGGGATTTGGCGGCCTCTTCGCCACCAAGGCTCTGAAACGGACGGACGTCGATGTCACTCTGATCGATCGCACGACACACCACCTGTTCCAGCCGTTGCTGTATCAGGTGGCGACGGGAATCCTGTCCGAGGGTGAGATCGCGCCCGCGACCCGGCTCGTCCTCGAGGACCAGCAGAACGCGTCCGTCCTGATCGGCGGAGTCGAGAAGATCGATGTCGCCGACCGGACCGTCACCTCGATGCATCGCGGCCGCACCACCGTCACCGAATACGACAGCCTCGTCGTCTCGGCGGGTGCCCGCCAATCCTATTTCGGCAACGACCATTTCGCCGAGCACGCACCTGGCATGAAGACGATCGACGACGCCCTCGAACTGCGCGGCCGCATCCTCGGCGCCTTCGAAAGCGCCGAGGTCAGCACCGATCCGGCCGAGCGGACGCGACTCCTGACGTTCGTCGTGGTTGGCGCCGGACCCACCGGAGTCGAGATGGCCGGGGAGATCGCCCAACTCGCGCATCGCACTCTCGCCGGCGCCTACCGCACCATCGATCCCCGTGACGCGCGGATCATCCTGCTCGACGCGGCGCCCACGGTGCTCCCGCCCTTCGACGAGAAACTGCGCCGAGCTGCCGCCGACACGCTGGAGAATCTGGGAGTCGAGATCCAGCTCGGCGCGATGGTGACCGACGTCGACGACGACGGACTCACCGTCCGCGACCAGGACGGTGCCGAGCGGCGGATCGAGGCCGCGTGCAAGATCTGGTCCGCCGGAGTCGCCGCCAGCCCGCTGGGCCGGCAACTGGCCGAACAGACCGGCGCCGCCACCGATCGCGCCGGCCGCGTCCTCGTCGAACCCGACCTCACCCTGCCCGGCCACAGCAACGTCTTCGTCGTCGGGGACATGATGAACCGGGACGGTCTTCCCGGCGTCGCCCAGGTCGCGATCCAGGGCGGCCGCTACGCCGCGCAGCTGATCGCCGAGGAGGTGCGCGCCCACCGGAAGGGTCGCGACATGCCTGAACGCGCCCCGTTCCGATACACGGACAAGGGCAGCATGGCCATGATCTCCCGCTTCCACGCGGTCGCGAAGGTCGGCCGCCTCCAACTGACCGGGCTGCTCGCCTGGCTGCTCTGGCTCCTGATCCACCTGGTCTACATCGTCGGATTCAAGAGCCGACTCGCGACCGCCATGTCCTGGACATGGTCGTTCCTGGGCAGGACGCGGGGACACCTGGCGGTCACGGAGCAACAGGTGGTGGCGAGGACGGCCATCAACCGGCTCGATGCCTGGGAGGATTCCCGGGCGGTACCCGAGGCGGCGACGGCCTCGGCACGGTGAGTACCGTCGCCTCCGTGCCTGCTTCCGCTCTCACCGTCGGCATCGACGTCGGTGGTACCAGTATCCGGGCCTGCGTAGTCGACGAGACCGGCGAGGTACTCGACTCCGTCCAGGCACCCACACCACAGTCGGCGAAAGCCCTCGAGGACGCGCTCGACCGTGCAGTCCGCGAACTCGCGTCCCGTCATCGGATCGCCGCCGTCGGTCTCGCCGTGGCCGGATTCATCACCTCCGACCTCACCACCGTGCGCTTCGCCCCGCACCTGCCGTGGAAGAACGTGCCGGTGGCGAACGACCTGAGCGACCGGCTCGGACTCCCGGTGGTCCTCGAACACGACGCGAACGCGGCGGCGTGGGCGGAGCACCGGTTCGGTGCCGCCGCCGGTGGTCGCAATGTCGTAATGGTCGCGATCGGCACCGGCATCGGTGCGGCGCTGCTCATCGACGGCACGCTCTACCGCGGCAGTTTCGGCGTCGCTCCCGAGCTGGGCCACCTCCAGGTGGTGCCGGGCGGCCGACCGTGCGCGTGCGGCAAGCGGGGGTGCTGGGAACGGTATTGCAGCGGAACCGCGCTTGTGGACACGGCCATCGAGCTCCTCGCCGCCGACCCGACGAGTTCGACGGTGCTCGCGCGAGAAGTGGCGAGCGATCCGGGATCGCTCACCGGCCGCCGTATCGCGAGCGCCGCGCGGGACGGCGACCCGCTCGCCGTGCGCACCATGGAGGAGTTCGCACGGTGGCTCGGCGTCGGACTCGCCATGATCGGTGACGTCTACGACCCCGATCTCGTCGTCGTCTCCGGTGGTGTCAGCGGTTCGGCTCCGCTGTTCCTCGACCACGCGCGGGACGTCTACGCCTCTCTCGCAACCGGTTCCGGGCACCGCCCCCTCGCCCGCATCCGCGAAACACAACTCGGCGAATCGGCCCAGCGGATCGGGGCCGCGACGATGGCCAGGGACGCGCTGCTGAACGGAGCTCCGCTCCCCGTGCGTGGTTGACGAGTCTCTGGACTCGTCGAGCACTCACGAGCGGCGGAGCCGTCCGCAAGATTCTCCGATATTTGTCGGCGGCCCCCGGTAGGATCGAAGATACGTTCGATACCGGGGGGTTGAAGACTATGGGGGACAGCAGTTCCAGCGAGGTCGCACTCGACGCGGCACCGCCTGGGATAGTGGCGATCGAGGCGTTGCGCGTCGGCAAATCGGTGCTGGCGCAGGCTCAGTACCGCCAAGTTGTGGCGGTTACCGAGTTCTACGACCTCTGCTGCGACGAGGACGAGCGCCGCGGCATCAACCCGGCCCACTCCGGTTCCCATACGTCGGTGGAGGTGTCGGTCGCACTGGGAATGAACGAACCGGTGGTGACCGCCTGGATCGACCTCGGACTCGACCTGCGCCACCGATTGCACGGCACCCGAGTCGCATTCGCGGCCGGGCGGATCGACCTGGATCAGGCGCGGGTCATCGCCGCCGTGCTCGCCGGCGTCAGCGACTCGAAGTTGGAGCAACTCGAAACCGCGATCCTCGACGGTCGCTCCCTGCCACCGTCCAAACTGCGAGCCCGCGCTCGTCGGCTCATCGCCCGTCACGACGCCGTTCGACCACGACCACCCCGAGAACGGTGGTCTCACCGTCGAGTCGAATCTCGCGTGCCTGTGCCGACGTCACCACCGGCTGAAAACCGACGGCTCCTGGACCGTCCGCCAGACCGGCGGAGGGAACCTCGAATGGACCACGCCGCGCGGTGACACCATCCGAACCGAACCCGAAGGGGCAGCAATCGAACTCACCCACAACCACATCCGCGGGGTGCAGCGCCCCCGTGCCCTCCGACTGCTCACCGAGCGCTCCCACGACCAGCAGGACGAGGTGTATCTGAACGAACTGCACGGGAGGCTGGCCACACACCACCACGCACCGGCACCACCACCCGAAGGCGGCGGCACCGGTGCGTGAGAGCGTGCGATCAGTGGGCGGCGACGGCGGCGGTGCTGCCCGCAGCGGACGCGTCGGGCCTGTCTGCGCCGAGGCGGTCCTCCAACTCTTCGAGGCTGCGCCCCTTGGTCTCCGGGACGAAGCGGTACACGAAGTACACCGATACCAGGTTGACGAGGACGAACAGGCCGAACGTTCCGGTGGATCCGAGGACGGAGTTCAGGATCGGGAAGACGAATGAGATCAAGGCGTTCGTCGTCCAGAGCACGAAGACCGCTATGCCCATGGCGAACCCGCGGATGGCCATCGGGAAGATCTCCGAGAGCAGCAACCACACGCAGGTTCCGATGAAGCACTGCACGAAGGCGACGAACACCATCATCGCGGCGAGGATGATGTAGCTGCGGCCCGTGGACGAGGGCAGCAGGAACACCAGGGACAACGCGGCCTGCGAGGATGCCACACCGACGAAGCCGGTCAGCAGCATCTTGCGACGATTCACGAAGCCCAGCAGGATGATTCCGAGAATTGTCATGACCACCGAGGTGACACCGACCGCGATGGTGGCCACCAGGGACGCGCTGACACCCAACCCGCTCTGTTCCAGGATCGTGGGGGCGTAGTAGTTGACCGTGTTGATGCCCGTCGCCTGCTGCACGATGGCCAGACCGCAGCCGATCCAGAGGATCCGGCGCATCCAGGGGTAGTCGCGCAGATAGTGGACGGCGCCACTGACCTTCGAGTTCCGGTCGCGGGCGGCGTGGAGGCTGATGCTGGCGTACTCGACTGCAGCCTCCGACTCGCTGCGGCTCAATTCGAGGGTGCTGCGGGTCTCGGCGAGCCGGCCCTTCGACGCGTACCACCGCGGTGAATCCGGGAGTGCGAGCATGCCGAGCAGCAGGAGAACCGCGGGCACCGAGGCGATGGCCAGCATGTACCGCCACACCGTCGGATCCTCGATGAGGTGATCGAGCAGCGCGTTGATCGAGAAGGCGAGCATCTGACCGGTGACGATCATCAGTTCGTTGATGGTCACCATCCGGCCGCGACGCTCGACCGGCGCCATCTCGGCCAGGTAGAGCGGGCAGGTGACGGCGGCGGCGCCCACACCGAGACCGAGGACGATCCGCGCCAGCACCATGACCTCCACGTTGGGGGCCATCGCACACCCGAGGGCGCCGACGAGGAACAGACCCGCGCAGACGAGCAGTGTGCGCTTGCGGCCGAGAGCGTCGGACAACCGGCCTCCCAGCAGCGCACCGACGGCGGCACCCGGGAAGAGCAGCGAGCTCACGACGGTTGCTTCGCCGACGGCGCTGAGGTTCAACTCGTCCTTCATGTAGAGCAGCGCACCGGAGATCACACCGGTGTCGTAGCCGAACAGCAGGCCCCCTAGCGTGGAGATGACGGTGAGCTTGGTCAGGAAGCGTTTGTGACTGCGCTCGTTGCGCGCAGCGCCGCCGCTTCCGCGGGCACTGGCAGCCGAGTGGGTTGTCGACATCAGGTGTTGGCCTTTCTGGGGAATGCTCACGCATCGCGACACGGAAGATCGGTTCACGTGTCGATACCGCCCGAGTGCGCTCGACTCGATGCAGCCGAAGGGGCGTTCTCTCCTGGACTGAAGCGCTTCACTAACGCGCTTCAGTTACCTACTATGATGTGAATCACAGAGGGTGTCAAGGGCAGGCGTCGCGATGCGTGAGAATGTCCCTGACGACGCAACCGAGGGAGATCGAGATGCTCGACGAGCGAGCCACCACGCACGAAGGTGCGGAGCGGCTACCGGCCGGCCTGCACCGACGCCCCACGATGGCCGATGTCGCTACGCGGGCCGGGGTGTCGCGCACCCTCGTGTCACTGATCTTCAGCAACAAACCCGGCGCCTCCGACGAGACGCGGGCGCGGGTCCTCCAGGCTGCGGACGAACTCGGCTACCGACTCGATCGGGCCGCCCGCATGCTCGCGCGTGGGCGCAGCCGCACCCTCGGTGTGCTCATCGACGTCCACCAGACCTTCCAGGCCGACCTGATCGGAACCATCTACGCAGAGGCCGAGGCCGCCGGATACGAAGTCCTGCTCTCCGCGAGCGCACCCACCCGGGACGAACACAAGGCGATCGAAGCCCTCCTCAGCCACCGGTGCGAGGGGCTGATCCTGCTCGGCCCGCTCTCCGAGGTGGACTATCTGCGCACGCTCGCAGACCGTGCCGTCGTCACCGTCGTCGGCCGCGCACTCCCCCACACCGCCGTCGACACCGTGCGGACGGCGGACGCCAAGGGCATCCGGCAGTCCGTCGACCATCTGGTCGAACTGGGACATCGCGAGATCGTGCACGTCGACGGCGGCGCGGACCCGGGGTCACCCGAGCGGCGTCGCGCGTACCTCGCGGCGATGCGCAAGCACGACCTCTCCGACCACGTTCGCGTCATTCCCGGTCAGCACAGCGAAGAGGCAGGTGTCGCCGCCGCGAAAACCCTGCTGGCCGAGGACGGCCTGCCGACCGCCGTGCTCGCCGGCAACGATCGCTGCGCCCTCGGTCTCCTTGACGTGTTCACCCGCGCCCACGTCGACGTGCCGGGCGACATCTCGATCGTCGGGTACGACGACAGCCACCTGGCTCAGCTGTCGCGGATCGACCTCACCACCGTGCGGCAGGACACGGAGGGTCTGGCGCGGCACGCCGTGCAGTTCGCCATCGGCCGGCTCGAGGACGACGACCTCGACCCACAGGATTTCGTGATCGACCCCCACCTGGTGGTGCGCGGCACGACCGGGCCGGCCCGGTCGTAGCCGCGTCCACGGCCCGCCCCGATTCAGCGCAGAGGTAACGTCCTCACTTCGTGATGCTCCTGAGGTAGTCGACGCTGCGGACGACGTCGCGCACGGGGCCTTCGCCCTCCGGTTCCGACGCGAGGATGGTGTCCTGTTCGAGGACGTACCAGCCGTCGTAACCCTGATTCTGCAGCCGCTCGACCACCCCGGCGATATCCACGTCTCCGGTGCCCAATGGCGTGTACATCCCCTGCGCGACGGCCTCGGTGTAGGTGAGCTCGCCCGCCCGGACCCGCCCGAGAAGCGCCGCATCGACGTCCTTCAGGTGCGCGTGGGCGATCCGCTCGGGGGCCGTGGTGACGAGGTCGAGGGGGTCGGTGCCGCCGATCAGCAGGTGTCCGGTATCCAGGCACAGTGGGATCGACGAGCCGTCCAGGATGCGGTCCACCTCGGCATGGTTCTCGATCATCGTCCCCACGTGGGGGTGGATCACCGCCCGGAGTCCCCGGTCGGCAGCGGCCGACGACAGGCGGTCGAGGTTGCGCAACAACGTCTTCCATCCCGAGTCGTCGAGTTCCGGTCGCGAATCGTAACCGACGGCTCCCGTCACCGCCGCCAGGACCATCACCTCCGACCGCGACGCGACGAGCGAGTCGATCGCCCCGCCGACGGCAGCGACCGCGTCGTGATCCGGATCGTGGAGCAGCACCGGGACGAATCCCCCGACCGCCGTCAGGTCGTACCGGGCGAGGGTGTCCGTCAGCTCGTGCGGATCCGAGGGGAGGAATCCGTCCGGTCCGAGTTCCGTGGCGGCGAGGCCGGCGTCACGCATCTCGGTGAGCACCCGGTCGGGGTCGAGCTGGTGACCCCAGCCCTCCACCTCACACACTCCCCACGAAATGGGCGCACCTGCAAGTCGAATCGTCATCGTCGTGTTTCATCCAATCGCACCGGTCGGTGCTGTTGTAGTGGCAGTGTGGCCGTCTCGGCAATCCCGCTCACGGCTGCCGCCGGGTGGTCTGCGCGGCCAGACGCTCCGAGAGCACCGCCGGATCGGCGTTTTCCCGCAATGCGTCCCACACCGTGTCCACCTGAGTGGCCGGCGCGAGACTGTGCACCGGCTGATCGTGGTCGAGGTTGGTGGGGAACGGGTAGCACTCGGCCGTCGCGACGACGGCATTGCGGAGGGTGCGCTCGCCCGCCCCGGCACTCTGCCGTGCCAGCAGCGCCGGATACACGGCGTTCGCCATGGCTTCTCGGTCCAGCACCTCCATCGCCCGGCCGAACGGCGACGAGATCTGCAGCAGATTGGCCGTCCGCCGGATCGCGTCCGAACGGTTGTGACCTGCGCCGTGGTAGAGCGCCGGATTGAAGAACACCGCGTCGCCCTTCCGCAGCGGCAGCTGAACATGGCTGTCGCGGAAGAACTCGACGAACTCAGGCCGGGAGAACGCCAGGTAGCCCGCCTCGAACAGATGCGAGTACGGCAGATACAGGGTGGGTCCGCTCTCGACGGGCATGTCGCAGTGCGCCACCGCCCCCTGCAGTGTCAAGGCGGCCGACATCCGGTGCAGGTGCGCGGGGTATTCGGTCAGCTCGTGCCGGGGGACGATGCCGAGGTGGTAGTCCCGATGCGGCACCTGCGCGGCCCCACCGGGGTTGACCACGTTGACCTGCGACGTCACCTGATACAGCGGCCCCAGCCAGCTCTGGCAGATCAGCGCGAGAATGTCGTTGGCGTAGTACTCGGCGAAGACGTCCGGGGCGCCGAGCGCCAGCTTCTGCGCGGCGTTCCAGATGCGGTCGTTGGCGCCCGCCTTGCCGAAATGATCACCCACCACACCACCCGACGCGTGCTGCTGCGCGATGAGGAGGTCGAATTGTTCCGTGGCGCGGTCCACCACGGCGAGATCGCTGAAGGCGTTCTGGAACACCACGATTCCGGGGCCGTCGGTGAGCGCACGCACGAGTTCGGTCTGCACGGCGCGGCGGGACTGCGCGTCATCGAGGTGGGGAATCAGCGAGTCACTGCGGTACAGCAGGACGTTCTGTTCCACGGAGTGAGCGAACGGGTAGTCGGCGAGGTTCGTCGAGCGGTCCACCGAGGCGCGAAACGCGTCGAGATCGCAGTCGGAGTCGCGGATCCACTCACGCCGGCCGGTCGGCGGAGGAGTCGTGATGGTCATGGGGATAGTCTTGCTGTGATGTGAGCGGCAAACAACAGCAGAAGTCCATCATTTTCACCTCAGGAGGCGGCGGTGAAGCACCGCTACAGGGTCCGTGAGATCGCCCAGCAGTCGGGATTGAGCGAGGCAACCGTCGACCGCGTACTCCACGAACGCCCCGGAGTACGGGAATCGACAAGAGCGGAAGTGCAGCAGGCGATCCACGATCTCGACAAACAACGCACACAGTTGAAGCTGAGCGGGCGCAAGTTCCTTGTCGACGTCGTCATGCAGTCACCTGAACGTTTCACCACCGCGTTCCGCGCGGCCGTGGAGGCGGAACTGCCCGCTCTCGCCCCCGCCGTCGTGCGCTCACGATTCCATTTCCGGGAAACGGGCTCCACACCCGCGATGGTCGAGACCCTCGATCGGATCGGCGCCCGCGGCACACAGGGCGTGATCGTGAAGGCGCCCGACTCCGTCGAGGTCGTCGAGGCCATCGACCGGCTCACCGCGGCGGGGATTCCGGTGGTCACCTATGCCACCGACGTGCCGGCCAGCTCACGGGCCGGCTACGTCGGGATCGACAACCGGGCCGCGGGGGCGACTGCCGCTTACCTCGTCGACCAGTGGCTCGGCGACATGTCGTCGGCCGTCCTGATCACGCTGAGCAGCAATGCCTTCCGAGGCGAGGAGGAACGGGAGATGGGGTTCCGCGCCGCACTGCGGCGTTTCGGCACCGACCGTACGGTGATCGACATCGCCGAGAGCGACGGGCTCGACGCGACCATCGAGAGCCTCGTGCTCCGGGCGCTCGGACAGAACCCGGACATCGCGGCCGTCTACTCGATCGGCGGCGGCAACGTGGCCACGGCCCGCGCATTCGAACGCACCGGCCGCACCTGCCGCGTGTTCATCGCCCACGACCTCGACGGGGACAACACGCGCTTGCTGCGGTCGGGCACGCTCTCCGCCGTGCTGCACCACGACCTCCGGGCCGACGCCCACCTGGCGTGCCGCATGCTGCTGCAGGCCCGGGGCGCGCTCGGTGGAGTCGTGACTGCCGCGTCACCCATCCGCGTGGTCACCCCGTACAACCAGCCGTGACGGCGTAGATCAGCGACTCACCCGCGCCTAGCTGCCCTGCCCCTGGGGGACGGGGACGCCGCGCGATTGGAACCAGCCCGCCGGATCCATTTTGGTTCCGTCGACCGCCCACACCTCGTAGTGCAGGTGCGGTCCGGTCGACTGTCCCCGGTTGCCCATGGTCGCGATCTGGTCGCCGGCCCGGACCTGCTGCCCGACCGACACCAGTGAAGTGTCGATGTGGCCGTACACGCCGGTGGTGCCGTCGTCCTGCTGGATGCGGACCCACAGCCCGAATCCCGACGCCGGACCGGTCTCGATCACGGTGCCGTTGGTGACAGCCTTGATCGAGGTGCCGATGGAGTTGGCGATGTCGATGCCGTTGTGGTTGGTGCCCCAACGCGGACCGAAACCCGAGGTGAAGGTGCCGTCGGCCGGGACCAGCACGGCGGGTCGACGTGCCGCTTCCTCGGCCGCAGCCTGGCGCGCAACCTGTTCGGCGGCCTCGCGAGCCAGCCGTTCGACCTCAGACTTCTCGAACGCCAGCCGCTCGACCTCACGTTCGGCGGCGCGCTGGAGTTGCTCGGCGTAGTCGACGGGTACCGGGCGCGTGACCTGCAGGAACTGGGGCGGCGTCGAGAGAGACACGCCCGTCTCGGTCGTCGCCTGCGCCACCTCACCGGTGGCCGCGGAGGCGATGCCCCCGGATGTGAGCAGAGCAGCGGCCGCCAGCGAGGTCGCCACCAGCCGTCTGCGGGAGGTCTTCGTCGAACGGTGGCGCTGGGCGCGCCGGGCTTGCGGGACGGTGTTCGGGTGTAGAGCCAAAACCACATTCCTCTGTCGAGTTCGTGATTGATAACGAAACGGTCACGGTTTCGACACAGGTTAGTACGGATCGGCCTGAATCCCGCGCGTCGCAATGACGCGCTTGGGGAAATTTTACTCCCGGAGTTGGATTTCTCGACCTCATCAGTCACATGCACCTCGTGGGCACACTTCGACGACAGTGGTCACGCTCCAGAAGTGTCGGACGTCACGGAGCCCGCGGTCGTGACCGCGGGCTCCGTGACCTTCGTTGTCGACCGCTCAGCCGGCCGCCCGCAGCTGGGCAGCAAGACGCATCGCGGAGTTCGCGTCCCCGTATCCCTCGTAACCGCCGACGCGTTGCACCACCTCGAAGAACAGGTCGGCGCCCACCGTCTGGGTGAACAGGTGGAAGAACTCGCCATGGGCATCGGCGTCGTACATGATGCCCGACCCGCTCATCCGGTCCAGGAGTTCACGGGAGAGTCCGAAGCGGGCGTCGAGGTCGTCGTAGTAGTTCGGCGAGATCACGAGCGGCTCGAACCCGTTGGACTGCATGGTCGCGGCGGCGGTGAAAATGTCCGTGCACGAGAACGCGACGTGGCTGATGCCGCCGCGCCGAGCCGCGGCGATGTGGGAGTTGCCCGAGACCGCACCCGGAACCATGTTCAGGGAGATGCGCAGCGGACGGTCGACGCCGTCGGCACCCGTCTGATCCATCGTCAGCGCTTGACTGCGCATCATTCCGACGGCGTCGGTGACGTCGAGGCCCTCGTGCGGCGCCATCGCGAACACCGAACGGAGCAGCAGCATGATGCCGTCCCAGTTGTCGGACGGCACGGCGAGCGCCACGTGATCGACCCCGGTGAACACGGGCACCTCGTCCTGCCAGCGCGACTCCGTCGGATACAGATCGAACGCCGACTGCCACGAGGCGGCACTGCCCGGACCGCGCAGATCCAGCGACGTCGCATCGGTGATCTTCAGACGCACCACATCCGATTCGGGGGCCGTGTCCACACCGGGCAACAGGACCTCGTGCACCGGGACCTCGAGCGCCGCGGCGCGCTCACCCCACGCGTCGGGATCGCTCGACCGGATACCGATCTGGGTGAGCACCGGCAGGTGCGCCGGCAGACCCGGAGCGGTCCACACGGTGCCCGCGGTCGCGTCGACCACGATGGTCATCCGGCCGTGTCGCCACAGCTGGAGGTCGTGGCTGCGGTGCCGGCCCACCAGACGGAATCCGATGTGCTGCAGCGCCTGTCGAAGGTCGGAATCCTTGCCGGGACCGGCCGCGAGCCGGAGCGACACGATGCCTTCGAGGGGCGCGCGCGGCGGCGGCTCGAACAGGGCAAGACCGCGACCGGTGTCCTCACCGTGCTCGGCCTGCACTCGCGCGACCTCCTCCTGGAGGTACAGCAGCGAGCGGTGAGCGTCGGCGGCCGTGCGGCCCGTGGAAGACTGCCGGAACGTGTCGTTGAAGATCTCGAGCGACCACGGTCCGGTGTATCCGGCTGCCTGGACGTGCGCGCCGAACGTCGCGAGATCGAAGTTGCCCTGCCCCGGGAAGTTCCGGTGGTGCCGGCTCCACTGCAGGATGTCCATCGACATGCGGGGCGCGTCGGCGAGTTGGAGGAAGAAGATCTTCTCCCCCGGGATGTCGCGGATGCCGGACGGGTCGTCGCCGCGGGAGAGGATGTGGAAGCTGTCGAGGCAGGTGCCGAGGGCAGGATGGTCGGCGTCCTGCACGATCTTCCACGCGTGCCGGTACGTGTTGACGTGCGTGCCCCAGGCCAGCGCCTCGTAGGCGATGCGGAGTCCCCGGCTGTGTGCGCGCTCGGCAAGAGTGTGGAGTTGCCCGGTAAGGCGGGCGTCGTCTCGCACCGCCTCGGGCAACGGCGAGGAGCACACCAGCAGGGTGTCGCATCCGAGCTGCTCCATGATGTCGAACTTGCGCTCGGCTCGGATCAGGTTGCGCGCGAACGTCGCGTCGTCCACGGAATCCAGATCGCGGAACGGCTGATACAGATCGAGGGTGAGTCCGAGATCCGCTGCACGGGAAGCCAGCTCACGCGGCGACCACGGCGAGCTCACGAAATCGGGTTCGAACACCTCGAATCCGTCGAACCCGGCCGCCGCGATCGCGGTGACCTTCTCCTCCAGCGATCCGCTCAGGGATACCGTGGCAACGCTCGTACGAACCTGTTGTCCCATGGTGGCGTCAGCCCTTGTTGCAGATGAAGTCGACGGCCAGCGCATAGCCGAGGATGCCGAGTCCGGCGATCACACCGGTCGCGACTCCGGACACGTACGAGTGGTGCCGGAATTCCTCGCGGGCGTGGACGTTGCTGATGTGCACCTCGACGAGAGGCACCTCGAGCGTCACGAGGGCATCGCGCAACGCCACCGACGTGTGCGTGAAACCACCGGGGTTGATCACGACGCCCGACGCCGTGGTTCGGGCCTCGTGCACCCAGTCGATCAGATGACCCTCGTGGTTGGACTGCCGCGCGACGATCTCACGTCCGGCTTTCGCGGCAGCCGTACGGCACAACTCCACGACGTCGTCGAGCGTCTCCCGCCCGTACACCTCGGGCTGCCGTTGCCCCAGCAGGTTCAGGTTGGGGCCGTTGAGAACAAAGATCGGTCCGGGAGCGGTCATCGCGCGCATTACCTCCATTTGTACGAACTAGTGAGTTAGTTCGCACCCAGGATACAGCGCGCTCCCGCCTAGGCGGACTTGTCTCGGCGTTCTCCCCGCTCCGGCTTGCGCGGGACGATGGTCGGAAGCACGTTGTCGTTGACCGTTTCGGCGCTGACCACGACCTTCTCGACGTCGTCACGGCTCGGGATGTCGTACATGACCGGGAGGAGGACTTCCTCCATGATCGCGCGCAGTCCACGAGCACCGGTGCCGCGGAGGATCGCCTGGTCGGCGATTGCCTCGAGCGCGTCCGTGGTGAACTCCAACTCCACGCCGTCCATGTCGAACAGCCGGTTGTACTGCTTGACCAGTGCGTTCTTCGGCTCGGACAGGATCTGGACGAGCGATTCCTTGTCGAGGTTGGTCACCGACGCCACGACGGGAAGACGGCCGATGAACTCGGGGATGAGCCCGAACTTGATCAGGTCTTCCGGCATGACCTCCGCGAAGTGGTCCTGCGTGTCGATCTCCGCCTTGGACCGCACCTCGGCACCGAAACCGATGCCGCGCTTGCCGACGCGATCGGACACGATCCGCTCGAGGCCGGCGAACGCGCCCGCCACGATGAACAGGACGTTCGTCGTGTCGATCTGGATGAACTCCTGATGCGGGTGCTTGCGACCGCCCTGCGGCGGCACGCTGGCCTGCGTGCCCTCGAGGATCTTCAGCAAAGCCTGCTGCACACCCTCGCCGGACACGTCCCGCGTGATCGACGGGTTCTCGCTCTTGCGGGCGATCTTGTCGACCTCGTCGATGTAGATGATGCCGGTCTCGGCGCGCTTGACGTCGTAGTCGGCGGCCTGGATCAGCTTGAGGAGAATGTTCTCGACATCCTCACCCACATAGCCGGCTTCGGTGAGCGCCGTCGCATCGGCGATCGCGAAGGGGACGTTGAGCATCTTCGCCAACGTCTGAGCCAGATACGTCTTGCCGCAGCCCGTGGGACCGAGCATGAGAATGTTCGACTTCGCCAGCTCGACCGTCTCGCCGCGCGCATCACGACCCTTGTCGCCGGCCTGGATGCGCTTGTAGTGGTTGTAGACCGCAACGGCGAGAGTCCGCTTGGCGGCATCCTGGCCGATCACGTAGTTCTCGAGGAAATCCCGGATCTCGGCCGGCTTCGGCAGCTCGTCGAGCTTCACCTCGCTGGACTCGGCCAGCTCCTCTTCGATGATCTCGTTGCACAGGTCGATGCACTCGTCGCAGATGTACACCCCAGGCCCAGCAATGAGCTTCTTGACCTGCTTCTGGCTCTTACCACAGAAAGAGCACTTGAGCAGATCCCCGCCGTCACCGATGCGTGCCATCTCGTCAGGTCCCTACTTCCTTCGTCTACGTGCAACCATCGAACCGATCCCACGCCGTGCGCGCACCGACCGAAAACGAAAGCCCGTTATGTGACCGTACCCGCAGATCGCGAGCGAGGTCGACTGGTTGTCGGTGATTCGCGCACCGATCTTCCGGGAAAGCCGGGCTTGCCGATCCCGCACCCGGCTCGCGGCAACCCCGCCGTAACGGCGTGTCGCCCGAGCCGGGGCGGCAGGAAATCACTTCTGGGCGCTGAGTTTGCGGTACTCGAGCACGTCGTCGATGATTCCGTATTCCTTGGCCTCGGCGGCCGTGAGGATCTTGTCGCGATCGGTGTCCTTGCGGATCACGGCGGCGTCCTTGCCGGTGTGCTTCGCGAGGGTGGTCTCCATCAGGCGACGCATCCGCTCGATCTCGGCAGCCTGGATCTCGAGGTCGGAGACCTGACCCTGGATGCCGCCGGTGGCGGGCTGGTGGATGAGGACACGAGCGTTCGGCAGGGCGAGACGCTTGCCGGGGCTACCGGCCGCCAGCAGCACCGCGGCAGCCGAGGCCGCCTGGCCGAGGCACACCGTCGTGATGTCGGCGCGCACGTACTGCATGGTGTCGTAGATCGCCATCAGCGAGGTGAACGAGCCACCCGGCGAGTTGATGTACATGGTGATGTCGCGATCGGGGTCCAGCGACTCGAGAACGAGAAGCTGAGCCATCACGTCGTTGGCCGACGCGTCGTCCACCTGCACGCCGAGGAAGATGATGCGCTCCTCGAACAGCTTGTTGTACGGGTTGGACTCCTTCACGCCGTAGCTCGAGTGCTCGATGAACGACGGCAGGATGTAGCGCGACTGGGGGCCTGCGGGCGCCTGGCCTCCCAGGCTGCGGGGATCGAACAGGTTGGTCATCAGTTCTCCAAAGGATTTGTGGGAGCGGTCAGTGACGAAGCCGGGCCGCTACAGCCCGGTCCCGCCCGCCTGCGCCGCGCGGGAGACGACGTGGTCGACGAAGCCGTATTCGAGAGCCTGCTTCGCGGTGAACCAGCGGTCGCGATCCGAATCGGCGGTGATCTGCTCGACCGTCTGACCGGTGTGCTCGGCGATCAGCTCGGCCATTTCGCGCTTGGTGTGCGCGAACTGCTCGGCCATGATCGCGATGTCACTGGCGGTACCACCGATTCCGGCGGACGGCTGGTGCATCATGATCCGCGCGTGCGGAAGCGCGTACCGCTTGCCCTTGGCCCCGGCGGAGAGCAGGAACTGGCCCATCGACGCGGCCAGGCCCATCCCGAACGTCGCGACGTCGCACTCGGCGAACTGCATCGTGTCGAAGATCGCCATGCCGGCGCTGACCGAGCCGCCGGGCGAGTTGATGTAGAGGGAGATGTCCCGGCCGGGATCCTCTGCCGACAGCAGCAGGATCTGAGCGCACAGCTTGTTCGCGATGTCGTCGTCGACCTGGGTACCGAGGAAGATGATGCGCTCACGCAGTAGGCGCTCGTACACCGAGTCGCTGAGGTTCAATCCAGCGGTGGCTGAAGTCATGGCGGGACTCTGCAAAGTCTCCAGGTGATTGGAAGTCACGGTACCTGCCTTCTCCGTAAATCGTTGATTGCTGACACAGACACTAACGAAGCAGGGCGGCACCGGAGTCCCGGTGCCGCCCTACTTCGCTCAAAGCGGAAAACAACTCACAGCCGAACGCGAGAAAAACATCCCGCGACCAGCATTACTTCTGGTCTTCGCCCTCGGCGGAATCCGACGCAGGCTCGTCCGCGGACGCAGCCTCCTCGGCCTCGGCCTCACCGTTGCCGAACAGTTCGGCGGTGTCGACAGCGGCACCCGAGGTGTCGGTGACGGTGGCCTGCTCGACGACACCGGCGAGAGCCTTGCCGCGACGCACATCCGCGAAGACGGCGCCGAGCTGACCGGCCTGCTGGATCTGCTGGATGAACTGCTCGGGCGCCATGCCGTAGCGCTGCGCCTGGAACAGGATGCGCTCGGTGAGCTCGTCCTGGCCGACGGTGACGTCGGACGCGTCGGCGATGGCGTCCAGCAGCAGCTGGGTCTTCACCGAGCGCTCGGCGCTCTCCTTGGCGTCGTTGTCGAACTCTTCGCGGCTCGTGCCCTGCTCCTCGAGGAGCTTGTTCAGCGCTTCCTCGTCGTGATCGAGACCGTGCACGGCGTCGTGCAGTGCAGCGTCGACCTCGGCCTTGACGACGGCCTCGGGCAGCGGGACCTCGACGGTCTCGAGCAGGGTCTCGAGGACCTTGTCGCGGATCTGACCGGCCTGCTCGACCTTGCGAACGCGTCCGACGCGCTCACGCAGGTCGGCCTTCAGCTCGTCGAGGGTGTCGAACTCGCTTGCCAGCTGAGCGAACTCGTCGTCCTCGGCAGGCAGCTCGCGCTCCTTGACGGTGCCGACGGTGACGGTGACCACAGCTTCCTTGCCCGCGTGGTCACCGGCGACGAGCGTCGAGGTGAACTCCTTGGACTCGCCGGCCTTGACGCCGACGACGGCCTCGTCGAGGCCCTCGATGAGCTGGCCCGAACCGACCTCGTGCGACAGACCGCTCGCGGTGGCCTCGGGAACGGCCTCACCGTCGACGGTGGCCGCCAGGTCGATGGAGATGAAGTCTCCGTCCTCGACCGCACGCTCGACACCGGTGAGGGTGCCGAAGCGCTGACGCAACGACAGCAGCTGCTCCTCGACGGCCTCGTCGGTGATCTCGATCGGATCGACGGTGACACTCAGCTCGCTGTAGTCGGGCAGCGTGATCTCGGGACGGACGTCGACCTCGGCGGTGAACTCGAGGAGCTCGCCGTCCTCGATCTTCGTGATCTCGATCTCGGGCTGACCGATCGCCTTCACCGAGGCGCTGGTGACGGCCTCGGAGTAGCGGGACGGGAGTGCGTCGTTGACGACCTGCTCCAGGACTGCGCCACGACCGACACGAGCTTCGAGCAGCTTGGCCGGTGCCTTGCCCGGACGGAAGCCGGGGAGACGGATCTGTTGCGCGAGGGCCTTGTAGGCCTTGTCGAAATCAGGCTTGAGCTCCTCGAAGGGCACCTCAACGTTGATACGGACTCGCGTCGGGCTGAGCTGCTCGACGGTGCTCTTCACGGACTGGCTCCTTCGTGTGGTCGTGCTCTTCTACTGTGCGGCAGTTGCCTGCCCTGTGGTTCTGGTCGGGGTGACAGGATTTGAACCTGCGACCCTCCGCTCCCAAAGCGGATGCGCTACCAAGCTGCGCTACACCCCGGTCGAAGCCGGCTCCCGCCAACCTCGCGGGGACCCGAGGAAGAATCCTACGGCCCCCCGATTATGAAATCCAAAGCGAGGTTGGGTACAGTCACTCATCGCAGACGACATGCATGGCGATCCCAGGTTGTCGTATGCACGGGGATGTAGCTCAATGGTAGAGCCTCAGTCTTCCAAACTGATTACGCGGGTTCGATTCCCGTCATCCCCTCCCCACAGGAGCGTTCCCACCCCAGGGAACGCTCCTTTTTCGTCGTGCGCGGGCGGCCGTGCACACGTCGGCCGCTATGACATGCGTCACAGGGACGCGCGACGTACCCGCACCTCTCTCACTCCGGACCACTCCCCGTTCGCCGAGCGCGTAACCACGATTTCGGTCAGTACTCTGGGAGATGTCCGATTTGTCCCCAACTCGTGGATGCTTCAGCCCCGCAGCCGGCGGTCCGCGAGAACTCCGGAGGCCCACCGTGGAACTGCTACTCATTCTCGTGATCGTGGCGGCGGTCGCCTTCCTGGTGGTGAAGAGCCGCAGCAACCGCGCCGGGCAGACCGCGAACCAGCTCGAGGACGCCAAGGCGGACGCTCGACAGGCCATCGAACGGCTCGGCGGACAGGTCTACAGCCTCACAGGATCCGACACCGCCTCCCAGCAGGCCCTCGCCGACGCGTCCGAGCGGTACACCGCGGCCGGCTCCCAGATCGATCAGGCCGGGACGCCCGTCCAGGCGCGTCTCGCCAAGCAGACGGCGCTCGAGGGTCTCTACTACATCCGCGCCGCCCGGACGGCCATGGGCATGGACCCCGGCCCGGAGATTCCGTCGATCGACGGCCAGAAGTCCGCGGGAGCGGTGACCGAGGACCGGGAGGTCGAGTTCGAGGGGCGGCAGGTCGCGGCGTCGCCGAACCCTTCGTCGAAGACACCGAACTACTACCCCGGCGGCCGTGTTGCGGGACGCCCGGTTCCGGCCGGCTGGTATTCGGAGCCGTGGTGGAAGCCCGCTCTCGTCGCGGGCGCCTGGGGCCTGGGCTCGATGTTCCTGTTCTCGGCGATGTTCTCCGGGATGGCCGGAGTGGGGTACGACGCGCAGGGCTTCGAGAGCGGAGCGGGCGACGCGTCCCAGGACACCGGTGACGCAGGCGGAGACGCAGGCGCGGACGGCGGCGACTCCGGGGGAGATGCCGGAGACGGCGGCGGCGACATGGGCGGGGACGCCGGTGGCGACGGCGGCGGATTCGACTTCGGTGGCGGCGGAGACGGCGGCGGATTCGACTTCGGTGGCGGATTCGACTTCTAGCCGGCCGTCAGGAGGGCTGGCAGCTCGGGCACCAGAAGAGGTTGCGGCCCTTCATGACCGAGTGGGCCACCGGGGTGCCGCAGATCCGGCACGGTGACCCCGCCCGCCGGTAGACGTACGTCCGGGGACGGTCCTTCGCATACGCCGGATCGCCGTGATCGTCCTCGGGACGGACGACGTGCATCTTGCCGCGGCGGACCCCGACCTTCATCAGGGCGACGAGGTCGGCCCACAGTGCGTCCCACTCGTCACGGGACAGCGCACGACCGGGCCTGTCAGGGTTGATTCCGTGCCGGAACAGGACCTCCGCCCGGTACACGTTGCCGATGCCGGCGATGACGGCCTGATCCATCAGCAGTGCCCCGATCGGGGTCTTCGACGCCGAGATGCGCTTCCACGCCTTGTCGGGGTCGGCATCATTCCGCAGCGGGTCCGGCCCCAGCCGCGCCTCGATCGCGGCGACCTGCGGCGGATGGAGAACCTCGCAGGCCGTCGGACCACGGAGGTCGGTGCCGAATTCGGCGCCGACCATCCGCATCCTGACCTGCCCTACCGGTGGTTCCATGGGAACGGCCGATTCCGTGAACGCTCCGTACAGACCCAGGTGGACGTGCACGACCAGTCCGGACTCGTAGTGATGCCACAGGTGTTTACCCCAGGCCTCGGACTTGACGAGAACGCGGCCGTCGACGAGCGCAGCGTCCTCGGCGAATCTGCCCTGCGGGCTCAGCACCCGCACCGGCGAACCGGCGAACCGGCGTTGGTGTAGCCGGGCCAGCCGGTGCAGGGTGTGACCTTCGGGCAAGGACGATCAGGCCTCGGGCAGGGCCGGGGCGACGCCGGTCTTCTCGAACTCGGACAGGATGTCGATGCGGCGCTGGTGGCGCTCCTCGTTCGACCACTCCGCAGCGAGGAACGCGTCCACGATCGCGAGGGACTCCTCGAGGGAGTGCATGCGGCCGCCGAGGCCGATCAGCTGAGCGTTGTTGTGCTGGCGGGCCAGCTGCGCGGTCTCGACGCTCCACGCCAGGGCACATCGCGCACCCTTCACCTTGTTCGCGGCGATCTGCTCACCGTTGCCGCTGCCGCCCAGCACGATGCCGAGGCCGCCCTCGTCGGCGACGACACGACGGGCCGTCTCGATGCAGAAGGCGGGGTAGTCGTCGAGGGCGTCGTAGACGTGAGCGCCGCAGTCGACGGTCTCGTGGCCCGCGGCCTTCAGGTGTTCGATGATCTCGTTCTTACGTTCGAATCCGGCATGGTCGGCACCCAGGTATACGCGCATGACTGGTGATTCTGTCAGGCGTCCTCGCGAATCGTGGCAGGGGCCCGGGACGCTTATCGTGATCAGCATGTATCCCGACAACGGACAGAACTGGGGACAGGCGTATCCGGGACGTCGGCCGGCCCCCGCGCAGCACCAGTGGGGCGGCGGGACGGGATGGAATCCTCCGGTCCCGCTGCCCGGCCTCATGCCGAACGACAGGCCCGCCCGGCACTCGTGGGAGATCCCGCTGCTCGTGGTGGCGATCGTTCTCACCGTCGTCGCCTACGTTGCGGCGATCGCGGCGCTCTTCCTCGGCGTGGTGTCCACCTGGGTGCTCATCGTTCTGGTCGCGCCGATCCTCATCGCGGTCGGCCGCGGCCAGCTCTACGGCTCGCAGCAGGTGAACGGGATCAAGATGACACCCACCCAGTTCCCCGACGGGTATCGGATGGTGGCCGACGCGGCCGCACGGTTCGGGATGACCGAACCGCCCGACGCGTACGTCGTGCTCGGGAACGGCCGGATCAACGCCTTCGCGTCCGGACACGGTTTCCGCCGGTTCGTCGTGGTGTACAGCGATCTGTTCGAGATCGGCGGCGAGGCCCGCGAACCCGACGCCCTCGCCTTCGTCATCGGCCACGAGGTCGGTCACATCGCGGCCGGTCACGCCTCCTACTGGCGACAATTGGGACAGTTCGCCGCCAACTACATTCCCGTCGTCGGATCGGCCCTGTTCCGATCGATGGAATACACCGCAGACAACCACGGCTACTGCGTCCGGCCCCAGGGCGCCCGCGGCGCGATGGGCGTTCTCGGCGCCGGCAAATATCTCGTGAGCATCGTCGGATTCGACGAACTCGCCGACCGGGCCACCACCGAACGCGGATTCTTCCCGTGGTTCGTGAATCTGCTGTCGGGACATCCGGTACTGACCTGGCGCGCTGCCGCCCTGCGGAACAGGACCCGGCACGGTCACCTGTTCGTCAAACCCGGCCAGATCTACCGCGATCCGCAGCTACTGCAGTACGCGGCCGACCCGGCCGGGCCCGTCACGCGGTGACCGTGCCCGGGATCAGGGCTCAGTCGAACTGGGGATCTTCGGTCCGGGTGCGCTTGAGCTCGAAGAAGTGCGGGTAGCCGGCCAGCGCGACCGCACCGTCCCACACCTTGCCCGCGTCCTCGCCACGGGGAATCCGCGACAGGACCGGGCCGAAGAACGCGACGCCGTTGACGTGGATGGTCGGGGTTCCGACATCCGGTCCGACGGCGTCCATGCCTGCCGCGTGACTCTCGCGCAGAGCGGCGTCGTAGTCGTCCGCTTCGGCAGCCTCGGCCAGTTCGGCAGGCAGCCCGACCTCGGCGAGCGACTTGACGATCACGTCGCCCAGGTCCTTGTTGCCCTCGTTGTGGATCCGCGTGCCCATCGCGGTGTACAGCGGCAGCAGGATCTCGTCGCCGTGCTTCTGCGCGGCCGCGATCAGCACCCGCACCGGACCCCACGCCTTGGTCATGAGCTCGCGGTATTCCTCCGGCAGATCCCGGCCCTCGTTGAGGACGGCCAGGCTCATCACATGGAAGTTCGCCTCCAGGTCCCGCACCTGCGTGGCCTCGAGGATCCATCGCGAGGTGATCCAGCACCACGGGCACAGCGGGTCGAACCAGAAATCAGCGACGTCCTTGGCGGTCCCGGCGTTCGTACCAGCACTCACGTGATGCTCCTTCTCGGCGATGTACACATTCCCGTTCAGTCAACACCTGCCTGCCGGGAATCCTTCCCGGAGACCCCGCTCGCGGCAGTAGGGTCGGAAGTGGTCGACCGGAAGGGAGCATCCTCACATGTCCTCCACTCGCACATTCGTCGTCGTCGGCGGCGGCCTCGCCGGAGCGAAAACGGCAGAAGCATTGCGTGACAAGGATTTCGACGGATCGATCATCCTCCTGTCGGGGGAGGAACATCTTCCCTACGAGCGACCTCCGCTGTCGAAGGAACACTTCGCGGGCAAGAAGGCGCTCGGCGACTTCACCGTCCACCACGGCGACTGGTACCGCGACCATCACGTGGACCTGCGGCTCGGCACCACCGCCACCGACCTCGACCTCACCGCCCACACCGTGACGCTGCCGGACGGTTCCACGGTGGGATACGACAAGCTCGCGCTGGCCACCGGTTCGCGCTCACGCCGACCACCGATCCCCGGTTCCGACGCCGAGGGCGTCCACTACCTCCGCACCGTCGACGAGTCGGACAGTCTGATCGGGGCGGTCGCCGGTGGCCGACGGCTCGTGGTGATCGGCGCCGGCTGGATCGGTCTCGAAGTGGGAGCCTCCGCGCGGGAGAAGGGCGCCGACGTGACGGTGGTGGAAGCCGCCGAGCTTCCCCTGCTCGGCTCGCTCGGCCCCGAGATGGGCACGGTGTTCGCGGAACTGCACCGCGAACACGGCGTTCAGCTGCATTTCGGCGCCACCGTCGACGAGATCGTGGTCGAGGACGGCAAGGCCACCGGCTTGCGGCTCGGCGACGGAACGGTCCTGCCCGCCGACGCAGTCCTCGTCGCGGTCGGCGCCGCCCCCAACATCGAGATCGCGCAGCGGGCCGGACTCGACGTCGACGGCGGGATTCTCGTCGACGCCGGACTGCAGACCAGCGACCCCGACGTCGTCGCGGTGGGCGACATCGCCGCGCAACTGCATCCGCAGCTCGGCACCCGAATTCGGGTCGAGCACTGGGCGAACGCCCTCAACCAGCCGGCGGTCGCCGCCGCCACCATGCTCGGGCACGAGGCCGAGTACTCGAGGCTGCCGTACTTCTTCACCGACCAGTTCGATCTGGGCATGGAGTACACGGGTTACGCCCCGTCCGACGGATACGACCGGGTCGTGGTGCGCGGCAACCTTCCCGGACGCGAGTTCCTCGCCTTCTGGCTCGACGCCGACAACCACGTCCTCGCCGGCATGAACGTCAACATCTGGGACGCCACCGATCAGATCAAGCAACTGGTGTCCTCGTCCGCCCCGGTCGATCCCGACCGGCTGGCCGACCCCGGGGTGCCGCTGACCGACCTGTCCGGTTAACACCCCGGTCCCACTCGTGATGGGATGGCAGCATCGAGTACGAGCACCGCCGCCGATCACGAGGAGACCTCTGTGGCCCCACCGAACCTGACCCGCGAACAGGCAGCCGAACGAGCCGGACTGCTGACCGTCGACAACTACCTGATCGAACTCGACCTCACCGACGGGACGGGTCAGCCCGGAGTCGAGACGTTCTCCTCCCGCACGACCGTCACGTTCGGGGCCACCTCCGGCGGCTCCACGTTCGTCGACATCGTCGCGGCCCGTGTGCATTCGGCCACGTTGAACGGCTCCCCCGTCGACGTCTCGGATTACGACGAGTCCACCGGCATCACACTCACCGATCTCGCGGAACGCAACGAACTGGTGGTCGAGGCCGACTGCGCGTACTCGCACACCGGTGAAGGGCTGCACCGCTTCGTCGACCCGACCGACGACGCGGTGTACCTGTACTCACAGTTCGAGACCGCCGACGCCAAGCGCATGTTCGCCTGCTTCGACCAGCCCGACCTGAAGGCGACGTTCGACGTGCACGTCACGTCCCCCGCCGACTGGAAGGTGATCTCCAACTCCGCGACCGTCGAGACGGTGGCGGCGGAACCCGGCCGCCACATCTTCCGCACCACGCCGAAGATGAGCACCTACCTCGTCGCGCTCATCGCCGGCCCGTACGCGGAGTGGACCGACAACTACTCCGACGAGCACGGCGACATCCCCCTCGCGATCTACTGCCGCGCCTCCCTCGGGAAGCACATGGACTCCGAGCGCCTGTTCACGGAAACCAAGCAGGGCTTCGAGTTCTACCACCGCAATTTCGGCACCCCCTACGCGTTCGGGAAGTACGACCAGCTGTTCGTCCCCGAATTCAACGCGGGCGCAATGGAGAACGCCGGCGCCGTGACGTTCCTCGAGGACTACGTCTTCCGGTCCAAGGTGACGCGGGCGTCGTACGAGCGGCGCGCCGAGACCGTGCTGCACGAGATGGCGCACATGTGGTTCGGCGACCTCGTCACCATGCGCTGGTGGGACGACCTGTGGCTCAACGAGTCCTTCGCGACGTTCGCCTCCGTGCTGTGCCAGAGCGAGGCCACCGAATACACCAACGCCTGGACCACGTTCGCCAACGTCGAGAAGTCCTGGGCGTACCGGCAGGATCAGCTGCCGTCCACCCACCCCATCGCCGCCGACATCCCGGACCTCGCCGCGGTCGAGGTGAACTTCGACGGCATCACGTACGCGAAGGGCGCCTCCGTCCTCAAGCAGCTCGTCGCGTACGTCGGGCTCGACCCCTTCCTGTCCGGCCTGCGGGACTACTTCCGTGACCACGCCTTCGACAACGCCACGTTCGACGACCTCCTCGGCGCACTCGAGAAGTCCTCGGGCCGCGACCTGTCCGACTGGGGAGCCCAGTGGCTCAAGACCACCGGGCTCAACATCCTGAGCCCCGAATTCGACGTCGACGCGGACGGCAAGTTCACCCGGTTCGCCGTGCTGCAGTCCGGTGCCGCACCGGGTGCCGGTGAGCGACGGGTGCACCGCATCGCCGTCGGCGTGTACGACGACCGGGACGGCAAGCTCGTGCGCACGAAGCGGGTGGAACTCGACCTCGACGCCACCGAACGCACCGACGTCACCGAACTCGTCGGTGTCGAACGCGGTCAGCTGATCCTCGTCAACGACGACGACCTCACGTACTGCTCGCTGCGGCTCGATCCCGACTCGCTCGCCACCGCCATCGACCGCATCGGCGACATCGACGAGCCCCTCCCCCGCACCCTGGTGTGGTCGGCGGCCTGGGAGATGACGCGGCAGGCCGAACTCAAGGCGCGGGACTTCGTCGCCCTCGTGCAGCGCGGCATCGGCGCCGAAACCGAGGTCGGGGTGGTCCAGCGACTGCTGATGCAGGCCCAGACCGCCCTGCACAGCTACGCCGCACCCGAGTGGGCCAAGGAACACGGCTGGCCGGACTTCGCGAACCGGCTCCTCGAACTGGCACGGGAAGCCGAGCCGGGTTCGGATCACCAGCTGGCGTTCGTCAACGCGCTGGCGGGCGCGCAGCTGTCGGCGTGGCACACCGAGGTGCTGCAGGAACTGCTGGACGCCGCACCCGAGACGGTCGGGTTGCCGGGTCTCGTCGTCGACACGGACCTGCGCTGGCGTCTCGTCACCGCTCTCGCCGGGGCCGGTGAGATCGACGCCGAGGGCATCGAGACGCCGTTCATCGACGCTGAAGCCGAACGCGACCCCACTGCGGCGGGCGCCCGCAACGCCGCCGCCGCGGCCACCGTCCGCCCGCAGGCCGCGGTGAAGGAACAGGCCTGGAACCGAGTCGTCGGCGACGATTCCGTGCCGAACATCACCGCCCGCTCCATCATCGGCGGTTTCGCCGGTCACGGGCAGTCCGAGATCCTCGAACCGTACGTGGCCCGCTACTTCGCGGACATTCCCGCGGTGTGGGAGCGGCGTTCGAGCGAGGTCGCGCAGACTGTCGTGGTGGGTCTGTACCCGTCGTGGTCGATCAGCGAGGAGTCCGTGGCGGCAGCCGACGAGTTCCTGGCCGGCGACCGTCCGCCGGCCCTGCGCCGCCTGGTGGTCGAGGGGCGGGCCGGGATCGTCCGGTCGCTGGCGGCCCGGACGTTCGACGCGAGCTGATCGGTGGCCGATCCTGCCTGCCTAGTCCCAAAGCCGTGTAGTTAGGGCTTGCAGATAAATTAACCGTGTAGATTGCCTTTTCGGTGTCATGCTTGTGCTATGAGCGTGAGTGAGGATGTCAGGGCGTCGCTGGCGGCG
>NZ_JBHWUE010000123.1:0-25848 GCF_042738615.1 Rhodococcus sp. NPDC059968
GGCAAGCTGCCGTACATCGTCGACAGCGACGGAACCAAAGTCGGCGACTCCAACACGATCATCGCCTACCTGAAGGACAAGTACGGCGACAAGCTCGATGCGGATCTGAGCAAGCAGGAGCTTGCCCTGGCTCTCGCCTTCAACCGGTTGATCGAGGAGCACCTGTACTGGAGCGGCATCATCCAGCCGCGCTGGCGTGAGGACAGCGGGTGGGAGACCTACATCCCGTACATCGTTCAGGGCGCCGAGGTGACCCCGGAGATGCGCGAAGGCCTGGACGGGTTCCGGGGCCGGATCCTCACCGAGTTCGACGGCCAGGGTATGGGCCGGCGTAGCGCGGAGGTCGTCGTCGAGTTCTTCCGGGCGGACATCGATGCTCTGTCCGACTTCCTGGCCGACAAGGACTTCTTCCTCGGCGACAAGCTGCATTCGATCGACGCCTCGGTGTACTCGACGCTGCGGCACATCGCCGACCAGCCGCAGCAGTGGCTCGGATCCGGATACGTCCAGTCCAAGGCGAACCTCGTGGACTACCTGGACCGCATCCGCAAGCAGTACGACATCTAACCCGCCGGTAATCGACTCTCTTGGAGCATCGTTCGATGATTGACCTCTACTACTACACAAGCCCCAACGTGCGGAAGGTGCTCATCGCGCTGGAGGAATTGGGACTTGACTACCAGATCGTCTGGACCGACATCAGTGAGGGCGATCAGTTCGAATCGGAGTACGTCGAGATCAATCCGAACAGCAAAGTGCCGGCCATCGTGGATCACGATGGCCCCGGTGGCCGGCACTTGGCGATCTTCGAATCCGGTGCCATCCTGCTCTACCTGGCGGAGAAGACCGGTCGCCTCCTCCCCGAGGATCCGATCGCCCGCCAGGAAGTGTTGTGCTGGCTGTTCTGGCAGGTGGCCAACCAGGGACCGATGGCAGGACAGGCCGCCCACTTCGTCTCGCATGCCCCGAAGCAGGGAATCGACAACCCGTACGCCCGAAACCGCTACGCGGGCGAGGTGGCCCGCCTCTACCGCGTCATGGATGACCGGCTACGTGATCGCGAGTACCTCGCCGGCGAGTACTCGATCGCGGACATCGCGACCTTCCCGTGGACTCGGGTGGCCGCCGGGCACGGGGTCGATGTCTCCGACTACCCCAACGTCAAAGCGTGGGCCGACCGTATTTCTGCCCGACCCGCAGCCAAGGTCCGGATCTCCGACCCGCGCGAGGAGAAGGCCCGAAACCACGTCTACAGCGCGGAACAGTTCAAGACCCTCTTCCGCCCGGAAGGAAGTCAACCATGAGTATCACCGCAGATTCTCTGTCCAACAGCACCCCACCTGGGCTGACCATCGACGGAGAGATCACGACCACCGCAGCGGTGATCCCCGTGATCAACCCCGCCACCGAGTCGGCCTTCGTCGAGGTTCCGGACGCCGGAGTCGAGCACCTGGACTCCGCGGTCTCTGCCGCTCGGCGCGCCGCCGAGCACTGGGCTACGCACGACCTCCCCTTCAGACAAGGCATCGTCCTTCGCCTGGTCGACCACGTGCGTGCCAACATCGACGAACTGGCCCGTCTGGTGACCCTCGAACAGGGAAAACCCTTGGCGAAGGCCGCCGGCGAGATCGAATCGGGTCTGCGCGGTCTCGAGCGGTATGCGAGCTGGGACATTCCTGTCGAGGTCATCCGGGACAACGACGACGAGCTGATCGAGGTGCACCGTGCACCGGTCGGAGTCGTCGGGGGCATCACCGCCTGGAACTATCCCCTCCTGCTGGCGCTGTGGAAGATCGGCCCCGCCCTGATTACCGGCAACCCGATCATCGTCAAACCCTCACCCCTGACCCCGGTGGCCACGTTGCGCCTGGGTGAGCTCGCGCAACAGATCCTCCCCCCGGGTGTGCTGCAGGTGCTCAGCGGCGGCGACGATCTCGGCCGGGCGATGACTGCTCACACCGGGATCGACAAGATCACGTTCACGGGGTCCGAACGCGCGGGGAAGTCGATCATGGCGGGCGCCGGCGCGACCCTCAAGCGCCTGACCCTCGAACTCGGTGGCAACGATCCCGGCATCGTCCTCGACGACGTCGACGTAGCGTCGATCGCGGCGGATCTGTACTGGGGTGCCCTGTCGAACTGTGGTCAGGTCTGTGCGGGCCTCAAGCGCCTCTACGTGCCCCAGCACCTCGCCCCCGCGATCGAAGAAGCTCTGGCCGAGGTCGCCAAGGGGGTGAAGGTGGGCAACGGGCTCGACGACGGCGTCGACATGGGCCCGGTCCAGAACGCCGTCCAGTTCGCCAAGGTGCGTGGCTATGTCGATGATGCGGCCCACCGCGGCGCCGACGTGTACTTCCGCGGTGAGGTGCCCGAGGGCCCCGGTTACTTCCACCCGGTCACCTTGGTGCGTGGGGTCGACGACTCCGTGCCCCTGGTTCGCGAGGAACAGTTCGGCCCGGTCCTGCCGATCCTGACCTACACCGACATCGATGATGTGATCACGCGCGCCAACGACTCCGAACTCGCGCTCGGCGCCTCGGTGTGGTCCTCCGACGAACAGCGCGCGACCGAGGTCGCCGAACGGGTCGACGCGGGCACGGTCTGGGTGAACCAGCATCCGATGCTCTCCTCCGATGTGCCGTTCGGCGGCGTCAAGCAGTCCGGCCTCGGCGTCGAACAGTCCATCCACGGTGTCCTCGAGTACACCAACTACCGAGTGCTGCGGGTCAAACGATGACCGCTGAACGGAACCATCCAGAAGACCACCGCTCATACCGTCACAATGGAAGGCGCACAATATGTTACTGAACCGGGACGATTGGTACGACATCTCGCGAGACCTCGACTGGGAACTGAGCTACGTCGATCCGGCGGTGGCGTTCCCGACGAGTTGGAGCGGTGCGGGGGACGTACCGAAGGAGGCCTGGGACAAGTGGGACGAACCGTTCCGGGTGTCGTACCGCGACTACGTCCGGATCCAGCGTGAGAAAGAGTCGGGCGTCAAGGCCGTCAGCAGCGCCCTGGTGCGTTCCGGCACCTACGAGAAGCTCGACCCTGCGCACGTCGCCACGACGCACCTACACATGGGCACCACGTGCATGGTCGAGCACATGGCGGTCACCATGCAGAGCCGATTCTGTCGGTTCGCGCCGACCCCGCGCTGGCGCAATCTCGGGGTCTTCGGGATGCTCGACGAGACCCGCCACGCCCAGCTCGATCTGCGTTTCTCCCACGATCTGCTCAAGCAGGATCCGCGTTTCGACTGGTCGCAGAAGGCGTTCCACACCAAGGAGTGGGGTGTCCTGGCGGTGAAGAACTTCTTCGACGATGCGATGCTCAACGCCGACTGCGTCGAGGCCGCGCTGGCGACGAGCCTGACCGTCGAACACGGATTCACCAACGTCCAGTTCGTCGCATTGGCCGCCGACGCCATGGCTGCCGGCGACATCAACTGGTCGAACCTGTTGTCCTCCATCCAAACCGATGAGGCACGCCACGCTCAGCAGGGTTTCCCCACCCTGTCGATCCTGATGGAGCACGACCCCGCCCGCGCGCAGAAGGCACTCGATGTCGCCTTCTGGCGGTCCACGCGGCTGTTCCAGACGTTGACCGGGCCGGCGATGGACTACTACACACCCCTAGATCAGCGCAAGATGAGCTTCAAGGAATTCATGCTCGAGTGGATCGTCAACCACCACGAACGGATCCTCGAGGACTACGGGCTGAAGAAGCCCTGGTATTGGGACCAGTTCATGTACTCGCTCGAGAACGGCCATCACGCCATGCATCTGGGGACCTGGTTCTGGCGCCCCACGCTGTTCTGGAAGCCGAATGCCGGCGTCTCCAAGGACGAACGGGAATGGCTGCGGGAGAAGTACCCCACTTGGGAAGAGAACTATGGTGTGATGTGGGACGAGATCATCAAGAACGTCAACGATGATCGGATCGAGGACACTCTGCCGGACACGTTGCCGGCGCTGTGCAACCTCACCCAGCTCCCGTTGGGATCTGCGTTCTCCCGGCACGATCTCGCCGACCACAGCCTGATCTACAAGGGGCGGCTCTACCACTTCGATTCCGAGATCTCCAAGTGGTGCTTCGAGCAGGACCCCGAGCGTTACGCCGGCCACCAGAGCTTCATCGACCGTTTCATCGACGGACAGATTCTCCCGGCCGACCTCGCCGGCGGGCTGCTCTACATGGGTCTGACCCCGGACGTGATGGGAGACGACGTGTACGACTACGCCTGGGCGAAGGACTACCTCCCGTCGAAGCCCGCACTGGTGGAGGAATCCGTTGAACGCGAACCGATCTCGATCTGAGACCCGACTTCACTTGATTGCCAAGGAGAACTGACATGGCACCCTTTCCCATCACCGGCCGTTTCGTCGGCGATTTCGTCCCACTCCTCGTGGCCGTGGACACCGACGACACCTGGGATCAGATCGCCCGCAAGGTCGCGGCGCATGCGGTGGGCCGGCGGGTCCCGAAACCTGAGGTGAGCCCCGGATTCGAGGCGCTCGTGGACGGCACCGTGATGACTTCCGACGCCACCCTCGGTGAGCTACTCGGCACCCGCACGATCCCACCGCTGCAATGGGTCGACGTCCGCTTCCGAGAGCAGGTGAGTTCCGATGGCTGACGCACCCGGCAACGACTTCGTCGACCTGGTCGCCGAGGACGAACTGTGGGACGACGAGATGGAATCGTTCGACGTCGGAGACGACGAAGTGCTCTTGGTGAAGGTGAACGGTGAGGTCCGCGCGTACGACGGAATCTGCCCACACCAGAGCATCTCGCTGGTCGAGGGGGAATTCGAGAACGGTGTCGTCACCTGCCGCGCACACGAGTGGCAGTTCGACGCGCTGACCGGTTCCGGGGTCAATCCCCGAGACACCTGTCTGCACAAGCACGACGTCCGAATCATGGACGGTGTCATTCAAGTTCGCCTCAAGTCGCCGGCCGCGGCGCATCACTGACCGTAGGAGTTCACACTCATGACCATTGTCGACATGGATGCCTCGGACGAGTCGTCCCCCGACCTTGTGGGTCCGGTCATCCGGGCCGGCAACCTTGCGGAGGCGGTGATCGATGCGATCGAGGAGGACAACCCGGGACAGGACGTGCTGGTACTCGACCGCGAGGACTATGTCCGCATCCACACACGCGGAGCGTGCCGCCTGACGCAGTCGAGCTTGGAAAAGCACTTCGGCCAGAGTTATCAGCTGGCCGCGCTCGAGATCGACATGCCCTCGTTCAAGGGGCGCCTCAAGACTCGCACCGATGAATACGTCTGGTTCTACCAGAACTCCGGACAGGAGAAGTCATGACCAACAAGACACCGCGGTCCCGTTCGCGCGGGCTCAAGACCTGGAGTGCGTTCGGCAATCTCGGGCGACGGCCCACCGAATACGAAGTTCTCACGCACAACATGAACCACACCACCGGGCCCGTGCCACTCGAAATGGGACCAGACGTTCACGGAAACGTGTGGCTGCGCGAGCACCGCGACTCGATGAAATTGACGGTCGCCGACTGGGATAGCTTCCGGGATCCCGATACCGTCACCTACGGCAGTTATGTTGCCGACCAGGACGATCAGGAGACCTACGTCGAAAGTTTGATCGCCCAGTTCGACGGCGAAGGCTCCGACGAGACGCTTTCCGATGAGGCACTGACCCTGTTGGTGCGGGCCCTGACCCCGACGCGGTACGTCGCGCACAGCCAGCAGATGCTGTCCGCCTACGTCCAGCAGCTCGCGATCAGCAGCTATATCGGCAACTGTGCCGCTTTCCAGACCGCGGACCAGCTCCGCCGGGTGCAGCTCACCGCGTACCGCACCACCCAGCTGCAGCTGACGCATCCCGAACGCGGCTTCGGCACCGCGGAGAAGGAATTCTGGACCGAGCGCCCCGACTGGCAGCCGATTCGGGCCGCATTCGAATGGGCCCTCGTGGAATTCGATTGGGACCGAGCATTCGTCGCGACCAATCTGGTGACCAAGGCGATTGCGGATCAGCTCTTCCTCGTCCAGCTCCGGCACCAAACCGCCCGGGTCGGAGCACGATTGGACTCGCTGATTCTGGAGAACCTCTGGCGTGACAGCCTGCGGAGTCAGCGCTGGTCGGTGGCACTGGTCGAATTTCTCGTCGCGGCTGACGCCGGCAATCTGGATGTGCTTCAGGGTCATTTGAGTGAATGGGCCGCACGCGGGAACGAGATGATCGAGGCCGGCGCGCGGATCGTCGCGTCACCCAGCGGAGCGTCCGCGGACGAGATTTCCGCCGCGGTCCGCCAGGACTGGCACTCGTTCCTCGACCTCGTCGGTCTGCGGGCCGAATCCGATTGAGATCTGAGACCATGACTGTCACAGTGAACTTCAGTGGGCACGAGGGACCGGTGACGTGCGGGCCCGAAGAGACACTTCTTCGGGCCGGCCTCCGGGCCGGACTGGCCCTGCCCTACGAATGCGCCAGCGGTGGATGCGGCAGTTGCCGCGCGCAACTCGTGGACGGGGAGGTCAAGACCCTCTGGCCCGACGCCTCCGGGCTCTCCGAACGTGATCGCCGACGCGGCAATCGGATCCTGATGTGCCAGTCGATTCCCACGGCCAACTGCACAATCAAGGCACCGATACTCGACGGGCCGACGGTGAGCCGAGAGGCAGTGCCCGAGCGTGTGACTTCCCGACTCCTGGGCCGGGAAGCGCTGACCCCCGACACCGCTCTCTTCACCCTCGACTTCAGCTCACCCATCGACTTCTTGCCAGGGCAGTTCATGCTCCTGGAATCACCGGACGGCGTTCGGCGGGCCTACTCGATGGCGCACCCCGCCGACGGGGCCGGTTCCACCACCGTGGAATTCATCATCCGCGCCAAGCCCGGCGGGGCGGCATCGAGTTGGCTCTTCGATAAAGTCCAGGTGGGCGAGGACATTCTGGTCGAAGGACCGTATGGGCGTGCATACGCACAACCGGGGTCCGAGCGTCCCGCGGTGTGTATTGCGGGCGGCACCGGGCTGGCACCGATCCTCGCGATCACCGAGGAACTTCTCGTCGAGAACCGGGCGCGGCGGGTGGACCTGTACATCGGTGCACGTATGGCCGGGGACATCGTTCTCCTCGATCGGCTCGCCCGCTTGAACGAACTCGGTGCCCGTGTCGCCGTCTCGGTCGAAGATCCCGTCCTCGCTGGCAACGAGCCGGCTGGATGGGACGTGTTTGACGATTCCCGGGTAGGGCGGGTGATCGACCACGTCGCCGAAGACTGGACCGATCTCAGTGATCACGACATCTATCTCGCCGGCCCTGCCGGACTGGTCGACGCGGCGTTGCGAGCGCTGGTGCGCGAGCGTGGGGCCTCCGCGGACCGGCTGTTCTTCGACCGTTTCATCGCCTGAACGCAGTACCCCTCTCGAACTCGGAAGGATCCATCATGTTGCTGGAAACCATCGAACTACCGACCGATGAGCACTACGCACGTAACCTCATCGACGGAAGGTGGGTGTTTCCGGCCGCGCCTTACGAGTACGAGATCCGGAACCCCTCCGACAGCACGATCACCGCGGTTGTGCCCCTCTCGTCGCGATTCGACGTCGATCGGGCGATCTCGGCCGCCGGTGACGCGCTGTCGGGGCCCTGGTCCGAGCTACACACCCGGGACCAGCTGCTGGCTCTGTTGCTGCACCGGCTCGCCGAGGCGGCACCCGAGCTGGCACGCCTGCAATCGACCGAGACAGGTCTCGGATACGCCGATTCCCTCGCCACTATCGAATCGACATTGAGGATCGCTCGCGCGATCCTTACCCGAGAGGTCCTGCACCCGAGGCTCACACCCGCAGGCATCTCCGGGCACGTACTGTCGTGGGGGGCACCGTTCTCGGAGATGCTGCTGAATGTCTTCCCGGCACTGGCCGCCGGAAACACCGTAGTGGTCAAGCCGTCGCTGCGCGGTCCCTTGTCACCGGTGGCGTTCGCGTTCATTGCAGACCAGCTGGGATTTCCCGCCGGCGTTCTCAACATCGTGCAGGGCACCGGCGTCGACGTGGGCGCCGCACTCATCAGCAGTACCGCACTCCAGACGCTGCACGTGCGGGCGAACGAGTCCACCCTGAGCCGGGCCAGCCGAGCTGAACGCCGGACACACGTGCCCCTGCGAACCCTGGCCGGCGGCGGCAACGCCGCGATCGTCTACCCCGGCCTCGCGAATGACAAATTCGCGACGATGGCCTCCCACATCGCCGAAGCAGTTCGGGTCCACAACGCCGGCGGACCGTTCGGTCTACACACCGTCGCGGTGCACCGGGACGTCGCCAAGAATGCCATCGCTGCGGTTCTCTGCCAGCTGACCCTCTTCAACAATCGTGCCGCTCCCCTGCCCAGCGAACCCGTCCGGCGGCGGGCCTTCGATCGGATCGACGAGTTGGACGCCGGCGGCGGGCGGGTACTGCTGGGGGGAACGATTCCCGATGACATCAGGCATCGAATGGGGTGGCGGCTGCCCACCACGGTCGTCGACCTCGGCGACGCAACGTCGAAGGCCGCGGCAAAGGCACTGGCCCACTCCCGTGAACCACTGGGACCCGTGCTCACCATCGTCCATTGGGACACCCTCGCCGACCTCGACAGGGTATTCGACGCTCGGCGCCATCGTGACGGCTACGCATCGATCTGGGGGGACGACTCCACAGACGACCGCACCCGGTTCGGTGTCGCTGCCCGCGAACAGGGACCGCAAAGTGCCATGTACAGCGGCTTGGTACCGGCCGCATGGACAGGGGAGTCGACACATCGCACTATCGGCGAGGTGGCGTCATGAGCGGGCCGCCAGTGCTTGACGACCCGCAGGCCCGGTCTGGGCTTCGGTTGGACTTCGTGTTCATCACCGATCCCCTTGCCGGACTGGCACCCGCGCACGACACCACCATCGCTTTGATGGAGGAAGTGCAGTTGGCCGGCCATCGCGTGTTGACCACGACGATCGGCGAGCTCGGCATCGATCGAGGGCGCGTATTCGCCCGATGCCGGGAGGTGACGTTACGCCCAGCGGTCTTGAGCGAAGACAAGTGGATCGCCGACACCGACTGGTACACCAGTGGCGCATCCCGCCGCCTCCCTCTCGACGAGGTATCGGCGATCTTCATGCGGACCGACCCTCCGGTCGACAGCAACTATCTTCGTGCCACCTTCATCCTCGACTTGGTCGATCCCACCAAGACGCTGCTGATCAACTCCCCTGCTGGGCTCCGCGACGCGAACGAGAAGTTGTTCGCCCTGCGGATGCCCGAACTGGGTCCCCCCACCCTCGTCTCCGCGGACAGAGACGAAATAGTCGAAGCCGTACATTCCTGGGGAACAGCAGTTCTCAAACCCACCGACGGCATGGCCGGCCGGGGCATCATGCTCCTGCGACCGCATGACCCGAACCTGCACTCGATACTCGACACCGCCACCGTCCGCGGTGACCAGCACGTAGTCGTCCAGCAGTACATTCCGGAGGCGGAGACAGCGGGAGACCGTCGCGTGATCGTCCTCGACGGACAGCCGATCGGATCCGTCCGCCGCATCGTCGACACCGGCGGCGCCGGCGATGAATTCCGGTGCAACATGGCCACCGGTGCACGCGTCGTGCGCGACACCGTGACCGCCCGCGACCGTGAAATCTGCAACACACTCGGACCCGAGCTCGTCAGGCGTGGACTCGTGTTCGTCGGACTCGACATCATCGGAGACAGGCTCACCGAAGTGAACGTCACCAGCCCCACAGGAATCCGCGAGATCGATGCGCTCAGCGGAACCCACCTGGCCGCCGACACGATCGAATGGGCGGTCGCCCGATGCACAACCATGACGGAGATGCGATGAGCACGGCGATCCCACCGAAACAGCGCGAGCACATCGTCGTCATCGGCGCCGACGCCGCAGGTATGAGCGCGGCCCATCAAGCGCTGCGCAGCGCGAAAGCCGCGGGACGCGACGTCGACGTAATCGCGCTCGAGAAGACCTCCGACACCTCGTATTCTGCCTGCGGCATCCCATACCTGGTGTCCGGGACGGTCGGCACCGCCGACGAATTGAGCGCTCGCACGCCCGAAAAGCATCGGGCTATGGGGGTGGACCTCCGGATGAACGTCACCGCAACCCAGATCGACCTCGATACTCGCACGGTCACCTACGCCCACAACACCGGAGGTGAGGAGGAAGTTGTTCGATTCGACAAGCTTGTCCTCGCCACCGGTGCCCATCCGATCATCCCGGAGTGGGCGGTGACCGACGGGGGTGAACTGGTGGGAGGCGTGCACCCGGTCAAGGATCTCGATCATGCCCGGCACTGGCTCGATCTCGTCTCCCGCCGGTCACGCGATGGAGTAGCCATCCGCCGCCGCGCGGTGGTGGTGGGCGGCGGGTACATCGGCGTCGAAATGGCGGAAGCGATGGTGCAACGCGGATTCAGCACCACACTCCTGACCCGCAGTGCTGTGATGAGCAGCCTCGACTGCGATATGAGTGAGAGGGTGCGCGAGACCGTCCAAGCCGGCGGAGTCGACGTCGTCACGAACACCACGGTTGCCGATATCGACATCGACAGCGGCGACGGCCACGTTCGGTCGGTCACCGGCAGCAACGGGCAGGTCTACCCCACCGACGTCGTCGTCCTCGGACTCGGTGTGCGCCCGGCGACCGAACTCGGCGTGGCCGCCGGGTTGCCCATCGGCGAACGCGGTGGCTACTTGCCCAACGAGCGGCAAGAGGTCGCCGAGGGCGTCTGGGCCGCCGGGGACTGCTGCGAAGTCATCGACCGAATCCGGGGGCAGTACGTCCTGGCGCCCCTGGGCACCCACGCGAACAAGCAGGGGCGCATCTGTGGGTACAACACAGTTGGCGGATCGCACGAGTTCCCTGGTGTTCTAGGCACCGCCATTACCCGGTTCGTGTCCGCCGGCACTCACGTGGAGGTCGCCCGTACAGGCCTCGGGACTCGGGAGGCGACCGAGGCGGGGTACGACGTGGAGTCTCTGGTCACTGCCGGCGGCACGGCGAGTGGATATATGCCGGAGCGATCACCGATCGCCACCAAGATCATCGCCGACCGTCGTACGCGCCGGTTGCTCGGTGTGCAGATCGTGGGCGGGGCGCAGTCAGCCAAGAGGATCGACACTGCCGCCGCGGTACTGTGGGGCGAGATGAGCGTCGACGACCTTGCCGCGATGGATCTCTCGTATGCCCCACCGTTCGCCACGGTGTGGGAGGCAATTCAGCTCGCCGCCCGCCGATTGTCGGATCGGATGTGACCGCGCCGAACCAGCACCGACTCACGACGAAAGGCGCAGTTGTGAACAGTGTGACTGAGCCGATGCCGGTGGAAGACCTGCTCGTCGAACTGAACTGCTGGGCGGGTGTGAACGGGGCTCGGGAGGCGCGGGGGGTAACCGTCTGCCGGTTCGAGGAGCCGGGTCCGTATTCGTGGGAACCGGCCCACGGTGTCACCTTCGGTCTCGTCGCCCAGGGCCGACTGTCCGTGGACATCGATCGCACCGCTCACGGATGCGGTCCACTCGAGGGAATCGTCTTCACGGACCGTCTGTGCCCCGCGATCGAAGTAGTCGAGGCCTCCGCCGACCATCCCTTCCTCGCGATGTTTCTGCAGATCGACACGGCGATCATTCGTCGCATCTCGACGGATGTCTTGGTCAGCGATGCCGCGGCGGTGCCGATCACCCGGCGTGGCCGTCCGGGTGGCAATCAGTGCAGCGGCACCTTCCGTGTCGATGCACGACTACTCCACACAATTCTCCGGTTTCTTCGCGCCCTCGATGGCGAGTTGGACGAGCGAGTGCTCGCACCGATCTGTTTGCAGGAGATCGTGTATCGCTTGCTGCAGATCGTCAGCTGCCAGGATCCGCTCGAGGTGGCCTCACGCGAGTCCGACGTCGATCCTACGCGGTCGGCGATCGAGTACATCAGGTCTCACCTCACTGAATCGATGAGTGTGAGTGACATCGCGCGGGAGGTCCAGATGAGCGAGTCCGCGTTCGCGCACACCTTCCGTGCGACGATCGGCGTCAGTCCCTACCAGTTCCTCAAATCCGAGCGACTGGCCGCTGCTCGACGCATGCTCATCACCGAATCCGGCATCAGTGTGAGCGAAGTTGCACGTGCCGTGGGCTATTCGAGCGCCTCCCACTTCATTACAGAGTTCAAGCGCCGGTACGCGGTCACACCCCGCGAATATGCGAGCGGGAAGTACTCCTGCGCTGCGCTCGAGGTCCTCGACCGTCACGACCCCACCCACACGAGAACAGCAGAAATGGTGCACTCCCCCGCAGGCAACTGATACGCGAAGGCCCGGCGGATATCGCACCGTCGATCTGGCACCGCTACTCATCTCATACGACGCAATCCGTGCGGCACTGAATCCGGGCAGTCTTCCGAACTAAAAGGGTTGCTGCGGAGCTGCACTCGAATTCAAATTTCATGTCCCAGAACTGCCCCGACGTGACCGCCCGTGTCGGACAGCTCAACACCGTGCTCCCCCGCTTCCAGGGTCTCGTCAGCGGCAACGAGGAGAGCATCCAGTTGGCGGCCAGTATGCCCACCTCCCAAACGGCGTCGACGGCCCTGCCCTCTGGTTCCTCGTCCATGGAGCGGTCTTTGTAGCCGCCGGCGTGCTCGGACTGGCGCTGCACGAGCCGGGTCATACGCCCCAGCCGAATCCCCGCGAAAAGACACTCGCCGTCTCCTGAGAGGAGGGATTGGCTGGCGGAGTGGGGGTGAGTGCGCCCTTCCGCCGTCCCCCACTTCAATGCGCAGGGCGCGCGCTTGCGAGGTCTGGCATGAGTGATGGAGCTCCGTGCGCTGCTCGCGGCCCGGACTTTGTTGCTATTGGGTAACCCGGGTTGTCGCCTCGGTATGCGCTCCGTCACCTACGGGTGTGGCGGCCTGCGCAAGAAATTCTCCAGACGCCGGAAACGGTGGTCCTCGAGACGTGACGCCCTGGGAGTCCTCCCCTCGGGGCCGCAGCTGTGCGCACGCCGGAGTCCGTTGCACCGCCAGGTCAACTCGATCGCTCCTGGTCCCAGTACGAGTCGTCTGGATCGTCGTCTTCGAACAGCGGCCAGCCACCGAATGAGGCGCCGCTCAGAGTGAGAATCGCGGTGAAGAACTTCTCCAAGATGAACAAGGAAGTCTGCTTTCTGTCTCGCTCGAGACCATTTGTGTGCCTACGGGCAGGATGCGCCACCGAACGCGTGCCAACGCGATGAATCATCGCCGTGCGCGGGAATTCCCGTGCCTCGACGCGGCCGCGAACAGGCGGCTACGCCGCATTGTTCGCAGGAGCTAGGACCGGCACGAGAACCGAGTGAACCCCTGTGACATTTAGCATCTGCCGGATCGGGCCGCCCTGGCAGAGCTGGGAGGACAGCACACGTTCGCGGCACCGCACGGGATTCACCGTCCTCGGATCGATCGGAATCCCAATCAGTATTTCCGCGGACGTCGCGCTGCGGCTCGCATCTACCAGCAACGACTCCTCGTCGACTGCCCGGATGGGCACGTCGCGTCGTCCTCGAACCGAGCCAACGGTCACTACGACGTAGTCGAGGCCACCCTGAGTGAAGGTGATCAATCGGCAGTGGCGGCCGGACACCACGAGCCTGACGTCAAGGCCGCGTTGCGGCAGATGGTCGGCCATATCACTTTGCGCCCGCGGCAGTCCCGGCGCCGACGACGCTCGAGAACACGAACCGATGACAGTTCGCCGTGAGGTCCAGCTGAAAAATTCGTCCGTCGCGTCCATTGGTCGCGCCTCTTCTGTAAATCCGATCGCCTTGTCGGGGTTGCACCCGATCCCAACTTGTGTTGTGGATCACATAATCATATGAGTGAAAAGATGGCTAGTCAATTATTCACTGGATACTCTTTCTTAGTCGTGAAATGTTTATCGAGAGGTTACCCCAGCCGGTCTACCCGGCGAAGCGATCAGGACGCCCACCGGTCGGATGCACTACGGAGCACGCTCCACCAGCAGTCAGGTAACTGCTACGCCGCGAGGGATTCGGCCCGCTCAGTCGACAGTCATGAGGTGTATGGAGATGAAACGAGAATCAGAGTTGGTTGCGTCAGGCCTCGGCCGTGACGAGCCCCGATCATGCCGCCTATGGGATCTCATCCTCTATTCGGTGATCGTGATCGCAGTAGCGGTAGGCGTTGCGGCAGTGCTCACCAGCCAATGACCGAGTCGCATCGGAGTCACCGGTGGTGTGCCGCAGCAAGTTCTGGATGCCATGCCGTTCCGGCAATTCGTCAACAGCTCAGACGCCGAAGCTGAACCCCTCGGTGCGCGATTGCCCGGCGCGGGCACTGCAGCTCTACAGGATTGCGGCAGGTCCTGTGCGGAGCACGCGCAGGCGCACACTGGAACTGCCCCGATCAATGCAGATGACCGCAGGTCGCGCGACCACTTCCGCATACGACATCGACATTCCCACGCGGTCGATACAGGCCACGATCAGACAGACTGAAAGGAAATCAGCGGTGAACGACTCCGAAACGATCCCGGTCGGGCGTAAGGGCCGGGTCGGTACTGTCACACTGAACCGGACCAAGACGCTCAATGCCCCCAACTCGCCGATGCTCGCGGACATCATCACCGCGCTCGACGGCCTGGAGAACGACCCAGGGATCGGCGCCATCATCCTTACAGGCTCTGAGCGCGCCTTCGCCGCCGGCGCCGACATCAAGGAGATGTGGCCCCAAAGCTATGCACATGTATTCGCCGGCGACTTTCTCGCAGGTTGGGAACGGCCGGCAGCGGTACGCAAGCCGACCATCGCCGCCGTAGCCGGATGTGCCCATCGTGGCGGCCGCGAGGTGGCGATGATGTGCGACCTCGTTATCGCGGCTGACCGCGAGATTCGGCCAACCCGAGATCACTCTGGGGGGATCCCCGGTCTCGGCGGTTCACAACGCCACACGCATGCGACCGGCAAGGCCAAGGCCATGGACCTACTACTGGCCGGGCGCACGATGGACGCGGCTGAGGCCGAGCGTGCCGGACTGATCGGTCGTATCATCCCCGCCGATCAACTCCTCGGCCAGGCGCAGAGCATCGCCGAGACGATCGCATCGATGTCGCGACCGGTCGCGATGATGGCGAAGGAAGCAGTCAAACGTTCGTTCGAGACCACTCTTGGCGAGGATTGCGCTACGAGCGGAGGGCTTTCGACTCGACGTTCTCACTCGACGATCAGAAGGAAGGCATGTCCGCGTTCATCGAGAAGCGCGACCCGACCTTCACCCACCACTGAGTGGATGTCGATGTCGGGGCCGTCGGACGTTCGCCACCTCCACTCGGCGACGCTCGTCCACGCATCTCACTGCGTGCCTCCACCCCGGTGTCGGCACCACCGAGTCCACGCGACGCCCTAAGAACCCGATTGTCACCACTCCGCGACCGTCGGCCCCTCAGCCGAAGGCTGATTCCACGATGACCCACCACACCGCCCGCGGTCACCTTGCAAAGGAAATCCAATGACCACCGACCACCACAGTGAGCACCCCACCGAGCAGCTGCGCCGCGAAATCACCGACGAGGAACGGGCGGAGTTCGCTGCCAACGGAGTCATCCGCCTCGAAGCAGTGATCCCTCCGGCGTGGATCGACTACCTCCGGACCGCCGTAGATCGGATGATGACGGACGTGCACAGTACGTCCCAGAACTACACGTCCGCAGGGCAACCCCGCTTCTTCTCCCAAGCGTTCCCGCGCTTCATCGACTCCGCGTTCAACAGCTGGGCTCTGCGCGGGCCGACCAAGGACATCGCCCGCCAGATGCACTCTTCGGCGCGATCATTGCGGTTCTTCTACGACCAGGTGTTCGCGCAGGAACCGGGATCAGGACAGGGTGCGCCCTTCCACCAGGACTATGCCTACCTCCCTGTCGACGGCGCTCAGTACTTCCGTATCTGGGTACCGCTCGACACCGTCACCACTGATAGCGGGGCGATCCACTATCTGAAAGGTTCACACCTTGGTCCCGTCTACCGGCCCCGCAGTTTCAGCGGAAATCCTGATGTTGCTGCGGTCTATCAGAGTTCACCCTTCCCCGAATCACCCGATTTCGACGCCGACTACGACCAGCATCAATGGTTCATTGGCGAGGCCGAGCCGGGCGATGCGTTACTGCACCACCCGAAGACCGTCCACGGATCGCGCGCCAACCATTCCAGTCGATCTCGCCGTGCCGTCACCACGATCTTCACAGGTGACCAGGTCGTGTGGGATCCGAGGCCGGGTACCAGCTTCGACCACCTTCCCAGTATCGGTGGGTTCTCAGTCCCGCCGATGACCCCCGGCACCCCGATCGGCGGCGACCTGTTCCCTGTGGTGTGGCACGAAACCCCCCTTCACGATTGACAAGATGACGCCAGCATTATCGGCCGTTCCCAGGAAACACCATCCTGCCGCCGAACCCCTGATGCGGGCTCACCCATATTGGTGTCGTGTCAGTTGCCGATGACCGGCAGGATCAGCGCGATGCGCAATTTCTGGTCGATCGTTTGCCCGAGGGCGAGTGATCGGTCCAACAGGGGGGCGAGTGCTTGAACTTTCGCGTCGGCGTCCGCCAGGGTGTGCACGATTTGCCCCGCGGGAACGGCGGCGGCATTTGCCTGATCGGTTGCAGATGCACCTGCGTCGATGATGCCGCCGAGGGGGGCATCCGCGGACTTCAGGGCGTCACCGAGAGCCTGGAGTTGGGTGCCGAGATCCCCGAGGGTCTGGTCAGCGCGGGTGAGGGAGTCGAGCACTCCGATGACTTCCGGAAGGCCCTGGTTGATGGCGGCGTTGGCGGGAGGCAATTCCTTCGCCCCGGACAGTGCCTCGTTGGTGGTCTGGTCAACGGTTTTCGCTTGATTGACACCGTCTTTGAAGATGTCATTGGTGATGCTCAAGTCTCGTGTGACGATCAGAATGCCACATAAGAGTGCGATGGCGAATGCCAGGGCAATCGCCCAGGAGAGCCGAAACATAATGTGTGTTCTGCCTTTCACTCGTTGTGTGTCAGTTCCTGAGCCGTCCGAGCGTTACGGGGTGGGGGTGGTCGCGACGCCGAGAGGGGGGAGGTTCAGGGAGTTGACCGGGGGACCGACCACCGCGAGCAGCGGTCCGAGCTCCTGGATGTGCCGGGCTTCTTCCTCGACGTTCGCCAGCGTCGCGGCGATGGCGGTGGCCTTGGGGCCGAGCGTTCCCAAGGTGCCTTCGATCGTGGTCAGTCCCTGGTTGATGGCCTCGAGCTGCGTGGTGACCGAGCCGACGGCGGTCGACAGTCCCGCCACCGTCGGGCTCGCTTGGTTGGCGCGATCGGTCACGTTCGCGACGAGGTCAGGCAGTGGGGAGGCGATCGTGCTGACTGTGCCGGTGCTGGCATTGAGTGTCTTGGCCTGTCCCGTCAGCTCTCCGGCCTTGGTGGTCAGGCCTTCCAGGTCGTGTGCCAGCGGGTCCAACGCTTGAATATCGGAGGCCAGCCGGGCGTGTTTGGGGACGAGAATCGAGGTCAGTGTGTCGAACTGGCCGGCGGAATCGATGACCTCGAGACTCAGCTGCGACGGTCGCCCCAGCGGGTCGACCACATCGTCGAGTCCGGGAAGAAACCCATTGACGGCGCAGAGCAGCACAGCGGGCGCGAGCCCCAGCCCGAGCACGACCCCGAGCCATGCCTTCTTGGTGATCATCAGTTCCCTCCCGGTGCAGGAATGAAAGCGCCCTGTTCGGGAACCAGCGCGAGTTTGTTCGTCGTCCGCGTCAGCTCCGCGTTGAGTGCGTTCACGAGATCTATCGCAGTGGTGAGCTCGTTGTTCACGTCGCTCACGGTGGTGTTCGCGTCCGCCGAGATTTGATGCAGCGAAGCCGCCGAACCCTGCAACGTGGTGGCGACAGTCTCGAGCTGTCCTGCGATCTGGGTGTCGCCTTGCCCAGCGGCGAGCAACGCACGTGCGTCCGGCAGCAGCGCAGCCAGGTGATCGACGTCGGCGGCGGTGGCGACGTTGAGCTGGGCCAACACCCCCGCCAGCTCGTCGAGTTGCTTGTGTGCCGTGGCCGGGGCGGTGAGGTCCGCCCGTTGGGCGAAGTATTCGTTGGTCAGCCGGAAGTTGTCCACGATCGTGCGCGCGCTGTCCTGCACGAGCTGACCCTTGTGGATGGCCGCAAAGACCAGCCCGAACAGGACCACGGCCAGGACCGCGGCGAGGCGGCCCATCCATTCGGTGGCTACGGCGAACCCGGTGGAACTGGGTGTTGCTGTATTCGGTATGTCCATCCGGTGGGGCAGTACGCCCTTTCGGTAGGGCAGCGCCGAAGCCGGGATATCGAGTCGCTGAAGTCCGGCCAGGCCTCGGCGGGGGTACGCCTCTGGCGGTAAGTCGGTGCCCTGCTGCATGTCACGTCCAGTCGAGAGTAGGTACAGATCGGTTGGAGCAGAGAAGGTGGTTTCAGCCCGGGAGCGGAAGCATTTCGTTGATGGTTTGCGCGGCAGCAACCGAACCCTGCAGGTCGCTGACAAGGCCCTGAACGATGACCAGCAGCTGCCGGCCCTGGTCGCCGAACGCTTCCGCTGACTCCACGAGCGGGAGCACGGTGTTCTGGACCTCGCCGAGGATGCCCTGGATGTTGGTCAATTGCTCGTTCGTCAGCTGCGCGCCGTCGGTGCTGCCGGCAAGCATCTGCGCGGCCGGGGTGATCGCTTCATCCAGCTTGGTCAGCAGCGGCCCGAGTGCGGCCGTAGCATCGAGTGCGGTTTGCGCGGTGTGAGTGAGTTCAGTCAGCTGCTGGAGCTGATTGGTCAGTCGGTCGTTGACGTCGACGATGCCCTGGGAGGCAGTGATGCTCGTTTCGTTGGCGCGTTGCTGGTTGTCGAGTCGGGTGTTCAGGTTGAACACGACGAAGGCGAGCAGGCCGAGAACCCCGACCGCGACGATTGACAGAACCAGGCGCGCCGGTCCGCCGCGGCGTCCGAAGAAAATCAAGGTACTTCTCCTACTTTCCAGACAGGTCGTTGGCGGATTCTTCCGCCGACAGGCGGGCGCTCTGGACCTTGGCGGCGGTTGAACGTGCGTCGGTGAGGATGGCGTCCAAGGTGGCGCGGTCGCCGGCGACCGCCGCGGTGGCGCCGTCGACCGGCGGCTGGAGTGAGCTGATGTGCTCGGTCAATGTGTCGAGCGAGGCGACGAGATCGGTCACGTTCGCGCCGGCGAGGTCGAGGGTCTTCTGCACGTCGCCCGTGATCTGGCCGGTGAGGGTGTTGAGTTCGGCGGTCACTGCCGCATCGGTGCTCAGGACACTCGCCAGTGATGCCTTCATCTTGTCGAGCGCGTCGAACGCGGCCAGCGTGACCTTCTCGTGCTCGACAATCTGATCCAGGGCCGGGTTGTAGTTGCCGGCGGACACCACCGCTTGGTCGAGCCGATAGGGCGTGGCCGTCAAGTCGTAGATCCGGGGATACAGGTATAACGCACCCACCGGAATCAGCGCGAGAACCAGGAGTACGCGCGCCACATTCGTTGTGGTCGAGGCGCGCCGCGGCGGCTCGGCGAATCCGCCTGGTGCGATCTCGTCGGGAGATACGATCGGCATGGTGGCCTCGCCATCGAGGGTGTGCCTGTTCCGGCTCGAAATCGCCGTCACGACTCGACAACCGAGACCAGCGCGATAGTGCGCAACGCCGTCAGCGTGTGTGTGAGAAGACCCTTCACCACAAGCTTGTGCGTGACGATTCCGCCGAGCACCTTCATCCCACGGTTGGTGAAGAAGCCCACCGGGATCAACCCGCCGGCTTTCATCGGCAACTGTGAAACGTCGAGGATCTGGTTCACGCTGGCACTGATGGTGACGCTCGGCCGACCCACGATGTCGTTGTATACAATTGCCTCGTCGGTGCCGAACACGATCGTGCAGGCGCTGTCGGTGTCGGTGCTGTAGATCGACACCGGCCGGGAGATCTTACGTGCGAACTTGACTCGGGACGGGAAGTTCTCGACGTTCTGCTCGAGCAGCATCCCGAGGATGCTGGCGACGCCGTTCGCATCGTCCCCGTCGTACAGGGTGACCGGGTATGTCTCGGATTCAACAGTGGTCATCGATCATGGCCTTTCACAGCAGGGTCAGCGATATGTCCTATCGGCCCTGCGCGGGACTCGCCTGGCGAACACGCGAGTCCCACACGGGCCGTTTGTCAGTGGGTCACACGTCCCAGTCCGTGGGCACCTGACCCCACGACAACAGGAAATTGTTGAAGGCTCCAGCATTCTCGATGGCCGCCGACATCGGCCCCTTGGCGAATTTGACCTTTCCGGCCAGCAGCAGTTTTCCGCCCTCGGCGTCGCCCTCGGCCGCGCGCTGCCACGTCTCGAGCGTCCCGTTGATCTTCAACCACAGGTCGCTCTCGTCGAACTTGCGGATCGTCCAGGAGATGATCCTGGCCTTCTCCCACTCGATATGGCAAGCCACATCGTCTTTACCGATTGTGCCGAATTCCATGCGATTGGTGAACGAATCGGGGTCCTTGAAGCCCTTGTACACCTCCGGGTTCGCGTTGGCAGCCTCGAGCGCCAGTTCACACCACTCCTGCGAGAAAAACTTCAGCTTGTCGCTCATCGGTTCGACTCCTGTTCAGTCAATCTGTCTCAAAAGAACTGTGCAGATGCACATTTCACTAGACTGGAGGGCGCCTCGGTACTAGCTCACATCTCGCCACGACATCGCCGAGTGACACCGCTCACATCCGCAATTACCGTAGGCATTGATTTTTCACTCGTCAATTACTGATTTCTGTCTGCTTTTCCGACATGAAAGATCATGACAAGGATCCCGATCGGGGCCATCACCGGACTACCTGCATTTCGGGAACACATTCGCGCTCGCTGATTCGTCACCTGCCAACGAAGAAGCGCCGTGTTTCCAACCCCCCAGATTCGAGCTCGTGTCATGAGCCTGATCGGCCCCTCCACGCCGCGCCGTGACATGTGCGGCGGGCCGCAGCCTGTCGCGTACCCGCGCGCTGATCGCTGCGGTCGTCAACTGGTAGCGGGATCCTGCTGATTGGTTTCGCATTCGACCGTTAATCACCACCTCGGTCCCGCGAACGCCTCACCAGGTGTGTAATCCGAGGGAAACACCCGGATGGAGCCGACTACGTCCGCGAAACGGAACCCGGCAGGATCCATCCGGCCCTATCGATGAGGTGAGATTGACGATGTCCTCGTGCTGATCGCCGTCACCGGCGCCGACCGAAGGCCACTTGTCCTGCGTCATCGGCACTCGCTCAGCCCTGGCACACCGCTCCCGTCACCACGATCAGCGTGAATTCGTCCGGGGGGAAGTGGGGACGACATCACGCACCAATCCGAACGAAGACAAAGGTCACCGATTGTCGTGGATCCCCTGACGATTTCACTGGTCCGATCAAGCTTCAAATCTATCGGAGCGATCCCTGAAGGCGAGGACAAGTTCGCACGTTCCTTCTACGCCATTCTGTTTGCCACTCATCCCGAGACCCGCCAGCACTTCCCGGCAGCCATGGACACGCAACGCGATCGACTGATGCAGGCGATCAGCTACGTCATCGACCAACTCGATGCACCGGAATCCGTACTCCCCCTGCTAGCCCAACTCGGACGAGATCACCGCAAATACGGAGTCACAGAGGAGCACTACACCGCCGTCGGCGAGGCACTCGTCGCCGCGCTGGCCAACCTTGCCGGACCTGAACTCTGGACCGACGAGACGGACAACGCGTGGCGTCTGACGATCGCACTTATCGCCTCGATCATGACCGAGGCCGCCAACTCCGACGAGGGACCTCCGACACGTGTGGGCATGGTGATCGAACATCGCCGAGTACTCGACGACCTCGCCATCGTGCGTCTGGAACTCGACCACACGATGTCGTACGAACCGGGACAGTATGTCAGCGTGCAGGTACCCAGGCGTCCCAGAATGTGGCGCTACCTGTCGTTGGCAACGCCACCCACACCGGACCGGATCGTCGAGTTCCATGTCCGACGAGTATCCGGTGGCTGGGTGAGTCCCGCGATCGTAGGAGAGTCACAGATCGGCGACACCTGGCTGATCGGATCACCACTCGGTTCCCTCGGTATGTGGCGCGAACCTCGCCGAAGTCGGCTGATGATCGGCGAAGGAACCGGAATCGCTCCTTTGCGAGCGCAGTTGATGGACACCGCACAGCTTGACGGCAACCCTCGGACGCATCTGTTTGTCGGCGGCACCTACCCCTGTGACCTGTACGACCTCGACATGCTGTGGGCATTGACGCGGACGAATCCGCAGCTGACCGTCATCCCGGTAACCGAGTACAGCGACAATCCGTGGTGGGTCTCGAGAACGTCGCGGCCCTCGGGCGGTGTGCACGATCCACTCACCGGCCAGATGAGCCGTGTGGTCGCCGAATACGCGGACTGGACTGGTCACGACATCGAAGTCGTGGGATCACCGTCAATGATCCACACAACCAAGTATCGATTGATGGCCGCCGGAGTCGATGCCTGCCACATTCGCCATGACCCGCTGTACTGAGAGCCGGCGCCGCGAAGTCTTGAAGACCTCCACGTTGCGTGGATCTCACCGCTGAAGCAGCGAGCTCAGGACATCGACGGGTGTCGTGATGGTCGCCGGGACCGCGAACGGCTCAGTCGGAGAGTAGACCACGAGTCTCGCCAACAGAGTGCGCGCTACGGGTGGGGACTGGATGAACCGACGTCGACTCGAACGTGGCAGAGATGAAGCCAGGCGCTTCAGAAATCGACGTCGCGGGGCAGCGCGGTCACACATGCCGCCACGTCGGAGGTCCAGCCTGGCGGTGCGGGGTGCAGTACAGGTCGAGATGATCTTCGAAGGTGCCGAGGAGGTCGAGTATTCCGGGGTGCCCGCGTCGAGAACGGTGCGGGCAAGGCGGTGCTGCGCACAACGGACGATCGCGAGCCCGAGCTCACGTATGGCATCATCACGGCGGTCAGCCGCATAGAGCGCACAAGCTAGTAGCAACTGGTTACGCAGTTCCGCCCGGGGCCGTGCGTCCCGTCGTGCTTGGGTCAGCAGTTCAGTGGCCGAGCGTGATGGCTTGGTTGGCTCGGTCGGCGTCGGGATCGATGAGAAGAACCATCCGTCGGTGGATGCGCGCAGCCGGGTCACGTCCTCGGCGGTGAGGGCGAGACCTCGCAGATCCACCAGGAAGGACTGGGCTTCTTCGACGTCGAAACGCAAAGCGGTGGAATCGATCTCGACCAGCTCATCGCGCACCCCGTACGCGCTGAGGGGAAGCCCGGACTGGCTGCGGCTGGTTACCACCACCTGCAGGTGGTGGCAGCTGTTGGAGAGCAGGAAGTCGGTTGCCTTGATGGTGGTGGGATCGGTGACGCGGTGCCAGTCGTCGATGGTCACCCCAAGCAGTTCGCCACCGTCCTGAATGTCGTCGATCAGTGAGGTCGGTACGTACCGCTCGGCCTCGTCACCGTGCTCTTCCAGGACCTGTCCGAGCTCGTGGGCGAGGGCAGGCTGAACCATTCGGATCGCCTCGACCAGGTGCGAGGAACCAGACGACATTGTTGTCGTCCTGATCGATACTCAGCCACGCCACCGGCACGCCCTCACCGATCAGGTGCTCGCGCCACCGGCGGTGGGGTGCTCTTCCCGAAACCCGCCGGGGCATGGATCAGCACCAGGCGTCGGCACTCCCCGGCCGGAGCAGTTCGAGCAGCCGGGCCCGCGGAACGAGGGCCGAGGGCCGAGGGCCGAGGGCCGAAGACACCTTCGTCCAATTCGGCATGACCCCCGCCCGGTTCACCGAGCGACGGTGGCACCTGGTGGCCCGCGCACCGTTCAGCGCTCGTCTCATCGAGTCCTTCGCTAACGCGTTCCTGCCCCCGGCGGCCTTATGAGCGCGACACATTCCGGACGAATCCCTCGCCTTCGCCGATGCCCATGCGGTACCTCATCTCGAGCTGGGTGCTCAGTCGGTGACGCCTTCTGCACGGGCAGCGGCGGCGACTGCCTCCGCGACAGCGGGGGCGACGCGAGGATCGAGCGGGCTGGGAACGATCTTGTCTACAGCCAGCTCGTCACCGACGACCGAGAGGATTGCCTCGGCGGCGGCGAGCTTCATACCTTCGGTGATCCGGCGGGCACCGGCATCGAGCGCACCGCGGAACACCCCGGGGAAGGCCAGCACATTGTTGATCTGGTTCGGGAAATCCGAGCGTCCGGTGGCCACGATCGCCGCGTGCTTGCGGGCGACGTCGGGGTGGATCTCCGGGTCCGGGTTCGACAACGCGAACACGATGGAGTTCTCCGCCATCGTCGCGATCAGCTCCTCCGGGACGGTGCCCGCGGACACCCCGAGGAACACATCCGCCCCGTCGAGCGCTTCGACGATGCCGCCGCGGCGGCCGGCCGGGTTGGTGCGCGCGGCCAGATCCACCTTGACCTCGTTCAGATCGTGGCGATCCTTGGAGACGATGCCCTTCGAGTCGAGGACCGTCACATCGGCGATACCCGCGGCGAGCAGGATGTTCGCGCAGGCGACACCGGCGGCGCCGGCACCGGAGATCACCACCCGCAGCGCGGACAGTTCCCGGTCCTGCACCTTGACCGCACCCTTGAGCGCGGCCAGGACGACGATGGCGGTGCCGTGCTGGTCGTCGTGCATGACCGGGCAGTCCAGGGCCTCGATGACACGCTTCTCGATCTCGAAGCAGCGCGGCGCGGAGATGTCCTCCAAATTGACCGCACCGAAACTCGGGCGCAGCCGGATCAGGGTCTCGACGATCTCGTCGGGGTCCTTGGTGTCGAGGACCAGCGGGATCGAGTTCAGGCCCGCGAAACTCTTGAACAGGGCGGACTTGCCCTCCATCACGGGAAGGGAGGCGCGGGGGCCGATGTCCCCGAGGCCGAGCACCGCGGAACCGTCGGAGACGACGACCACCAGGCGGCTGGTCCAGGTGTAACGATCGGCGAGCGTTTCGTCGGCGGCGATGGCGCGGGACACCTGCGCGACGCCGGGCGTGTAGGCGATGGACAGGGCGCGCTGGGTATCGAGGGCGGTCGTGGTCTCGACCGAGAGCTTCCCCCCGATGTGGCCGGCGAAGATCTCCTCGTCGGTCAGCTCGACCTTCTGCGGTGTGGTGGATTCGGACACAATGGTCATTGTCTACTCATTCCTTGGCTATCGACGATCCGCGTGAGCGTGTCGTCGCAATTGATCATCAATTGGGCACAGCTAGCGCTTACGCAAGTGAGTCCTGCCGGGTCGCGGTTGTGCTCAGGTCATCTCTCGATCAGGGCGTCGCCGGGGTCGGCGGCGTGTCGGGGTGTGAGTGGTTCGAGGGGGCGGCCGACGGCGATCGCTCCGAGCGGTTGCCAGTCGGCGGGCAGCTCGAGGGTACTGCGGACGATGTCGGCGGCGAAGATCGTCGAGCCGATCCAGCAGCTGCCGATTCCCTTGGTGGCCAACGACACCAGCAGCCCCTGCACCGCCGCACCGACCGCGACGGTGAACATCGTCGCCTCCGCCGCCCGCCGGCGCCGATCGGGGTAGCTGTGGGCGCCGTCGGGAACGCAGAACGGGATGATCACCTCCGGCGCGTCGAACAGGATGTTCCCGCGGGCCACCCGCGCCGCCACCGCCTCGGCACCCCTCCCGTCGGCGGTGAGGTCGGTGCGCCACTGCTCCCGCATCCGGGTCAGCAAGGTGTCGCGGACGTCGCGGGTGCGGACCCACACGAACCGGACCGGCCGGGTGTGGTGCGGCGCCGGCGCGGTCAACGCGTCCGCGATCGACGCCC
>NZ_JBHWUE010000124.1:0-25556 GCF_042738615.1 Rhodococcus sp. NPDC059968
CCGCTCACGGGTCTCGGTGTCGTACTTCCTCGGTGCTGGCATGACTTCATTCTCCTGGTTCAATCAGGAGTCTCCACCCGACCCAGGACAGTTCACGGCTTCCTGGATTCACCGATGGCGCTTCCGGTTCGGCCGGACCTGATCGATCGGGTGCGTGGGGGCGGACACGGAGGGTGGGTGCGTCCGCGACCACGCGCCGGGAGGGATTCCCATGATCCGGTGGCTGGTCATCGCGGGCGCCTGGGTGCTGGGGTCGGCGTCGCTGCTGCTGGTCTTCTTCGTCTCGGCGTGGTGGCTGCTCGTCACGGTGATCGTAGCGGCGATCGCCATGGTCGGCGCCTGGGATCTGCTGCAGCGTAGGCACAGTGTGCTGCGGAACTATCCGGTGATCGGCCACGCCCGGTTCATGCTCGAGAGGATACGCCCCGAGATCCAGCAATACTTCATCGAACGATCCACGGACGGAACACCGTTCGACCGCGACACCCGCACCACGGTGTACGAGCGCGCCAAGGGCACCAAGGACGTGGAACCGTTCGGAACCGAACGGGACGTCACCGCCACCGGATACGAGTTCGTCACCCACTCGTTGCGCGCGCATCCGGCCTCCGATGACACACCACATGTTCGGATCGGCGGTCCACAGTGCACCATGGGGTACGACATCGCCTTGTACAACGTCTCGGCGATGAGCTTCGGCGCCCCGTCGGGCAACGCCATCGAGGCGCTCAACGGGGGCGCGGCACGAGGCGGGTTCGCCCACGACACCGGCGAGGGCGGTATCAGTCCTTACCACCTCGCGCAGGGTGGCGACCTGATCTGGGAGATCGGTTCCGGCTACTTCGGCTGCCGCGACGCCGATGGGCACTTCGATCCCGACGAGTTCGCCGCCAAGGCCGCCCTTCGGCAGGTGAAATGCATCTCCATCAAGCTCTCCCAGGGGGCGAAACCAGGGCTCGGCGGCGTCCTGCCCGCCGCGAAAGTCAGCCCCGAGATCGCCCGAACCCGGGGGGTGCCGGTCGGGCAGAGCGTGATCTCGCCGCCCTCCCACAGCGCGTTCTGCACACCGCTCGAGCTCATCGACTTCATCACCACACTTCGTGCACTGTCCGGCGGAAAGCCGATCGGCTTCAAACTCTGCGTCGGTTCCCGCACGGAATTCCTCGCCATCTACAAGGCCATGATCGAGACCGGCATCATCCCGGACTTCATCATCGTCGACGGATCTGAGGGCGGAACCGGGGCTGCCCCACTCGAATTCGAGGACCACGTCGGGATGCCGCTCACCGAAGGCCTGATGCTGGTGCACAACGCGTTGGTGGGCACCGGGCTGCGGGACCGGATCAAGATCGGCGCCTCGGGCAAGGTCGCCAACGGAATCGACATCATCAAACGCCTGATCCAGGGAGCGGACTTCACCCTCGCCGCCCGCGCGATGATGTTCGCGGTCGGCTGCATCCAGGCCCAACGGATGCCACACCAACCGGTGCCCCGTCGGTGTCACCACCCAGGACGCCCGCCGGGCCCGCGCACTGAATGTTCCGGACAAGACCACCCGGGTGTACAACCTCCGGAGATCGACCGTGGCGAGCGCCCAACAAATCCTGGCATCGATGGGGCTGGACGACTTCTGCGACCTCGATCCGTCGATGCTCAACCGGCGCATCCAGGGGCACCGCACGATGACCTACGCGGACCTACACGAGTGGCTGCAGCCAGGCGACCTGCTCACAGAGGACCCCCCGACGAGTTGGCTCCGCGACTGGACGAACGCCGACTCGTCAAGGTTTTGACGGCATCGCCGGTGTCTGTGGTGTTTGCCCGAGTCCCGCCGAGGCCGGCTACTTCGCACCACCTACCGCAGAACCTGCGCCCACGAGCGCGACGTCCCCGATGTCCGGGATCCGCCTGCGCCAACTCCTCGCCCGGCGCCTACCGACTCTCACCCAGCAACTCCTTCACCGACTGATGGGAACCGGGATCGATGTGCGGGCGACCGATCACGGCCCCGGGCGGGTCGACGAAGGACGCGACGTCACCGATCCTGGGGAGGGTCGTCCCAGATGGGTAACTCGAGGGCGGGTCCGAGGCGCAGCAGTTCGTCGCGGTGCATCGCACTCAGACGCGCCAGGATCAGCTGCCCGCTGTCGGTCAACTCCACCCGTACCGCCCGCGCGTCGGACGGGTGCGGCGCGCGCTCCACGAGACCCTGCTTCTGCGCCCGGTCGACCAGCTCCACCACGCTGTGATGCCGCAGCTGCAGGCGGTCGGCCAGTTCTCGCATGGTGGCCCATTCGCGGCCGGGAAACCCCTTGAGTGCGAGCAACAACTGGTAGTGCTGCGGGGTGAGGCCATGGTCACGAACCGTATCCTCACTGAAGCGCACATAGCGGCGGATACCGAAGCGGAAACGTGCCAGTGTTTCGAAATCCCGCTTCGTCAACGGCTCCGACTCCACGTGCTCCTCTGCAGTCACGGCACCTCGCCCCTTCAGTCGTCAGAACCGCCGCACTATATATCGTCATACGATACACCAGGGACGTTCTCGTGGTCATCACGCCTGAACGGGGCATTGCCCGACATCGTGCGACGAGTCCTTGGAGACAGCGCCGACGTCGATGCCACGGCGACGAGTACGTAACGCCCCGCCGTGCGATCGGCCACCGACTCGGCAATGTCGACAAAGTATCGCCGATTGGCGGTCGCGATTCCAGCGCAAACGATTTCCGATTCCCTCAGAAGAAGGACGCACATGAACTCATCATGTATCAGCACCGGCACTGCCCCGTGCAGCGGAGCGATGAGCACGGGCGGAAGATCGGCAACGAAAGCATCCGAGACTCGTTCGGGTGCAGTTGCGACAGGATCGCCGCAATAGGGTCGGGGAGAGGGTCGTTCACCCGCGGAGCCAAAGGAGCCGGCGGGCGAGTGTAGCCTTGAGGGTGCCGAGGGCCCGAACATGCGCGGTCAAGCCATGTCGTCCTCGGCGCCCGAACCGGCCCGATTACAGGGCCGAGAACTGGAGCGCCGCCATGGCGTCGAACGCGACCAATGTGTCGAACCTTGAACGGGCACTGGAATCAACGCCGTACTGCACGGCATGTCCGCACAGCCCGGATTCCCACGATGCGCTCGGTATTCGGTTTTGCGCCGCGACCGCGGACCGAAACCTCGGCCGAAAGTGCATCTGCGCTGGCGAACCGGCGACTGGACAGCACTACTCCCGGTACTGAACGAGAAGTACAGCTCGAAAAGCCCACCCAGGCAAATCCGCCCGATTCCCGGCGAGTACTACCGCAACCCCTATTCGCGCGGTGCGGGACCGGCACCCATGCGGCGACATCGCCGACCGCACCAATCGGCAACCGCCGCTAGAAAAGGGGGTAGCGGCGGTACTCCCACCTCTACTGGCGCGCAATCACCTTCGTGTCCGGCAGCGGCCGGCTTCCCGCGCTGCCGGATGTCGACCGTGATTTTCGCGAAAGTCGCATACGGATCGAGCGACGGGACCGGATATGTGGTTGGGCGCGAGCGTCTTCGCGCCCAAAGAAGGTCCACTACCGAACCACCGACGAGGAGCGCAGTCAACCGGGTGGCCGACGCCGCTCCTTCCCGTGCTGCAGGCGAAACATTTTTATCGTGATACGATATAAAAAGTGGTCGTCCCGGCACCAAGACCTCGCCGGGGGAGTCCGGGAGGTGCGCTGTGCTCAGCGACGAAGAACGAAATGCTCTGTGCGAGATCGAACAACGGCTGCTCGCAAGCAGCCCGGCGCTGGTCCGAGCGTTTCACGGCGTCACACCGCGCCCACCATACGATCGCAGTGTGCGGGTCCGGCTGAGAGTGCTGGTGCTCGCGGTGACGTTCGGAATGTTTGCACTGTTGGGTCCCCGCGTTTTCAACGAAGCCGAGATCACCATCCGGAAGAGTTCACCGACGCCACGTACAACACGGACGGTGCCTGCACGCAACCGTCTGACCGTCGGCGGTTCCCATTCCGCGAGCGCGATTCCGGTGAATACCGACAGCGTCCGGATCCTCGATCCATCGACGTCGACCGGTGCTGTGCTCATACCATGGCCACCCCGCGAGGCGCCGGCACCGCATTGATCGGCGAACTCGGAAATCCAACGCCTCGCGCAGGTTTGAGCGCCTCCACGAGTCGAGGCGCTGCTCGAGGAGCAGCTAACGGGGGGACGTGAGGTAAATTCATCGATTGGCAGCAAGCCCATGGTGACCGGGTATCGGTAGGGGCCACGGGCGGATAGGAGAACACCATGATTCTCTATGCGGTGGCCGTCTTGGTCGGACTCGGCCTGCTCGGGCTGAGCTCGAGCATTCGCGTCGTCAAACAGTTCGAGCGCGGCGTCGTGTTTCGGTTCGGACGCGTCCAGCCCGCCGTCCGCGCACCGGGCCTGATGTTGCTGATCCCGATCGCCGACCGGCTCGAGAAGGTGAACATGCAGATCATCACGATGCCGGTGCCCGCCCAGGACGGCATCACCCGCGACAACGTGACCGTCCGGGTGGATGCGGTCGTCTATTTCAACGTCGCCGATCCGGTGCGAGTGGCAGTGGACGTGCAGGACTACGTCTCCGCGATCGGTCAGGTCGCCCAGACGTCGCTGCGGTCGATCATCGGCAAGAGCGAACTCGACGACCTACTGTCCAACCGGGAGGGCCTCAACCAGGGCTTGGAGCTGATGATCGACAGCCCCGCGCTGGGGTGGGGTGTGCAGATCGACCGGGTGGAGATCAAGGATGTGGTCCTCCCCGATTCGATGAAGCGGTCGATGTCGCGCCAGGCCGAGGCCGAACGTGAACGGCGGGCCCGCATCATCACCGCCGACGGCGAACTGCAAGCCTCGGCGAAACTGGCCCAGGCCGCCGAGACCATGACGGAACATCCCGCCGCCCTGCAACTGCGGCTCCTGCAAACCGTCGTGGAAGTCGCGGCCGAGAAGAACTCGACCCTCGTGCTGCCGTTCCCGGTCGAGTTGCTCCGCTTTCTGGAACGAGCGACACCGCACACCGCCCAGGCTCCGCCGCGAACAGCCGAACCTGCAACCACAACCACTCCTGCCAACGTAAACGACGAACCGTCGACCCGGCACACACAACACACGCCCGTCGACGCCCGCGGATTCGCCCTCGAGCAATCACGATTCGGATAGGGCCAATAGTCCCCTCAGGCTCCAGAGCGGTGACCGCCGGTTCCGTTCGGGGGATCCTGGGCAGCATGCGGTGTATCGGGAGCTGTGGTTCACCCCGACACCACGGTAACCTCTGTTGCGGGACTCGCGGTAGGGGACAGGACCGTCACCCCTCGCCTTCCGGCTTCCAGGATGTCGCCCTGCGGGCCTTGGGGTCTGACTGACCGCACTGACCTGCGCCCGACCCACCACTGCCCCGCGGACCACGGCCCCGTTCTGACCGCGGCCGGACGGCACGGCTCGACGTGCGGGTCGAGGGTTTTATGGATGCGATGAGTATTCAGGCAGTCCTACGGTGATGTCAGAACTGATTCGAGACCCACTCGCGCAAGACCACGGCTTGGTTGTGCTCGAGGTCCCTCGCCGAATACAGCAGCACCACAGTCCCGTTACGCGCCGCCTCGACGATCGGTTGGGCGGCAGTGCGATTGGTGTCGAGTTCGTGAAGGTAGCGGGTGCGGAACTCCGGAAAGCGATCCGCCTGGTGGCCGAACCAGGTCCGCAGCTGCGTGCTGGGCGCCACCTCTCTGATCCAGGCGTCGCAGTCGAGGTCCGCTTTCGCGATGCCCCGTGGCCACAGTCGATCTACCAAGAAGGTTGGCGAGGTCTTCTTGGTGCCGCGAGCGTCATAGGCTCGCACCAACTCGATCGGGCCCATAGATCGATCATGACACGAAATGACGGTGCCCACAACGAATGACAAGCCCGCGGTGCACTGTGGCGGTGGCGGTGAAGACCGCGGACACCGCACTGATGGATGACAACCTGCTGAAGCTGCCCGAGTCGATCCACCTGGCGAAGCGCACCACGGCCGTGCACCGCGGCCGTGCACCGCGGCAGACCATCGCTGTGGCGCCGGCAACCGTGTCGTGGTGCCGGCGGGCGTCTTCGTCGGCCACGCCACGATCCCCATCGGGATGCTCGTGCACGAACTGTCGGTGCTCGTGGCCCTCGTCAACGCGATGCGCCTGTTACGTGGGAGGGGATCTCGCGTCCGCACATCACGCGGCGCCCCCGGCGCGAGAGAGGGTCCGGACCGGTTTTCCGATCCGACAACCGACCACTGAGCTAACCTGTGGACAATCCGAGACGAGCTCCCCGAAACCGTAATTGACGAGGTTGGAGTCGATAACCATGTCTGTCACCATGAACAACGAGGGCCCGGGTTCCGTCGCGCTACCACCGGTCCCCGAAGGCGCCGTGATGGTCACGTTGAAGATTCGCCGGTTCAACCCCGAGGACCCGGGCAAGGCCGGATGGGCGAGCTTCGAGGTTCCCTGCCTGCCCACCGATCGGTTGCTCAACCTGCTCACCTACGTCAAGGGGTATCTCGACGGGACCCTGACCTTCCGCCGCTCGTGCGCGCACGGCGTGTGCGGATCGGATGCAATGGTCATCAACGGAGTCAACCGGCTCGCGTGCAAGGTGCTCATGCGCGACATGCTGCACAAAGACGGTAAGAACACCACTGTCACGATCGCACTCCTCAAGGGACTCCCGGTCGAGAAGGATCTCGTCGTCGACATGGAGCCGTTCTTCTCGGCGTACCGCCAGATCAAACCGTTCCTGATGACCTCGGGTCAGGAGCCCACCCGCGAGCGGATCCAGTCCCAGGCCGATCGTGCCCGGTACGACGACACCACCAAGTGCATCCTGTGCGCGTGCTGTACCGAGTCGTGCCCGGTGTATTGGGCGGATGGTAGCTATTTCGGGCCGGCCGCCATCGTCAACGCCCATCGCTTCATTTTCGACAGCCGCGACGAAGGCGCCGGGGAGCGGATGGACATTCTCAACGGCGTCGACGGCGTCTGGCGTTGCCGCACCACGTTCAATTGCACGGACGCTTGTCCGCGCGGAATCAAGGTGACGCAAGCGATCACCGAAGTCAAACGCGCGTTGCTGTTCAACCGCAAGGCAGTAGTGCGGTAGTCGCACGAGTTCTGCACCGCCAGGCCTTGAACCGGGGTCTTGAGGCCCTGGTCGGGGAAACGAAAAGGTGTCACCCTGTTGCTTCCCCGATCGACTCACTGTTGCTGTTGGGTGAGTCCCGCGAGCATCCGATGCACGTGGGCGGCCCGGCACTGTTCACTCCACCGCGGGGTGACGGCGGCGGAGGTGCGGGGGCGGTTCGAGAGACGCAGTCCGCATGGGTGCTCTCCGGGCAGGACGTGGACCGGGGCCACCACTCCCGTTCCGGCCGGCGGTCGCTGCCCCGGTGGGCATGGCGAGCCGCTCAGGTGACGAGGAGCTGTCGCAGCACGTATTGCAGTATCCCGCCGTGCCGGAAGTATCCCGCCTCCGCGGGGGTATCGATCCGCACCGTGGCCGGAAATTCCTGTACTTGACCATGGTGGTCGGCTCGGACGGTGACCTCGGTAGGGAAGTCCGCGCCCGGGTCGCCGCCCTCGAGTCCGGTGATCGAGTATTCCTCTTCACCGGTCAGCCCCAGGCTTTCGCGGGTGCGACCGGGCGGGAACTGCAGGGGCAGCACCCCCATGCCGATCAGGTTGGAGCGGTGGATGCGTTCGAACGATGTCGCGAGGACCGCTTTGACCCCGAGCAGCAGTGTTCCCTTGGCCGCCCAGTCGCGCGAGGACCCAGATCCGTATTCGGCGCCGGCGAGGATGATCAGCGCAGTGCCCTCGGCGGCGTAGGCGTTCGCGGCGTCGAAGATGCTCATCACCTCCCCGCCGGGGAGGTGGCGGGTGACGCCGCCCTCCGTGCCCGGGGCCAGCAGATTCCGCAGGCGGATGTTGGCGAAGGTGCCGCGGATCATCACCTCGTGGTTGCCGCGCCGGGATCCGTAGGAGTTGAAGTCGGGCGGTTCGACGCCATGCTCGCGCAGGTAGATACCGGCCGGGCTGTCGCGGCGGATCGTGCCCGCGGGTGAGATGTGGTCGGTGGTCACCGAATCCCCCAACATGACCAGCACCCGGGCGCCGGTGATGTCGGAGATCGGTTGCGGTTCGGGCTGTATGCCCTCGAAGTACGGTGGCCGCCGCACATAGGTGGAGTCCTCGTGCCATTCGAAGATCTCGCCGGAGGCGACATCGAGGCCGCGCCAGTTGTCGTCACCGGCAAAAACATTCGAGTAGCCGTCGGTGAACATCTGCGACTGCAGGCATTCGTCGATGACTGCCTTGACCTCCTCGGTGCTCGGCCAGATGTCACGCAAATACACCGGCTGCCCGTCCGACCCGGTCCCGATCGGGTCACGGCGCACATCGGCGAGCATGGTCCCGGCGAGTGCGTACGTGATGACCAGCGGCGGGGAGGTGAGGAAGTTCATCTTGCACTCGGCGTGGATGCGGCCCTCGAAGTTACGGTTCCCGGACAGCACCGCGCAGGCGGTCAGATCGTGTCCGGTGACCGCGTCGCTGACCTGGGGGATCAACGGACCGGAATTACCGATGCAGGTGGTACAGCCGTAGCCAACGAGTCCGAAGCCGAGCCGTTCCAGATAGGGGGTCAGCCCGGCCCGTTCGTAGTAGTCGGTGACCACCCGCGATCCCGGGGCCAGCGACGTCTTCACCCACGGTTTGCGGGTCAGGCCCGCCTGCACGGCCTTCATCGCCAGCAGGCCCGCACCGATCATCACCGACGGGTTCGAGGTGTTGGTGCACGAGGTGATCGCGGCGATGACCACGTGCCCGTGATCGACACTGTGCACCTCGCCGTCGAGGACCACCTCCACCGGGTCGGAGGGCCATTCATGGCTCTTCCCGCACCGGCACGGTGCCGCCGGCCCGTCCGAGGCGCGGTCGTGGTCGATCGCGATCGGATCGCTGGCGGGGAATGACTCGTCGGATGCCTCGTCGAGGCCGGCTTCCAGCGCAGTCGGCAGTGGTCGGCCCGCCAGCAAGGACCCGACGGCGTGCGGCGCGAGGGCCAGCGGGATGCGGTCCTGGGGTCGTTTCGGGCCCGCGATGGAGGGCTCGACGGTGGCGAGGTCGAGCTCGACGGTGTGGCTGTACGCCGGTTCTTGATCGGGGTCGTGCCACATTCCTTGTTCTTTGGCATAGGCCTCGACGAGTCGGATCTGCTGCTCGGGTCGCCCGGTCAGACGCAGATAGTGGAGGGTCTCGTCGTCGATGGGGAAGATGGCGCAGGTCGAACCGTATTCGGGGCTCATGTTTCCCAGGGTCGCCCGGTTGGCCAACGGGACGTTGGCGACGCCAGGGCCGTAGAACTCCACGAATTTGCCGACGACACCGGTCTTGCGGAGCAATTCGGCGATCGTGAGGACGAGGTCGGTGGCGGTGGTGCCCTCGGGTAGGGTGCCGGTGAGTTTGAGCCCGAGGACCTGCGGCAGGAGCATGCTCATCGGCTGGCCGAGCATGGCCGCTTCCGCCTCGATTCCGCCGACTCCCCAACCGAGCACGCCGAGGCCGTTGATCATCGGGGTGTGCGAGTCGGTGCCGACGAGGGTGTCCGGGTAGGCGAGGGGGCCGTCCGGTGTGTCCCGTGTGAAGACCACGCGGGCCAGGTATTCGAGGTTGACCTGATGGCAGATGCCGGTATCGGGTGGTACGACCAGAAAATCGTCGAAGGCATGCTGCGCCCACCGCAACAGCTGGTAGCGCTCCTTGTTGCGGGAGAACTCGAGGTCGGCGTTGACCCGGTAGGCGTCGGGCCTGCCGAAGACGTCCGCGATCACCGAGTGATCGATGACCAATTCGGTGGGAATGAGCGGGTTGATCTTTCGCGGGTCGCCGCCCAGCGCCGTCATCGCGTCCCGCATCGCCACCAGGTCGACCACACACGGCACGCCGGTGAAGTCCTGCATCAGCACCCGGGCGGGGGTGTATTGGATCTCGGTGTGGCCGGGTTTGCGCGGTGACCAGGAGGCCAGGGCCGAGACCTGTCCGGCGGTGACCAGGCGGCCGTCCTCGTTGCGGAGCAGATTCTCCAACAGCACCTTCATGCTGTAGGGAAGCTGCACGTCGGTCTCGATCGCATCCAGTCGGTAGATACCGTACGTCTGGTCTTCGACCGTCAGTGTGGAGCGCGCGCCGAAACTGTTGCCGCTCACGGTTCGGGCTCCCCGGTAGTGGTGTGGCCACTATGGTTCATCGCGTTCAGGGCCAGCGTGGAGTGCGCGAACGCACCACCGGCCCGCATTTCCGCCGCGACCCAGATGGCTTCCATGATTTCCTCCGGCTCGGCGCCCGTGCGGCCGGCGAGTTTGGTGTGCCCGGTGATGCAGTACGGGCACTGCGTCACATGGGCGACCGCGACCGCGATCAGCTGTTTCGTCTTCTCCGGCAGCGCACCGTCGGCGAAGACGGTGCGACTGAAACTCTCGAAGGCGTCGTGAATTCCGGGTGCGAGCGCCTTGCGGCGCTCCGAAATCTCCGGCGTGGTGGGCTGATACAGCGACTCGGGCATGCAGCTGTCCTCCTGTTTCAGCGTTGCCAGCAGTGACGCAGACACCGCAGCAGCAGCGCGGACCTTGCCTGCCACCATAGCCCGTCCGCATCAAATTGCCAGGGCCGAATGTCCCCACCTCCACGACCGATCCGGTGGCTCGACGGTGCAGACGCAGTGGGCGATCTGCAGGACAGCGTGGAACGATTGATCATCGGCCCGATTCGCTTGCCGCATTGCGCGGCGCCATGGTTGCGAGGGACAATACTGGATGCGTGCGTTCCGATCTGAGCGACGAGACCACCCCGCGCCGTGAGCGGTACGGTGAAGATCACGGACCGCCTGGGCGTAGGAGATGAGATGTGCGCTGCCAAGGTTGCCTCGTCGGTGATGCAAGTGGCCGAGTTGGATCGGTCGGTGAAGTACTACTGCGACGTCTTCGCCTGCCGTGTCGCTGTGCGCGAGCCCGATGCAGCACTCCTTCTGACGCCGGACGACTTTCAGATCTACATGTACGCCAAGAAGGGGGCTTCGACCCGTCGCGGGGTAAGCGTGATCGGCGTCCACTACGTCATGTGGGCCGCCGACACCGAGGACGAGTTGGCGCGGATCACCGAGCGACTACGCACATATGACGCGGCCACATACACGCAGACGGTCGGCGGGGTGACGTTCGTCGATGGTTGCGACCCGGACGGCATCCGTGTCATCGTCGCCTACCCGGGCCCCGAGCAGCTACCGCGGGAGCTGATCGCGCAACGATTCCGCGGGTGACCACGACCGTTGGACAAGCACCGTCGGGTCATCGAGCCTCATGAGGTATCGGGCACGGTTCGGTCAATTCCGCCGACGATGCCTGATCGGCATATCCTGACACTGGTGGATCAGCACCTAGCCGCGGATTTCGCCAATCACGGGGTTCCATTTGCTGATGAGAACCTTTGATACGAGGTTTGCTCGAGCAAATGGATCGTGCGTGAACAGACGTGTGACGGTGTCTTTGTCGGCAGCGTCGACGATGAACTGGGCGCCGGTATGGTCGGCCCGGGGACCCGATGACAGCACCACTTTGCGGCGGATCAATTCGGCGAGCCACGCATGGTGGTCGGTTCGGTGATCATCACGACCGGAGGACGTTGCGGGGCTGTAGGTGTATTCGACGACGAAGACGGGCATGCTCTTCTCGTTCTCTCGTGAGTCGGTCTATTCAGTGTGCATCCACGCTCGATTCAATACCGGTTCTTCTCGCGCGATTCCTTATGACGGTTCATCAGGAGTGGGGGTCAGGTACGCCAGGCAGAGCGACGGCTCGACGAACGGCTCGAGCCGATCGGCCGCGAGCGGTGCCCGCACCTCGGCCAGCGCCCCGCGGATCAAGCCCAGGTGCAGCGAACACACCACGTCCCGGTGTTGCTCGGCTACCTCCCGGAATGGGCAGTGCCGCAACGGGATCACTGGTCGAGTGAGGTTCTCCACCACGCCCGGGGCGAAGCCGGACTCGGCCAGCACCGTCGACAACCGGCGGACCCCGTCGGCGGCGTCCACCCGCTGCGACGGGGCCGGCCGATCCGCGAGGTAGCGACCCCACGCCTCCCCGGCCGTCTCGGCAGCCCGGCCGGGCTCCGGCAGAGTGTCGGCGATAAGGCCGGTCAGCATCTCCGCCAGCAACCGATAGCTGCGCTGGCCGGTGGACGCATCGGAGATGGTAGCGGCATAGACCATCCGGGGCCGACCCGGCCGGCGGCGGTCCTCGGTGCGACGTTCGGCCAGGCCGGTGTCGACCAATCCGTCCAGATGGAACCGGGCCGTATTCGGATGCAGGTCGACCCGTTCGGCGATGTCCTGTACGCCCATCGGTTCCGCCGCGGCGCACAGCAGACCCAGCACCCGGTTCCGGGTCTCCCCGAGCGCGGTCGGCAGCGTGGGGTCGGTCAACGTCTGCTCGCTCATACTGCCTACTTTAGCCGAGATAATTAGTAGAAACCATCCGTATCGGCGAAGGATGCAGCGCGCGGTCGATCATCGGATCGCGCGAGGTCAAGTACCCCTAGTGATGCTAGTCACACGCGTTTCACCTTCCGGCGGACGGGGAGTTCGCACTATTCTAATAGTAAATATTAGTTGTTGTATGAGGTAGTGCTAGCTTGCTCTCCTCGCGCAGAGAGAGGACCTCGTCGTGACCGCATCATTCGACATCACAGACACTAAAATCGGCTCCGGTGTTCGGGCCGGCTCAGCCATCCGAGACGACGCTGACCGTCTGCTCCGCGAGTATCGGGCGAAAGCCGCACTGGTGACCGAGTTGTCACTCGATGGCCCACTGTCGGCGAAGTCGTACGCCGGGATGAACCTCCCCACCGCCCGCCGTCGACGGCATCCGGCCGCCAGCGACCCGCCTTGGGGCCGTGCCGAGGTCGAGGCACTGCCGTCTGGTTCGGCACTGCTCGTGGTCACGCGGGGACCCAACCGCGGTGACTGGTTCCTGCTCGATCAGACGGTCACCACGATCGGTCGCCACATCGACAGCGACATCTACCTCGACGACACGACCGTCGGCCGCCGCCACGCCCAGATCCGGCGTGACAAAGACACATTTCGGGTGACCGATGTCGGCAGCCTCAATGGCACCTACCGCAACCGGGCACCGGTCGACACCGCACTGCTCGCCGACGGTGACGAGATCAAAATCGGAAAATTCCGGCTCGCGTTCCTCATCACACCGCTGTCAGCGGCAACAGATCAATGACCCCGACGGAGTGAGTGATACGGCGTTCCTCGTCGACCATGATCGCCCCGCAAGCTGTTGCGTGGCGTCCTCGGCCGGCTCGAGGCACCGGAAGCCGATAACCGGCTCATCCCGTGGGAGAACCGCTCACACTTGCGTGGTCCGACCAGCGGGCCGGAGTCTGCGGTGCAGATGGTGTAGCCGTATCCGAAGAGTCCGAAGCCGAGTCGTTCCGTGGGGGAGCAGTCCGGCCCGTTCGTAGTATTCGGTGACAGTACACGTGGTTCAGGGGTCAGTGACGTTTTCACCCACGGTTTGCACGGCCCGCCCGCGCCGACGGTGGGGGCTGGCTCCTCAACGGCGCGAAAATGTTCATCACCAATGCGGGAACCGACATCAGTCTCGGTGCCACCATCCTTGCGGTCACCGGGAACAATGCGGATGGAACCAAGCGGTACGGGACATTCTTCGTGCCGCCCGGCACGGACGAATATACCGTCGGACGGCCACTCCGCAAGATCGGATGGCACGCGATCGATACCCGCGAATGGATCTTCAACGATTGCTGGATCCCGGCCGAAAACCTGATCGATGAGGAGGGCAACGGGCTGCGTCAGTTCCTCGACGTGCTCGATGGCGGGCGCATCAGCGTCGCAGCCCTCGCGCTGTCACTAGCTCAGGCGGCCCTGGATCTCGCCGTCGGGCACGCAACCCAACGGGAACAGTTCAGCCGGTCCCTGTCGAAATTCCAAGCGGTGCAGCACAAGATCGCCGACATGGCGACCGAGGTCGAAGCGGCACGCAGCCTCGTCTACCGGGCCGCCTGGCTCGCCGACAACGACCGACCCTTCGGTCAGGCGGCCGCAATGACAAAGTTGTACGCCTCCGAGGCCGCAAACAGAGCGGCGAGCGCCAGCATCCAGATTCACGGCGGATACGGCTACATCCGCGAATCGAAGATCTCCCGCTTCTACGCCGATGCCAAGATCCTCGAGATCGGAGAAGGCACCAACGAGATCCAGCGCAACGTGATCGCACGGGATGTCCTCGGCTCCGTGCGACGCTGAACTGCATAGGGCAGTCGGGACGTCGCCAGCCCACCGGGACCTGGCGATAACCGCCGGTAGCAATGCGTCGCACGCGATGTGAAGTGCATCGTCCACCCGTTCATGGCCAGGTGGGTCGTAAAATCCACACGTCTATGCATCGAAAATTCGCTCGAATTCGCCCACATGCGTTGTGACTCACGGACTGTACGTACGGTATCAGGTGTTCGGTTGACAACGGTCGGCAAAACGTGACGACGGAAGCGGTGCTACTCAGTGATCGAGCATGTGAGCCGGACACGCGCGGCAAGGGGATTGCCGATCTGTCCGGCTCGATTCCTCACAATGCGATGGAGCCGAAGCAACCCTCCCCAATCCACGCACCTCGACGGCGTGGCCACAGTGACTCAGGCGCCATACACCCACGGCTGGGTTGTCCCGGCAGCCTCCTGGGAGGTGCAGCGTTCGCGTAACGGCGCACCGACGCTGGCCACGAGCAACGATCCCTATTCCGGTGGGTCGTCGCAATGGACTCCGGCGACGTCGTCGAGGAACGAAAGTTGCGTCACCAATTCGCTCATGTTCGTGGTTCCATACAGTTCGAGTTCGACCTCGACGCTGCCGGTGAGTGGCAGCACCGTGTCCAGATTGTCGCGCAGGCGGGTGAGGACGCCGCCGTTGTCGGCATCGGGGTGTCGGGTGGTAAAACCCTGAACGGCGAGCCCGTGCTCGGTGCAGGCCGAAATGATGCGCCGGAGTGCGCCGGTGCCGTCGGCGTAACGCACTCGTAGGAGGTGCTGGCTGGACTTACCGAGCCGGGTGGAACGGACGACGACCGGATACGCGAAGGCGATGACGAAGTGGCAGCCGGTGACGAACACCGCCGGAAGGATCAGCCCGGCACCAGACGCGGTCCCGATCGCGGCGGTGAGCCAGATCGACGCCGCGGTGGTCAGTCCGCGCACCTTGTTGCGGCGGACGAAAACCAGCCCGGCGCCGATGAAGCCGATTCCGGAGACGATCTGGCCGGCCACCCGCGAGGGGTCGAGCGTGACCAGGCCCTCGGCGAGGACATCGCTGAACCCGTACTTGCTGACGATCATGAACAAGGCGGCTCCGAGGCCGACGAGGGTATGGGTGCGCATCCCGGCGGACTTCTGCCGCAGTTGCCGCTCCATACCCACCGCCGTGGACAGCACCACCGCCACCGACAACACCGCCAACATCTGCCACCAGGACGGGTACGAGGTCACTAACATCGCGCGAATATTCCTTTGACGATAAGACAATAAGAACGGCCGCGTCCGTCACGCTGGAACATACGGTCCGCAAGCGTGCCGGTGCCGGCGTTGTTGAAGGTCGGGTCTACTCTGCTTCTGGACGGGACGACGAACTTGCCGCCACCAACGGTGGGTTGGAAGGTTCGAAGCCGGAAAGGTTGTTGGCCTCAAGGCACTCTCGCAACGTGGGCGTCTCATCGCTGCGACTCGGAGCGGTGCGCCACACCTGCGTCTCGAATGGGAAGATCGACTCCCGCCGTCGACGTTCGAGGTCCCTGACAGGTGTCACGGCGGGCGAGACACGCGGTACCGCAACCGGTGTCGGTGTCGTCAGTGTCCTGGAGGGGCGACGACGTGCGACAACCTCGAGCAATGCGACAGCGCCGATCGCGGCGGCAACCGCCACGGTGAACCCCCAGCGCTGCAAGTCCTCCGGCGACGCCGCGACGGCCGCGTGAAGCGAGGTCACGAACAGCGCACCGGCGGCCGCGACCGATACGAGCGTGGACCGCCGGTCTCGGGCGGGGGCGAGCGCGTGAGGCAGCAAACAGCTTTCAGCACTGTCACAGAGCTTGCCGAGTTCGTCATGCAGAAACGCGATCTCGTCCCCCGTGTGGTGGACCAGCGTTGATCGAAGGTGTGTCGATTCGATCCGTGGCGGGCGTCGGTGTGCATCGGTGAGATGTGCTTGCAGAAGCTGTGTCTCGATCATCCGCGTGCGGGCCGCCGCGATGTCGCCGAGGCCCGCGAGAGCGCCGCGTTCGCTCAGTTGGCGGCGGTTGCGCAGCAGCGACAGTACGCGGCGGTGGTCCGCCGAGTGCTGTGCGCGGAGGGCGACCCAGCCGATGAGGCTGTAGAGCATCTCACGGGTGCCCCGATCGACATGGCCGGGACCGGTAGCGGGGGAACCGGCGCCGATGGCGAGGGCTCGGGCGTCCTCGCGAATCACGATCCCCGATCCGAGGCTTGGCGCCCCGTCGGTGAGCGGGGCGCGGTTCCAGCGCAAGTGTCCACGGTAGGAGCGGGACGCGGCCCCCGTGCAGGGTGTGGTGCCCGGTTCGTCGACCAGTCGCCGTACCGTATCGACCCCGTCGGTGTGGACCTCGATGATCAGGCCCTCGAGGGTGTCCCGCTCAGTCCAATTGGGGCCGTGCATTGTCAGGCTGCGCAGCGGCCGGTAGACCTCTGATCTGGGCAGTCGGGTGTCCAGCCGCGGGAAAATGTCGGTCGGGCTCGCCTCGGTCGTCAGCCCGAAGGGACGAAGAAATGCTTCGATGGCGGCCCAGAATTCTCCGCTACCGCCGCCGCGGAGCGGGTCATTGTTCCGGTCGATCAGACTGCCGGCGCGGTCGGGGGTGAGTTCCTCGCAGGCCAGCACCAGCCCGTTGCCGGGTACCTCCCACAGTGACAGGCACGTTGCCGGGTAACCGACGTAGCGGCGTTGTGGGCTGTCAGGTGCGCGGTGTCCATCGAGTGCGAGGCCGAAGGTAACCGGGGGACTGCTGCGATCGACGATGTGCCGGAACGCCAGCAACTGTGCGTGCGGTCCATCGTCTCCGGTCGCGGAGGGGGCGCTGATGCGGGCCGGCAGGAACGGTTCGACCTCGTCGACCGCGGGTACCGGGACCGGGTCGGCGCTTTCGACGATATCCAACGGCAGCAGGATGACCCGCAACAGTGCCCGGCGTGTCCTCGACGACAGCGAGGTCGGGTCCGGCCGACGGGTGACGAGTCCAGGACGTTTCATTTCTGTTCCATCAATTCTCGACGCATCCGGCACTCCTGCGCCGACCAATAGGCGGCAGGGGAGACGGTCATCTCACCGGATGTTGTGTGAGTGCCCCTGTCTCGCTCACCCTGAACTCGTTGGGAACACGCCCGCCCCGGCCGCGGCGGGGTCGGGACGGGCGTGTCAGAGGCCGGAAGTTGGCCTCCCGATCGGGTGGTCACACGCGGGGCGGACCGATACAACTGCGGTGTGTTTCCATCGAACTCGGCAGGGTTTTGTGAGCCGTTTTCGCTGCTGTAGGAAATTGGAAGAGAGTGCAGTGGCTGATATTTTCTCGTTCCGAGCCGTTCTCTTCCGAAGCTGCTACGTCTGATGTGGGCGCGGGTCTGGGCTGTTGGCCGAGTTCGCGGGGCAACATCATCGATCCTCAGGCAGCGAAGAGGGCGGGGCGCGGTGTTGACGCCAGTGTCGCGTCAGCTCTTCCGCTTTCGGGTGACTTGAGTGGACGCGAGCGCCTTCTCTCGCTTCTCCGCCCGGCGCTCCTTGAGGGCCCGCGCGGACTGTTTTGAACACTTGACGGCGGACTTGTCAGCCATTGTCGGTCCTTTCCGAATCGGCAACCGCGAACTGACCTCGACCATACCCAACAAACGAAATAAGTCCAGTTCAGCGGCCGAAACGCGGCGGCTCGGTGTTGCGCGGTTGGTGACGACCGGGTCGGTTGGTGCGCCGGCGGGCTGTTTCCCGATCCGAGATTCTCCCCGACCCAGCTGCGCCCGGTGCGGTCGTCGTGCCGTCGTCCACCGGGAGTTTCCGAGGTGCAAGGCGCGCAGGAAATTTCACGGACTTGCGTATTTCCTACCGATGGCTATGGTGCAGGGCAGCATTAGTGGCATCTAGTTGGAGGACTGAAATGTGAGCGCAGCTACCGATCGTCAGTGGGCGGTTCGTGACGCTGTTCTGCGTTGGCTTCTCGCGAAGACAACGGAGGGTTATCGCAGCCCGATTCTGGACGCGGATGCCATCGGAGCAGAGGTCGGGTGGGTGGCTTCGCCGCTCACCCGCGACGAAGTGGTTGACGCCTCGATGTTCCTGTTCAAGGAGAACTATGTGACAGGCGTGCCGGTGATGGGGATCGGTATTCCACGACCGATGCTGACTGTCGCGGGACGTCGGGTGGCCAAGGCCGGCAAACCGCTGAGGTCCAAGGTCGACGCTCACGAGGCGAAGGTGCGTCGGCGTCTGGCGGCTCCGCTTGCGGAGGCATCCGCGACGACGGCGGCAGTGAAGTGAACGAGAGAATGGCTCGACCGGTCACTCGACGATGAGTACGTGAGCACTTGCTTGAGCGCGAAACCTGTGCGGTCCGCGCCGTCGTCGGCGCAAACCACGCCGGCACCGACGAGGCCACCCTGTCCGGTCGCGCCACGAGGTAGGAGCCGGGAGTGTCCGGGTACGCACACTCCGTCGCGAAGGTCGGACCCGCCGGTCGACTATTTTCATTTGTGCGCGACCGGTACGGCCTGGCCCGTATGTCGGCGACGGCCGGGCAGAGTGCATCACCGAAAAGGCCGGAGCGATAATAGGATTCATCATGAGGCCAATTGGACGTCAAGGTGCTCCGCATATTGTAACGTGGGTGCTGGAAGGATCGGCCGAGGTGTGCAGCGCGATCCACAGTTTCGCCGGCCGTCGCCGTTCGCGTGATTCACCGGCGGGCACATTGTTCGCTGGTGAGGGGGTAACGGTCGGCAATGACTTCGCGGCCTTCTCGTCGGGTGACTGCATGCCGCGATCTGGCCGATTGCGCTCGGAGCCAACCAATTAATTCTAGGCGAACGCAGGAATCGTCCATCATGAGTGTGACACCCGACCGTGAGTGTGACACCCGACCGTGAGTGTGACACCCGACCGTGAGTGTGACACCCGACCGGAGGACATCGTCGACGCTCGCCGGTGCCAAGTCGGTCAGCACCGCGGAGATCAAGACCCCACTCGCCGCGATGCTCGCTTATGGCAACGCCGACACGCCTTCGCCCAGTTGCCGACCCGCGGGCCGCGAGCGAACTGATCTCTACCGCATCACGATCCGCACCGGCGGCAAACCTTGGCCCACCCCGAGGAGGACCTGTCCCGTGAACCTCAATGTCGTCTTGCTGCTACTCGTCCTCGCCGGCAGAATCGGTGGCACCGCCGCCATCCAGGCAGTGTTGCGCCGCGGCGGCGACCGTGGTGCGGTGTTCCACATCGACGGCTGATCAATCCTTCTCGGAGCCAGGCCCCCGGGGTCCGCGAAGGGCAGAGGTGAGCGATCCTGCGATGGGGGTGGGTCTGGTCCGGACGCTGCCGTGGATCCCGTGCCGCCCAATTGAAGTGCAGGTCCCTGCCGCCGGGTGCGTGCGGGCCCCGGACGAATGCCTTGCCGACCTCGTCGACCCACGGCACCGAGTATCCCACCAGGGCCAACCAGTATGGGCGAACACGCCTGCTCGGAGAGTGGCACCGTGGTGTCGAAGAGGCCCTGCAATACGTCGAGGTGCACCTTCAGGCCGATCCCGGCGACTTCGTCTATGGCGACGAATCGGGAACCAGTCCGAAGACGGCGGTGGCCAGCCAGTCGCTGACGACCGTTTGATCACTACCCCCCGGCGCCAGTCCGCTCTTGGTTTTGGTCTTCCGGATGCAGCCGCATAGGAGCGTCCCGAGCGAGCGCCGGTGCAGGGCTGCAGCTGTGAGTGGCGGTGAGGAGACCAGGATGTTCAGATCACTCGGGTTCTCCTCTGGTCTGCCGGCCCGATCGCTACGGGGACGAGCACTTGATCACCGGAGTGTTTCCGTCCGAGATGCACCCGGCGAGGACCTCGATTGCCGTTGTCCCGATCGCCCTGCCGAACTTGCGTTTGAGAGCTGCCCGCACCGTGGAAGATGATGCACCCTGGTGTGCGCGGTACACCTGGTCTACGCCCCGCTGGATGTTCGCCGCGACGATGGGCACCAGATCCGCCGCACACCCGATGTCTATGCGCACCGCAACCTCGACCACACCGACCTCGATTCTCGTGCATCACCGCACGCTCGTCCTGAGATACTAAGATATGCAGGAAGACTCAGCGAATTCGCCTATTAGTTTGCCGATTTGGCTATGGTGCATGCCCTCGCGGCTAGGATCTGTGGGGCGGAGGCTGTGCCGATCGGGCTCCGATTCCGGTTCCTCGCTCGGGTCGAGAGCGCGCCGATCGACCGGCGGGGATGCGTCGCACCGTTCGGAGTGGTGCCGCGCGCCAGAGTCGGCCACTGCGACAAACACTGTCACATCGGTCGGCACTGCTCGGCCAAGGAATGCGACCGATCGATCGGTAGGGCGTCAGCTATTGCCGCGACCTGGACCTTCATCGGATTTATTCCTGCACAGCCAGATACATCCGCACCTTCGCCGAAGTGAACCGCTCGTAAGCGGCCCGCGTATCAGTGTCGGGTCGCAGATCGGCCACGGCGATGTGCGTGGTCCGCGACACAGAACCGAGCACCCCATCAACGGTCGCACCCACGACCTCCGACTTTACCTAGGTAAGGACTAGGTAAAGGCCGGTGGTCTCTGGATCTCCATTCATGGAAGCTGGAGTGGCGGAACATATCAGGCGGCGCCGACAGTGAGGCGCGAGACATCGCCCGACACGCGCCGACGCCACCTGTACCGCCGTACCGCCCGATGTAGCGAAAGGACTCTCATGCCGACCGACACCTCAGCAGTGTCCGGACGTGGGCCTTCGCCGCAGCGTGCGGACGCGCAGTTGCTGTCCGGCGCGGCTGCAGTTCTGGCCGCGCAGCGCGCCTGCAGCCATGACGCCGGCTTCGATGCTCTCCTCGATGTGGCCCGCCGTAGCCACGTCAGCGTCACTACCGCAGCTGTACGTATCCTGTCGCGGCCGTCTGCGGATCGCGGTGGCCGTGAGCGGCGTCCCAGTGCAACAGCGCATCTGCCGCGCCGCGACGGCGGCGGTGGTGTCAATGGATAGGAATCCGCCGTGGTCGATCCCGAAGGATCCGCCCATGGTGGCGGTCACCGTTGATTCCGGTGAATGGCGGGTGCGTGCCGCGTGCCGCGGCGCCGATCTGTCGGTGTTCTTCTCCCCCGACGGCGAACGGCGCTCCGCTCGCGATCGGCGTGAAGTGCGGGCCCGGCGGATCTGTCAGGTCTGCCCCGTGCTGGTGCGGTGTCGCGATCACGCGCTGACGGTGGGTGCATCCTACGGCGTGTGGGGTGGCATGACCGAGGCGGACCGACGAAAACACACCCACCGTGCCCGCCGCGGTGAGCGTCGACCGTTCGCGTCTTTCCACGAGCGTCCTGCTGGCGCTGCATCGGTTGTACGCCGGGCCGCATTCACCGTGTCGTCCGACCCTGTGTACACCGATGGGGCGTCGAGGGGTGGCCCCACCGCCGGGTGACACCCGCTCCGACCTGGACCGGGGCGGATTCGTACCGTCGGACGCTTCGGCGAGGCACGGAAGCACCGTGGGCATGGCGCCGGCACCGCCCCAGCGGCCCGAAGGTCAGACCGATGACGGCTCGAGTCGAGTTTTCACGTACCGTCGCCAGAGACGAACGGGTCCCGCAGGCTAACCTGCTCGTGCGAATTCCGGTCTCCTGTCGAGTGCAGACGTCTTCGTCGAAATCCAGATCCGCAGACCATTGCGATGAGATTCTCAGCGAGTTTCGTGCACAGGTCTTTTGAGGGCGAAGACCGCATACACCGCCCCGGTGGACCAGAACTGCACCGGCAGTTTCATCGCGCGCTGCCACCGCACACGATGTACTGAATGCCCTCCACGATCAACGGCAGTATTACTTCTCGGGTCGAGTCCCACGGCACCTACCGTGCACCCGGTGCAGAAAATCGCGATTCGAGGGGCGCCCACTCTGTGGGGCGGTGACCGACGACGAGTACACGCGCAACAATGCCCACGGGCACAACGAAATTGGCGATGATGGGCATTGTGGGCTCCCGGTTGGGTCGGTGATCTGGTGATCATCGACCCAACCAGGAGCCGACCTTCTTCGGTTGTCGGCGAGGCACAGGCGAGCCAATTCGAGTTCTCACACGCACTCTGGCGCAGCTGCTGGAATGGCCCATAACCGATCATGAGGCCGGCATGGACTGTCGTCGGACTCGGGCTTCGCGTGCTGGGGCCACTGGAGTGCGGCATGTAAGCGCGATCGTTACGGCACTGAGGCCGAGACCACCGGCGCCGAGCGTTCGTCGCAGCGCGTCCTCGTTCGCGCACCGGCTGTCGGAGCTATGTGACGAGCACCTGTCCGAGCCGACGGCGCTGGGCAGATGGTTGCACGCGCTGGGCTTGCCACATCCAGTGCAGTTGCTCGAGTCGGGCGGTGGTGCCGATCAGCAGGTCCTGGGTAACCGGGTCTGCCTTCTCGGTGGGCTCGATGCGGGCCCGCAACCGCTCGATGACGGCGGCCAGGTTCGCGACGATCGCCTCAGCCACCTCGGCGTCGGGTGTCCAGCCCTCGGCGAATCCCGTGGTACCCGCGTCCGCGGCCACGGTGGCTGCGCGGCCGTCCGGGCTGACGCCGATCGCGGTGGCGCGTTCGGCCGCCTCATCGGTGAAATTGCGTGCGACGGTGGTCAGCTCGTCGAGGGCGGGGTGTACCGCCAGGAAGTGGGGTCCGATGACGTTCCAGTGGGCCTGTTTGGCGATCAGGCTCAGGTCGATCAGGTCGACGACGGTGCCCTGTAGTGCCGTGCCGGCGATCCGTTGCTGCTCGGTGTCGAGGGTGGTGGTGATGGGGGTGGGGGTCATGGTTGCTCCTGTCGTTTTCGTAGGTCGGTGTCAGGGTCCTTGGTGTGGTCGTCCAGGCCGAGGTCGTCCCGATGGTGCTGTCGGCGTGGTGGGGGACCGCGCCAGTCGGTGAGATCGGTACCCACGTGTGCTGCGGGGTGTGTCCGGCGCTCTGCGATCTCAGGCACTGTCCTCCGAGAGCGCAACGGGGCAGTCCCAACCGTGTTCTACTCAGCATCGCTGAGCCGGTGTGCGAGCACTGAACCGGCGTTTCCGGGCCGGGTGCCGTGATCGGTCTCGGGGGCGAACATCACCTCGAGATGGGCCTTGATCTGGCGGGTGCTCATCGATCCGCCGTGGGCGAAGGATCGATGGGTTGCCGCGCCGGGCGTGCGCGATCGATACATTCCTCGTTCTCTCTTTCTCGGCCTCGGGCCGCTACCGGCGCCGGGGGGCCGTGCGTGCGGAGCAGCGTGACGACGGGAGCCGCGATCAGAGTGCCTTCGGCCACAGCCAGGTCGGCGTGGCTGCGGACTGATCACTCGGGCCGTCGGGGCGATGCCGAAGCACCATCGTCGCGCACGCGGTGCAGTGATCACCGCGGTGCACTGTTGCCAATAGCTTGTGTCTCATGGACCACCACCTAGTCTTCAGCGGCAATGGACACGACGCGGGTCCCCGGTACGGTCTTGCTCAACGCGATCGCGATGCGGCGTTCGGATTCGTCCGCGAACGGGCCTGCGATGGTGACGCAGCCCTCCACGACCGTCACGCGCCAGCGTCCGTCCCCGGTATAGTCGTCGAGGCGGCGTTGCGCGCCTACAGCGATCGTCTCGTCCGGTTTGAGCATCAACCGCACCACGTCACTGCGGCTGAGGATGCCCACTACTCGCCCGTCGATATCCACGACCGGCAGACTGCGTAGTCCCTGCTGAAGCAGCATCTGGGTCACATCGGCCAAATAGTGATACATCGGCGCAGCAACGGCGGGTGCAGTCATCACCTCGCCCACCGTCTCCGAGCACGCTTGTCCGGCCCGCAACACGTCTCCGCTGTTCAACATCCCAACCAACCGGTCGTGGTCGTCGACCACCGGCACCGCCGCGAACCCGTACTCGGCCAGCAGCACCGCGGCCGTGCGCATACTGTCGGATTGGCGCACCACTCGAACCGGTCGCTGCATCACGTTCAACACACGCATCGTCACCACTCGTTTCAGTCGCTCCGACACCCAGCATTAAAGAGCGCCGGAAGTTGGCCCCCCGATAGGTCTCACGCGGATGCCGACCAATGACATACGCCGTGTTTCCAGAACACTCTTCAGCGCTTTCTGAGCCTTTTCCGATTCGGTATACGAGCGGAAAGGAGGGAAGCCCGGCGAGGTCCTCACCCGAAGTAGCTGGAACCCGAAATTGCTAATCCGTGATGGGCGAGTCGGCTCTTCTCTTGGCCGAGCGTCGGGGCCGACATTCCAACCCTCAGGCAGTGGCGAGGATGGCGGGGAGGTGGCGATGCTCCAGGATGACGTCAGCTCTTACGCTTTCGAATGAACTGAGTCGATTCGAGGGCCTTCGCTCTCTTCTCCGCCCGGCGCTCCTTGAGAGCACGTGCAGACTGTTTTGAACTCTTGACGGCGGACTTGTCAGCCATTGTCGTCCTTTCCGAATCGGCAACCGCGAACTGGCCTCGACCATACCCAATTAAAGAAATAAGTCCAGTTCAGCGGCAGATTTGGGGGAACCGCACGTCTACCGAGTCATGCACAAAAGGCCGGTTCGGATCGCGTCGACGGTGACGACGGGATCGCTAGAATGTTGTCACCAGTCCAGTGCGAAATGACCTGCGCCTCAATTATTCCCGCGCCGACCGTCTTGCAACACGAGGACCGGTTCCGAAATGCTAAGACGCGCAGAATAGTTCGATACTTGCCTATTCCTTGCCGACGGCTATGGTGCATGGAGGCATCAACGGCATCTACTGGAGGACTGAAGTGTGAGTGCAGCTACCGATCGTCAGTGGGCGGTTCGTGACGCTGTCCTGCGTTGGCTTCTTGCAAAGACAACGGAGGGTTATCGCAGCCCGATCTTGGACGCGGATGCCATCGGAGGAGAAGTCGGGTGGGCAGCGTCGGCGCTCAGCGACGACGAGGTGTACGACGCCTCGAACTATCTCTTCAAGGAAGGCTATGTGACAGGCATGCCGGTGAAGGGTGTCGGGATTCCACGACCGATGCTGACTCTTGTCGGACATCGTGTGGCCATGACAGGCAACCCCCTGCGGTCCAAGGCCGACGCTCGTGAAACTAAGTGGTCTGATTCGTTAATTCGTCGGGGGTTGTTGCCAGGCGGTGGGGTCGGCGAGGTAGAGCCCGCAGGCGCAGTCGAGTGCGTCCTCGG
>NZ_JBHWUE010000125.1:0-25423 GCF_042738615.1 Rhodococcus sp. NPDC059968
GACAAGTGGGCCAAAATCCTGCGCGAGGCCCGCAAGGCCGCGGTGGACACCGACGACGCAGCGACGAAGCGGTTCCTCGGCACCTGCTACAAGGGCTACATCGGGCGGATGGTCAACCCGGACATGTGGACCGCGACACGGATGCAACATCACCACCAACCGCTCTGGCGTGCGTCGATCATCGCGCACTGCCGGTGGCGCGGCCGCCGGGTGGCGATGCGGATCGCCCGCGAGCACAATCGTTGGCCGGTCCGGACCGTCACCGACTCCTGGGTGTACCTCCTCGCCGGCGGTGAGGACATTGCCGACGCGAGCGAGGCGCTGGGCAAGATGTCGGTGGAGAAGGACGTGGTCCTCACCGACACACTCCTGTCCGCCATGGCGTCGGCGCAGGATGTGCACGACGTGAACCTGGCGATCAAGGCGGCGTTCGCCGACGACGAGTTCTCTGAGGGAGAGGTCTGATGGCACTGCATCTTCCCAAACCCCGCACCACCAAGCCGGCGCAGCAGGCGGTCGGTCTCGACGGCCTCAAGGTCTCCGTCGCCAACGCCGCGACCAGCGGGGTCGAAAAATCCAAGCAAGTCAAGTCCGGGGGACTGGCCGGGCTGACCAGCAAGGTCTCCGTCACACAACTGCGCACGGAACTCGGGAACGAGGGACTGCGGCAGGCGGCGATCGATGCCGGCCGCACACCCCCATCGGACCGCACACTGCGCCGGTGGGCGCAGCAAGGCCGCATCCCGCACCCGGATGTCCTCGAGCGTGCCCAACGCCGCGCCGCGATCGAACGACTCGGTGGCATCGATGCCGTCGCCGCGAAGATCGGCCGGTCTCGCTCCGCGGTCTCCCGATACCGGTCCGGGGACACGAACGAGTTGCGTGCCGACGCCAGCAAGAAACTCAAGAACGTCAAGGCGCAGGACATCATGAAACGCGCCGGCGTGTTGCGCCCGGACGGAACCCCGAAAACAGCGGTGATCCGGGTCAGGGGCGGTGTCATGGTCCGCAACGGCGCCGACGAGGGCTACGACTACCGGGTCCGCACCCTGGACTTCGCGAACTCGGACACCCCGTTCAGCAGTGAGGAGTCCCGCGAACTCGCCGCCGCGTTGGCCAACGACGATCACGCCCGGGTCGTGGCACTGCTCGAGCGGCACGCCACCCTCGACTACCCCGAGAACAAGGGCTTCGACAAGTACAGCGACCAGTTCGGATTCCACTTCGACCACATCGACTCCGTCCACATCGACTGGATCTGACCACCGGCTGGACCGAATCACGGGGGACGTGACGCTTTCCGCAGCCAGATCACGAAGCACCGCTGTCGCAGAACGCACTGCTATGTCGGTAAGCACTGCTATCGCGGCAGCTTTGCTATCGGAGCTAGCGGTTCTCGCAACGCTACGGGAGTGTGCGGCGGTGGCCGGGTAGTAGGTGTAGGCGACCCTCGAATGAGGGCGGCGAGGGCGGTTATCCCCATACCCCGTTGAATTCGGCAGCCGGATTCGGGCACCGTATGCACCTCACCCCAACCGGGGCGGTTCCCGACACGGGACTCGCACCGACGCGGGGAGTGTCCGAGCTCGCCGGCGACAGATGAGGTGCCCATGCCCGCAAGATATTCGAGAGCCCGCAGCGTGGTCGCTCTCGTCGCGTGTGCGACCGTCGCCGGCGGTGGCGCGGTGACCGCCCCCGCGATCGCGCACGCCGACCCCACCGGCTGCGCGGCGACGTTCAATCTGCTGATCCCCGGAACCTGGGAAACCGATGAGACCGCCGACCCCACCCATCCTGTCGGGATCCTCACACCGGTCGCCGACGCCATCACCGCCGCCCACGGGGACCGGGCGAAGGTCTACACCCTCCCGTATATGGCGCGCGCGTTCGACAACGGCCACACCTACGCCGACAGCAAACTCGACGCCCTCACCAAGGCCACGGCGGTGCTCACCGACGTCGCGGGCAGGTGCACGAACACGAAGTTCACGATCACCGGCTACTCCCAGGGCGCCGACGCCGCAGGCGATCTCGCCTCTCAGATCGGCAACGACCACGGGCCCGTGCCGGCCGACCGTATTCTGGCCGTCGGCCTGCTCGCCGACCCCGGCGCCGGCACTCAGGGGGCGGCAATTGTCGGGCCTCGCACCTCCGGCGAAGGTATCGCCGACCCACGCCCGAAGGGCATGGGCACACTCTCCGGCCGGGTCGCCTCGATCTGCGACCCCGGCGACCTGTACTGCTCGATCCGCAAGGGCGACAACCCACTCCTGGGCTCGCTCGGGTCGATCCTGAGCAAGACCCCCAGCACGAACGGCGACACCAGCAACAATGGCGACACCAGCAATGGTGACGGCGACACTCGGCTGGCGACGGCGCTGACCTCGGACTTCTCCGGCGCCGACCTGCCCGCGCTGGGCCGCGCTGTCGCCGCCCTCGGGCAGCAACTCGCCGAGCCGAACGTCAATCTCGGCGGCGTCGCGGCGACGGCCTCGTCCATCGCCACCACGCTCGCCCCGATCGCCGACCTGATCGACTCCGGGGCCGCTCACGCCGCTACCCGGCAGCTCGCCGCCGCCCCGGCGGGTAGCCCCGAATACAGCGCCGCCGAGGTGCTGTCCCAGGCCGGGGCATCCGATCTGTCCGCCGCGCTGAACGCGGTGACGACGATCGCCGACACCGCGGGGAAGCTGGCCGATTCGGGGAGTACGACCGTGGCCGCCGCATCGGGGGACGTGGCGCAGCTGTCGGCCGCGGCCACCACCCTCGGCGGTCACCTCGCCCCGCTGACATCGGTTCCCGCCGATGCGCTGTCGGGGCGGCGTCGACCGTGCTGTCGGTGCTGAAACCGGCCACGGTCGTCGATCAGGTGCTCAATGTCGCGACCGGGGTGACGGCTCTCGACGTGCCCGGCATTCTGAACAACCTCACGGTGTTGCCGCAGAAGGTTGCCGCGCTCGATGCCCACGGTGCGCACCAGGTCGCGGGGGAGCTGAACAACCAGTTCGCGCCGTTGGTGAAGATGGCCGCGGCCGTGGATCTGCGCTGGGTTTCCCAGGTGCTCTCGGTCATCCCGGACCCCACCGGGTACACCCAGATCGCCGCGCTCGTGGCGTCGATCCTGGGAGGCGTCGACGTCATCCGGCTGGCCACCCTCATCGGGCGGATCCAGGACATCGCCTGGACCGCGGTGGAGAAACTGCTGCCACCCCCCGGACAGGCACCCGACCCCCTCGGTGCCGGGGCGGCGATGGCCGGCCTGCTGCCCGTCGGCCTCGACCTGGCCTCGGTGGCGGTGAACAGTTCTGATGTCAAGCTGCGGAATAGGATTCGTCACGAGTCGTACGAACGCATATCGCCGCGATTGCTTCCGCAAACGAGTCGATTCACCGTCTCCGGCGGACCGCGGCAGACTGGACTGAGGTCGGCACGCTCACTGACATCGGTTCTTCGCGGGCACTGCACAACGTCGGTTCACCGCCGAGCGAGGAGACGTCCTCGGCCGCGTCAACACTGCGAATGTCGAATGAGGCCAGATGTCGGCTGCGTGCATGAGGGCGGGGACACCCGAGCGGCCCGGCTCGTCGTCCGCGGGCGGGGCGCTGGGCCATGTCGGGGGAAGTGAGAAGGGCGGCCAGTGTCGCGCGGGAATCGTATAGAACTGTGTGGCAGGATTTTCCGTCCGGTACTTCGGCTCGCAGCTACAGTCGATCCGCTGGTGTGTCGACGCGCCCGCACCGTGCACGGGCAGGTGATCGCCGCGGTGGTTAGCCGTTCGGGTGGAAGGGTGCACCCCGTGTGCGGCGCTTACTGCCGGTTCGTCCGAGAAAGGTCTGCAAAGCTGCGGTGCCGCCGAGGCTTCCGGCGAGCAATCCCAGCAGCAGTGCACGTTGGTATTCATGTTCCAGGTCCTCTCGGGTGCCGTTTCGGTGTGGGGGCGAACGGTGTGTTCAACGGGTTGGCCGGGGCCGGTGTCGGTCGTCGGGGAACATTGCCTCGATGCGGGTCTTGATCTCGGCGGTACTGATCGGCCCGGTGCGTCGTGTGGTGGGTGTCGGGTTCGGTGCCGCTGGGGTGGGAGTGTTCATGTGGTTCGGGTCTCCTGGGTTCGGGTCTGTGGTGTTACAGGCCGACGGCGCGTTCGAGGGTGTCGAGTTCGGTGTCGAGGTGATCGAGCATCGGGTTCAGGTCGGGCAGGGTGCTTCGGCATCCGGTGAGGCCGAAGGCGATCTGGTCGTCGTTGCTGGTGCAGGTGATGTTGAGGGCCTGACCGGTGGTGGGGATCGACAGCGGGTACAGGGCGTCGAGTCGGGCCCCGTTCCAGTACAGGGGGGTTCGTGGGCCGGCGACGTTGGAGATCACCACGTTGAACGGAGGACGCAAGGGGCCGCGCCGGCCGAGCAGCAGCTCCATCCCGAGCGGGGCGGCGCCGAGGGCGCTCATCGCGAGCACCTGTGCCGGGCTCATCTCGCGCAGCGCGGCCTTGCCTTCGCGCATGCAGTCGCGCACGGTCTCGAGGCGGTGTCCGGGGTCGGGGAGGTGGGTGGCGAGGTTGCACATCAGCACCCCCACCCGGTTGCCGCCGGCGGCGGAGCCGCCAGATTCGGTGTCGGTGGGGCGCAGCGAGACGGGGACCATCGCGATCAGTGGGTCGGCTGGTAATGCGTTGCGGGCGTGCAGGTACCCACGCAGGGTCCCGGCGGACATGGCCAGCACAATGTCGTTGACGGTGGCGTCGGCGTGCTTGGCCAGCAACCGGATTCGTTCCAGTGGGAAGGTGCGGGCGGCGACCTGCCGGGCGCCGCCGATCGACCCGTTGAGCACGGTGTGCGGGGCGGTGAGCGAAACCGCTCCGCCGGTGCCGCGGGCGGCCCGGTCGAGGGTGTTGATCGCCGCGGGCAGCAGCCCGGCGACCTCGCCGGCGACGGTGCGACCGGCGCGCAGCGCCAGCCCGGGAAGGTCGAGGGCGGCCGACAGGCCCCCACCCGACGCGGAATCCATCGGCTGCACCGGTTCGTGTGGTGTGGGAACCGCTGTCAGGTGGGTTTGCGGTTGCCAGGGGGCGGGCATGTGCCGCCGGTGCGGGTCCGCGCTCAGGGATCCGGCCAACAGGTTCATCGCGGAGGCGCCGTCGGCGAGAGCGTGGTGGATCTTGGTGTAGACCGCGTAGCGGCCGTCGGCGAGGCCCTCGATCAGATGCATCTCCCACAGGGGGCGGCTGCGGTCGAGGAGGGTGCCGTGCAGCCTCGATACCAGGGCCATCAGCTCGTCCGTGCCGCCCGGCCGGGGCAACGCGTCCCGCCGGACGTGGTGCCCGAGGTCTACCTGGTGATCGGCGAGGGTGTCCCAGCCCCACTGCCCGAGCGAGGTCAGCGACCGGCGGGCCCGCTTGCGGAACAACGGGGTCACCCGGTCGCCGGTCAGGGCGGTTTCGAACATCTCGCGCAGGTCCGCGGCGGACGTCCCGTCCGGTGGGGTGAACAATGCCAGCCCGCCCACGTGCATCGGATGCTCCCGGGACTCGCCCAGTAGGAACAGTGAATCGGTCGGCGCCATCGGCAACAACATCCGCGAAGAGTCCCCTTCTCGTCCTCGGAATCGGACCGCCCCGGTGGGCGGACCGGACCCTGCCCCCGGAACTGCGGTGCAGGTATGTAGGTAAAGCGGTGGTAATGTCACGATTGGGTGTGTTTTACATCACAAACCGATGTACCTGTTTACGTTCTACAGCAATAGCGCCGGTTGCGCTACTGGTCACACGTCCACCATGTGCGGCGGACACCGGCGACTGAACCGAATGACACAGAAACGTCCAGACACCCGAAAACTCGATCGTTACCTCGAGCCCTGCGGTTGGTGTCCTCGACGTGCGCAACGCTGCTGGAATCCCGGGATTTGTGTGGTGGGCGCGGTTCTCTGGGGTCGTCCACCATGAGGGCCTTCCGGAGGGTCGAGGCTTGTTCGGAGTGTGTTGAGGCGTGGGCGGCTACCGTTCGGGTCCGTCGTCGAGGTGGACAACCCTGGCGGTGGCGGTGGCGGTGGCCACCACGGTGCCGGTGTGGTCCATCAACGTGCCGTCGAGTGTGGCGAGATCGCCGTCACGCGAGACCACTCGCCCCCGACCGACAAAGCGCCCGGGCCGGGCCGGGGCGGCGAAGTAGCAGTGCAGATCCAGAGTCTCGATGAACCACCCCGCCGGCAGGGTCGCCAATAGTGCCGGACCGACAGTGTCGTACAGCATCGCCGCCAGGAAGCCGCCCAGGACGTGCCCGAACGGATTGGTGAACGCGGCGGTGCCCTGAAACTGCACCGTGATGGTCCCCGCGGCCGGGTGAGCATCGATCAACTCGAACCCCAGCGTCCGCGCCGCCGGCGGCATCGGGGTGCGGCCCTCCACCCCATCCCAGAACGAACCGGACCTCGTCATCGCGGTGTCCTCCTTCTACGCACTGTGGGCAAGGACTTCGGCGGCGAACTGGCGCCCGAGGATCCGTACAGCAAGGGCCCCTGTCGAACCCTACGGTGCAGGGCTGGGTCGGCGCCGGTGAGCGGGAGGGACGCCACAGGTGTCGTCCACCCTGTGCGGGCTCGTGCGCAGCTGCGCAGCTCCCGGACACGCCACACCACGCCGGACCCGGACGCAGCCGGTGTGCCGACACACCCTCCGCATCCGTGCGGGTCGGTCGCAGACCGGTCGCCGCCGATGGTGATCGCGGTCGGCACGTCGACGGCCGCCCGGAGGGCGAGCTCCCGTGCCCTGGTCACACCCGCACCGGCGTGCAACGCTGATTCTATGGAGGCAACGCCGCGGAGCCCGGGTGCCGGGCCGTCGACGTCGAGGGCAGCCGTTCTTCCGTCGAGTCCCGCGGGTTCGGCCCCATGCGCCGCGTCCGGGGCCCCTCCCACGATCGGGGTCGAGGAGGAGTTCATCCTGGTCGACTCCCACACCGGCGTCCCGCTCCTGACCAACACCGCGGTGGCGGCGGCCGGCACCGCGCACGGCATCGACCTGCAGCTCGAACTCTCCCGGTGCCAGATCGAAACGGCCACCCCGGTCTGCGCGCGGATATCCGATCTGGTTCGGGAGCTGCGCAGGGCCCGATCCCTCGCTGCCGCCGCGGCCGCCCGGTCCGGGACCCGGTTGCTCGCCACCGAGGTTCCCGTGCTCGGGCCGTTGCCGCGGGCGATCACCGACACACCGCGGTACCGGCGGATGGCCGACGGGTTCGGCGCACTGGCCGAGCAGGTGATCTGCGGTTGCCACGTCCATGTCTGCGTTCCCGACCGGGACACGGCGGTGCAGGTCCGCAATCACCTGCGGCCCTGGTTGCCCTCGCTGTTGGCGCTGACGGCGAACTCGCCGATCACCGCCAACGTGGACACCGGATATGCCAGCTGGCGGCACATCCTGTGGGCGCGGTGGCCGAGCGCGGGACCACCACCGTATTTCCGGTCGGCCCGACACTACGACGCCGCGGTCGCGACGATGCTCGACTGCGGCAGCATCCTCGATCCGGCGATGGTCTACTGGGACGTGCGGCTGTCCGCGCATCTGCCCACCATCGAGATTCGCATCAGCGACGTCCCCGCCACCGTGCACGAGACCGTGCTGCTCACGGTCCTGGTCCGGGCCTTGGTCACCACCGCACTGTCGGAACTCCGGCGAGGGCATCTCGCCCGGCCCGTCGGCGACGACCTCCTGCGGGCGGCGTGCTGGCGCGCCGCCCATGACGGTCTGACCGGGCACGGAATCGACCCGACCTCCCAAAACCTGGTGCCGCCAGCCCGGCTGCTCGCCCTCCTTCTCGCGCACGTCCGCACCGCCCTCGAGGACACCGGCGACTACGCGTGTACCCGGGCGGCGGTGGCGCGGGTCCTGGACCACGGCAACGGCGCCGTCCATCAGCGTCGCGCTCTGCGCGCCGGCACGCTCACCGACATCGTCCGCACGGTCGCCGACCGCACCGCCGAAATCTGCCCGCCCGACGACGCCCACTGGGCGGCCGTACCCCCGGCCGATGCCCCCGAACCGCCTGCGCCGACCGGGGAACGCCCCGTCTCTGCGGCGACCGCGTCACGCGCGCGAGAGTAGTTCGCCCTCCGACGGCCCGTACAGGCGTCACCTCGGTTTCGGCGCGTTCCCGTAGGCCGCGGGAGTGTTTTCCTCTGGCGGAGCGGGCTGGTGTGGGCTGTCCGCGGCGTCCGCTGGGCCCAAGCCGCGGTGAACACCCCGCGCCCGTTCCCCGAGGGCGAGGCCCGCGCCGTCGAACTGGTGGGGGCACGAACAGCTCGTCGCTGCCCGACCGACGCGATGCACCGGTCCCTGCTTTGCCGTCGGCGACATCATCGCCACCGGCGAGATCTCCGCGGCGGGGGCGCGGACGCGTGCTTCCGTTCCCGCGTCCCCATGCCCAGAGCCACCGATCCCCTCGAGCTGCCGGAGACGTCGCCCGAGCAGTTGGCGGCCAGCAGGAAAAGCGTCACAGTCTCCTGCCATGGGCGTCGACGACACAGGCATCGATACCGCAGAGTTTTTCGAACTGCGATCCCTCCTGCCGGTACGCCAATCCGACGGCAGCGCCCGCACTTGCATGTGACGCTGTGTATCATGCCGGACCGCGTAAGTCGTTCCACCTCAGCTAAATTCAGGTGAGGAATTGTTTCTCGTGGGCGCTGAAGAACGAGATGGACTACCGGCACTCCTGCGCCTCCGGTGTCTGCCCGCAACGCCCCTGTTGAGTGTTGGCCGGACGGATTGGGTTTGTGGGGGACGGCGGTGGGGAAGTTTCGGGCCGACCCCGGTGCCGATGTAGGCAGCCGTTGCGGGGCCGGTGATGTGAGCCTTCTGTCAGACGCGGACGTTCAGGCCGAACATGACGTGTAGCCAGTGCGGAAACGCGGCGAAGGCCAGATTGAGGTCGATACCAGCGGAACCCATGGTGATCACCTCTCGAAGGGAAACGACCCCACCCTAACTGGGTTATCGCAGGTCGGGTGCTGATGTTTCACGTGCTGTCGTAGATGACGTGCTCGGGTATCCCTGCCGTTCGCGCCCCGAGCACGGCATCCATCAGTCCGGTGGGCTGCCGGTAGGTGTCGTACCAAATTACTGCGGGAACCCCGGTGTGTTCGGTGTGCATGAAGGTTCGACAGGACCGCACACGCGTCCCGTACCCGTTCGAGCGCACCGTGCGGGTCGGCGTTCATCGACGTCGCGGCAACTGCTCCTGTGCGTTTCCGACCGCCGACATCAGATCGCGGTTGAGGCGCTGATAGGTGCGCAGCCACGCCACGTCGACCGGCTCGTCGTGGAGGTGGGCCATCAGCGTTTCGCTGTTGTTGTCGGTGTCCAACCACCGGCGCATCTCGGTGGTGCGATCCTGCACGTCGTGCAGCAACTGCTCGTGAACGGTGGAGTTCGTCATCGGGCGTCGTCCTCCCTTGCCGCGTACCTCAAGGCATTTCGCTGCTCATTGTGGTGGGCCGGGTGTGCTGGCTGTCAGGTGTTTCGCCGTCGACTGCGTCGCAGAGATGGGATGTTCACGTGGGAGGTTCAGCGCCGGATCTCGATCTCGCCGAACCGGATGTCGACTCCGGCCTTACGGGCCTCGGCGATCCGGTCGATCAGTGCGTACGCGAACCGGTAGTAGTCGATCTGCGAGGTGGGACTGTCGGGATGCGCGGTGTCGGCCGCGAGGAAGTTGCTCAGGTTTCCCTGTGCGAGGTTCACCGCCTTGATCGCTGCATCCTGTCGTTCGACGGTCGCGGCCTTGGAGGCGCATCGGTCTGACAGTCGGGTTTCGGCCCGGACAAGAGCGACACGGAGTGCTGGAGCGACGCGCTCGGTGACGCTGTCCGGTGGCGGGGAAACATGCGCCGCGTCGTCGCGGATCGCCTGATCGTCGTCGTGCGAGCTCATGACATGGATTCTCCCTCGGGCGTTTCGATCCGGAAGGGAATCACCGATCGATCAACGGGCAGCTGTTAGAGACGCTGGGAAATGGTCGCTCGCTCTGACCGACCCGTTGACCTCATTCGTGACAGGATTCGAACATCATTCCCGTCTGGTGTGTTTCTGCAGGGCAAAGCCGGTGCATTGCCACTGGCCTGCATAGTCTTCTCGCTGCTCCGTTATGCACCGGTAGGTCCTACCGCAGTAGTGCTCGACGCCTGTTTTTTTTTACATCTCGTCGCCGGTGGGGGTCGGGGTGTGCGCGCGGAGCTCGACGCAGCAGTGCCCGGGCCGTGGTGCCAGGACTGCCTGCACCTGGGGGGTGTCGAGGCCGGTGAGGAAGCCGGTCAGGAAGGCGTGGTTGAGGCCGCAGACCAGTTCGGGGGCCTTGCGTGCCAGTGGGTGGAAGGGGCAGTTCCGCAGCCTGAGACAGGTGGGAGTCGCGCGTACCGGTTCGAACCCCCTGGCCGCGAGCGTCTGCTCGGCCACGGTCAACGTGCGCTCGGCGTCGAGTCTTTCCGGTCGGCTTCGGTCGTGCGCGGCGGTGCCGAGTTCGGTGCCGCGTCGGGCGGCCACCTGCATCGCCCGCTCTCTGGCGTGGCCGTCTTCATTGTCGGTCAGGACGGTGTCGAGGAGAATGTCGGCGAGCAGCTCGGGGTGACGGGCAGGGATGCTGACACGGATGTCCTCGTCGGTGGGCTCGTACACCTTGGGTGTCCGACCGACCTTGCGGATACCGCCGATGGCCTCGTAGCGGGCCCGCAGAAGTCCAGCGTCGACGAGCTTGTCCAGATGAAAGGCCGCCAGCCGGCGGGAAATGCCGACCGCGGCGGCGGCCTCGTCCCGGCTCACCGGTCGGCGCGCGTCCCGGATGAAGCCGTACATGCGGCGACGAAGATCATCGGCCAACGCGGCGACCGCCGTGATCGCGGGCGCCGCATTCGCGTCGGTGTTCTCGATCCGCGCACTCACCCCTCCACGGTAACGCCGATGACCTGGGGGAAGTGATGGTGCGGTTCGAACGCGGAGAGGTCTTGACGTCGGTCGGGAATAAGACCAGGATTTATTGGTGAAATACGTGCGGTAGGAGGTCGGCGATGTCCGAGCAACTGCACCAAGCCAAACAACCCGTCAATGCCGCGCTGGCCGGCCCCTACGGGCATCCGTTCCACCCGATCATGGTGACGGTGCCGATCGGCGCGTGGGTGTCGAGTCTGGTGTTCGACATCGCCTCCCACCTGGTCGAGGACCCGACCGTGTTGACCGCGGGCTCGGTGTGGTTGATCGCGATCGGGGTGATCGGCGCCGTTCTCGCCGCGATGGTCGGACTGCTGGATCTGTTCGCCATCCCCACGGGCACCCGGGCGTTTCGCATCGGGCTGATCCACATGAGCCTGAACATCGTCGTGACCGCCGCGTACGCCGTGAACTTCGTGTGGCGCCGCGCCGGCTACGGCCAGATTGGGGCCGTCGCCGGCGGCCCGCTCACGCTGTCGGTGGTGAGCCTGTGCCTGCTCGGGGTTTCCGGGTATCTCGGCGGCAAACTCGCCTACCGCTACGGGGTGCGTGTCGCGGAGGAAACCACCCAGGCCGAGGGTTTCACCGCCGCGGGCAGCACCGCATACGAAAGCTGAGCGAGCACAGCGCTCGACTTGGGTGTTCCACATTTGAGGAGACCGATCATGGGTATCGCGGCACTGATCACCTGGTTGCTCACCGCGGTGGGCGGCTTCTACTTGCTGAGCGTCTGGATCGCGAAGGGCGGCCCCCGCAGGCCGAGCGCCAGTCATTTTCCGCCGGTGTTGATCTTCGGGCACTTCGCGTTGGCGGTCGTCGGGCTGGTGCTGTGGATCATCTACCTGCTCACCGACACCGATTCTTTGGCCTGGGTGGCGTTCATTGTGCTGCTGCCCGTCGCGGCGCTCGGATTCATCATGCTGGGGCGCTGGATCCCCAGCTACCGGGCCCGTACGGCCGTCCCGGCCACCGCACCCGCCACCACTGCTGGTGCTGGTACCGAGCAGGTGCCTGCCGAGAAGCATTTCCCGGTTGTCGTGGTGGCCGGGCACGGTTTGTTCGCCGTCGTCACCGTCGTGCTGGTGCTGTTGACCGCACTCGGTGTCGGCGGCAGCTGAGATTCCCGGCTGCGGCGGGGGCGGGCGGATCGGGTTCCACAGAGGGCCTCGGAGAGGGAACGCAGCGAAGGAGATGTGATGGACCGACAGGAACTACTCGAGCGCATCGGGTCTCTCGTCGCGCAAGAGCATGAGTTGCGCTCCCGCGTACAAGCCGGGGAGCTGTCTCCGGGCGAGGAGCAAGACAAGATCCGGCGTCTCGAGGCCGCACTCGATCAGTGTTGGGATCTGCTACGCCAACGGCACGCCCGCCGGTCCGCCGGTCAGGATCCCGGCAGGGTAAAGGCCCGTCCCGTCCGGGATGTCGAGGACTATCTGCAGTGAGAACCTCGGTCGGTTCCGCCGGGCATGCCGACAGAACGCGTCGATGTCCGAGCCGACCGTGCGTTGGCGATGCCGACCAGGTTGTCTGAGAACACCAACATCGCGCTGGTCGTGCCGCCCGGATCGTCGACGCCGGGCCGGCTCGGCGGCGACGGCCGCCTCGACAACAGGTCCGCGGATCGTCTGGGCCATTCGTCCCGGTGGCGTGCGCATCCCGCTCCCGGCGTCCGACTCTCGGAACCGAAATAGCGTCACCACCTCGGAGGTTCTTCCTGCGCGCCGCGATCGTGCCCGGGCACGATCGCGGTCAGGTCCGTTGAGGCCACAGCCGGGCCGGCCGACCGCGACGAGGCGAGAAGCGTTAGCGCACAGCGGGCGGGAGGTGTGTGCCGGTGACACAGCGCACCCCGGCGGCGTATCGGTATCTATCGGGTCCAGTGAGGACGAATTGCGCTGTAAGACAGTGGGATTGGTGCCGACAACCACCTTTCGTCGCGGCGGGACCGGCCGGTCTTCCGCGGTGGTCGGTCGCTTCCGGTGTGGCCGGGTCGTTTCGGTCCTCGGCCAGCCGGGGTTCGGTATCCCGACGACCCGTGCCATTCGAACGTCCTTCATCGGTTGTCACCGTCGCGGCGTATCAGCGTGAGGTGGCGGCCAGACACGTATCCATGTCGATGATGAGGGTCCAGTCGCCGGGATGGATCGACCACGGGACCGCGTTCCGGTCATGAAATCTGGCCACGGCGTCCGCGAAGGACAGGTATGTGGCGTGGCCGAGGGCAGTCCCACTCCATCCGATTCGGGTGATCGGATCGATGTCCCCCGCTTCGAAGGCGAGAAACTCCCCGTCGAAACGTGCGAACGACTCGTCGTCGGTGGGGACGACGACTTCGCCCCGACGGCGGCGAAGGTCACCGGACGCAGCACCGGCACCGCGTTCTCGGTGAGGGACCATCAGCCCCACCGGAACCGGCCGCAGCAGGCGAAGGCACTCGGCCGCGGAGAGCGCCGAATCCGGTGCTGTTGTGGTCATGGCGGTCTCCTCCGCTCGACGTGCCCGATCACTTCAACACTCAATTCACCCCGGGTGGTGAAACAGAGGATAATGTCACCCGCTGGGCCAGTCCCGAACCCGCGGGAACACACCCATTTTGACGGACACCGTTGTTGGACCGCGGGAGCGTGTGCGCCGTCGGTGCTTGCCTGCCTGGTCGCCACCACGGCCGGTATCGCTGCCGACGCCTGGCGTCTCCTCGATGGCATCGAAATGCTAGGCATTGCCGGTAATGCCGCTGTTCCGGGGTGGAGCGCGGCGGGCCGAGTCGCCTCGCCGGTGTTCGATGGATTGCGCGTGTGGGCAGCGCCGGGGGTGCCCCCCGGTTCGTCGACGCGTTGATCGGTCACCGGCGGGGCTCATGGTTCCCATGGGCGAGGGCCGCTTCTCACCGGGTGGCGCCTTGGTGGGTTTCGGGATCGGGCCGGTGTGTGTGCACGGCGTTCCGCGGTGATCCGGCTGATCGTGGGTGTCGGGTGCTGTGGTGGGTACACCACCTTCAGCACCATGGGAGTCGAGACCGTGCGCCGATCGAACACCGGCGGTACCCCCAAGCCGGTGCGGCGAGCGCGCTGGGCGCCGCAGCAGTGAGACCATCGGCGCCGGCAGGGGCCGGCCTCCGATGGCCGCCGGTGGTGAGGAGAGCAGATGGTCAAGAAGAAGCCCCCCGACCGGGGAGGCGTGCGGGACTAGCGGAAACCGGTGCGCGTGGACGGACCCGCGGCCGCGACCGAGCCGGCGTGCCATCTGGTGGTGGGGTTCGACCGGTATCCCGCCAGCCATCAGGCGCTGTCCTTCGCCATGGGCCTCGCGGTCCCGCTCCACGCGTATCTGCATGTCGCCCACGTCGTCGACCTCGACGATTTCCCGGTCGAACCGGACCGGGACGATTGGGAACGGCGCATCGTCGAGACGGTCGAGCGGGAACGCACGGAGGCGTGCACCATGCTCGCTGCGCTGCCCGGGAACTGGAGCTACTACTCCCACGAGGGCAACCCGGCGCACCTGTTGGCGACGATCGCCGACGCGAATGACGCCCTGATGATCATCATCGGCAGCGCACGGGGAGGGCTGGTGTCCGTCCTCGAGCGGGCGTTGGGGGAGTCGGTGTCCTCGCACCTGATCCACCACGGCCGCCGTCCCGTTGTCCTGGTCCCCGAACACATCGGCACCGCGCCACCGGTGGCCGGGCGCTGAGTGAGATGCCACAGTGAGTTCCGGATACCCGCACCGAACTCCGGAAGCCGCGTGTCTGTGATTCACCCGCGATCGAGAGATCGACATCGGACCCCGCTGTGAGCAGGAGGGGGTCAGCCGCGGGCGAGGCGGTGTACGGCGCCGCGGAGGGGGTGTTCGATCTGGGGCAGATCGACGTCCTCGGGGGCGGTGGCGGTGTTCTGGGTGGGGTTCGAGCTAATTCGGCGGTCGATCCCGGTGGCCGCGGCGGCGAGTTCGGTGCTCGACCCGCTCAGGGTCGGTTCGGGGTTGTCGAGCCTTCCTACTCGAGAGTCCAGAGGGCGAGTGAGTGCCACTGCAGATCGGTGGCATGGATGGTGCGGGTCTCATCGGGTCCTGGCTTCTGTTGGGTCAGTGGCTGGTTGCTGCGGTCGGCGATCTCGGCGAGCATGGGTGGTGGTTCCGGCGTCGCCGCGCGGGCGACGCGTCGGGAGGACGCCGCGGCGGGTTCTCGGGGGACGGTTAACTCGCCGTAACCAATCACCGTCGAACGGTGGACCGTGTGGCAGTCGACGGCGGGATGCGCAACCATGGGCCGATGGAGCCCCAGAAGAAGACCGCGGTACGGCCCTCGTGGTCGGTGGGCGCTCGGGTGACGACACACCATTCGCCCGATCCGGCGCTCGCCGCGGATCAGAGGCCGCAGAAGAGCGGGGTGATCGTCGAAGATCACGGCGAGGTGATCGACTCGGTGTCCCGGTCGTACGGGCGTGATTGGGCTCTGCCGCGCCGCTGGGCGGTTCTCCTCGATGAAGGGCAGTTGGTCTTCCGCGACGGTGACGAGCTCGAGGTCGAGGGAACGAGGAGTACGGAACGACGGAAGTAGGGCCGCGCCCATCGCGGTGAGACGGCCAGCTCCGTGCGCGAGAGTCCGGCCGGTTGCCGCCGGTGCCGTCCGCAGCGCGTGCACAGCCTCTGATCAGGGCACCGGAGCGCCGACCGGGGGCACCGCTGACACAGAAACCGGGCCGAAAACTCTGGTATCCGGGGGGTGCGGGCGATGTCGATACCCCGATACCCTCTCGATGGTTTGCTCAACGGGAGGGGTATGTCAGCACCGGTATCTGCGGTGGGGATTGCGGGCGCGGTGGTCCTCGAACGGAACGAACCAGTCGACGGCGTCGAGGTTGACCCCGTCGACTGGTTCGGGGTCGAACAGGGTCAGGACGTCGTAGTCCTCGAACAGGAAGTCCAGTGGACTGATCCAGTCGATGTCGTCCGGATGGGCCGGGACCTCGTGCAGGAGATCGTCGAGGTCGCCGTCGAGGTCGCCGTCGAGGTGCCGGCCGCCTGCGGTGACGGCGACGATGTGCAGCGCCAGCTGTTCCCCCGGTGCAGGTCGGTTCCGGATCGGTGCCGTCGGCGACGACGGCGGCGAGGTCGTCGAATGCCTGCGCCAGGCGCCGCCGCCGCCGGCTGCCGCGTCCAGGTGCACGGCGGCAGTTCGGCCAGCACCGACCCGGTGCTCGCATTGTCGATCTCCCGCCCGGCCAACAGGGCGGTATCGACCCGCACCTCGTCGGCGATCTGGGTGGCGGTGACCGCGACGGCGCGGCGTTGCCGCTCGGTGAGCTCGGGTCCCCGGTCGTCGGCGGGGAATCCGTTATCGGGTGGTCGGTTCGGCACCGGATACATGCCTCGACCCTGCAAAACCTGGTGGGCCACGGCCGGGAGCCGACTCGTCACCGCGTTGGCGGGTTCTAACCGTGCCGCTCGCCCGTGGCCGGAAGGTTCGCCTAGGGTCGACCGGTGCCTTCCCCTGCCCCGGCCTCGCCCGCCCCGATGGGAGTCGGTGCCGAAACCCCGCCGGGATCCTCCCTACGGACCCCGGCGGGGTTTTCCCCGCCGTCGCCGAATCCGGCGCGGCGATCGGCTCGGCGTCCTGCCGCGACGCATTCTCGCGGTCCAAGCTGCTCCTGCGCCGGTGCGCCGCTGGGGCTCTGCCCGGCTTTGGGATTGACCGTGTTCGGGTCGTTCCGGCACTGGCGCGGAGGGCGTGTCGGCACGTCGGTTGCGTCCGGGTCGTGTGCGGTGTGTCAGTGCGCGACACATGACCTCATACAGACGAACCAGGGCGTGCTGACCGGGATGCGCTTGGGCACGTCAGGGCCGGTTGGCCGAGGTCTTCGGCGAGCCCGATCTCGATTGCGCGGTGTTTGACGAAGTCGACGGCCACGTCCCACCCGGTCGGGTCGGTGTCGGCGGGGGTCTCCGATACCGACAGCGAGTCGGTCAGGGTTTCGAGGACGTGCCACCCGATGCCCTGCCGCCTCGGCACGCCGGGGTGGTCCACGCGGGCGGCGATCGTGATCCGTGATCCGTGATCCGTAATCCGTGTTCGGTGGTGGTGACGGTGCAGTGTAGGTCGGAGCCGGGCCGGGCCGAGGTGACCAGCTGGGTGCATACCTCGTCGGCGGCGAGGGTGATGTCGGCGATCTCGTCGAGGGTGTCAGCCGAACCGACCGGTGATTGCGGCGGCGATCCGGTCGTGGCGGGTCTTCCGGGAGGTAGTGCTGGTCGTCGAGGTGCAGCCGGACGGTGGCTGGGTCGGCGTGATAGGGAATGGCATCGCGCCGAGGTGGGTCGTGCCCGCATGTCCTGACGGACGCCTGCCCGAGGATGTCCGTCATACCGGCGAGGTGACGGGCTCCTGCCCGGGTTGTCTGGTCTAGCGGGGTAGTTCGCCGGTGAGATACCGCTGCAGGTTGGGGGCGATCAGCTCGATGATCCGCTCGTGTGGGGCCGAGGCCAGCGGTTCGAGGGCGAGAAGGTACCGCATCGACGCCAGCCCCATCAGCTGGGTGGCCACCAGGTTCGCGCGCCACCGGGCCAGCTCCGGGTCGGTTTCCACGGACTCGGCGATCGGCTGCAGCGCCCGTTTGAGAAGGAACTCCCGCAGCAGCCTGGCGCTGCGGTCATGTGCGATCGAACTACGCAGCAGAGCCACTGCCGCCGATCCCGCCGGGGAATCCCAGAGGTCGAGCGCCGTGCGCAGCAGCCGCTCGGCGAGCCGGTCACCGGGTCCATCGAGGATGGTGTCCACGTATCGCCGCGGGTCGATCGGGGCGTCCATCGCGGCCAGGAACAGTTTCTCCTTGGTGCCGAAGTAATGGTGCACCAACGCCGCGTCCACCCCGGCGGATGCGGCGACCGCGCGAACGGTCGCCGCGTCGTATCCGGACTGGGCGAACGCCGCCCTGGCGGCGCGGAGGATCTGGTCCCGGGTGTCCTGTTTTCCCGGCCGCCGCCCGCTGTGCCGCCCGGTCGCCATCACGACTCGATCTTCGCGTCGCGGTCGATCAGCACCATGGTCTCCTCCAGGGTGGCGGGCACCTCCGTCACCTCCGCCTGCATGCCCGCCGAATCCAGTGCGCCGCGCACCTCGGCGACCCCGACTCCCACTACCCGCACCACCCGGCCGGCGAGGGTCACCGGCAACCTCGCCGCCACCAGCGCGTCGAACGCACGGGCCCACTCGGTCGCCCGGACGGCGATCGCCCGCTGCCCACCGACGATGTCGTCGAGCGTTCCATGCGCGACCAGCCCGCCGTGGGACATGATCGCCAGCCGGGTGCATTGCTGGGCCTCCTGGAGGCGTCACCAGCACCCCGCAACCGGTGTCGGCCTGGTCGTGGATGGTGTCCCACAGCCGGGTGCGGGCCAGTGGGTCCACGCCGGAGGTGGGCTCGTCCAGGACCAGCGGCCGGTGAGACAGCGCGCAGAAAAACGCGAGTCGGCGTTGCAGGCCCAACCCGATCTCCCCGACCGGACGTGCAGCAACCGTCTCGAGCGCGTCCGGCAGGGCGGGCGCGGTTATTCCGAACGCCTCGGCCACGAACCCGGCGTTCTGCCGGACCGACAGTTCCTGGTAGAGGCCCAGGCCCTGCGGCATGTAGCCGAGTCGGCGGCGGGTGCGTCGCGACGGCGGCGCACCGAAGACGTCGATCGCCCCCCGGTCCACCGGCTCGAGCCCGAGGATCATCCGGATCAGCGTGGTCTTGCCGGCCCCGTTCGCGCCGATCAGGCCGACGATCTCCCCCGGGTGCACGTGCAGCGACATCTCCCGGACCGCGGTGAACGCCCCGAAGCTCCGCCATGCCCCGCGCACGTCGATCGCCGCCTGGTCAGCCATGCCCGGCCCCCCGCTGCTCGTTCCGGGCCAGCATCAGCGCGATCACCGCATCCTCGAGATCGGTCTGCTGGTCCGGATCCGGGTGCCCGGACGGATTCCATACCCGGAATATGTTGCCCCGCCGCCATGCCCGGCCCGATCGCGGGCCCGGTGGACGCAGCGGTTCGGTGCCGATCGTGCCCGGGACGCTGGCGATCACCTCGTCCGGGGTTCCGAACCCGAGGACCGCACCGTCCTCGAGGACCAGCACCCGGTGCGCCCGCTCGGCCTCGTCCAGGTAGGTCGTCGACAGCAGCACCGCGGTGCCCGCCGCGGCCGCCTCCGCCACCATCCGCCACAACTGCACCCGGCTGACCGGATCCACACCGGTGCTCGGTTCGTCGAGCAGCAGCACCTGGGGGCGGTGCAGCATCGCCAGACAGAAGCCGAGTTTGTGGCGCATGCCGCCGGACAGGTGCCCGCCGAGCCGGTCGCCGACACCGCCCAGGCCGGCCGGGCCGAGCAGGTGCTCTCTCCGCTCGGCCAGCAGCTCCGGACTCAATCCGTAGGCGCCGCCGACGAAGTCGATGTTCTCGTCCACCGTCAGGTCTCGCCACACCCCCGAGGTGCTCGGCTGGAACCCGATGTCCTCCCGGGCGGGCATCGTGACGGTGCCGCCGGTGATCGGCACCCGACCCGCCAACGCCCCGAGCAGGCTGGTCTTGCCCGCCCCGTCCCCGCCGACGACCGCGGTGACCTGCCCGCGGGGAATGTCGACGGTCACCGCGTCCAGCACCGGCCGGCCCCCCAGGTGCACCGTCACCGCGGCGGCGCCCCAGACACTCTCACCCGGCACTGCGCACCACCGCCCTGCCCGCCGGTGCGATGGACCGCTTCAGTCGGAAGACCGCCGCCCCGAAAATCACCACCGCCATCGCGGTCAACACCACGATGGGCACCCACAGGGTGTTCATGCCGGCCCCGCGCAACATCACGCCCTGCGAGATCTTGGTGAAGTACGTCAGCGGCAGCAGGTACCCGATCCAGCGGACACCGGGAGCCATCGCGTTGAGTGGAAAGATCATGCCGGACAGCAGGACCTGCGGCAGCAGCACCATCATCGCAGCCTGGATCGCCTGGCCGGTGGTCTTGGAGATCGTCGAGATGAACACCCCCAGCCCGAGCACCGCGAACAGGAAGATCGCCGCCCCCAGAGCGAAGATCAGCACGTTGCCGTTGAACGGCACCGCGAAGATCCACATCCCGAGCAGGGTCACCGCCACCATGTCGGCGGCGGCCAGCAGGAAGTATGGTGCGATCTTCCCGATGATCACCTCTGCCGGCGAAAATGGCATCACCGCAAGCTGTTCCAGCGTTCCGGCCTCCCGCTCCTTGACCAGGCCGATGCTGGTGATGATGGTGCCGGTGAAGGTCAGGATCAGTCCGATGATCGCGGGCACCATCACCCAGGACGTCTTCAGGTCCGGGTTGTAGAGCACCTCCGAGTCGACGGTGGGGCCCATCCGTGCGACGGCGATCTTGGCGGATTGGGCGGCGAAGAGGTTCGATCCGTCGATGTACACCATCGGCTTCCCGGTTCCGGTGACGATCGCCAGGTCGGCGACGTCGTCGCGCAGCGCGGCGCGTGCGGTCGCGTCGGTGCCCGCGGGATCGACGGTGTCGAGGTGCAGAACCCGCGCCGCCTGCGGGTCGGCCGCAAGCTGGTCGGACACCACCTGGGCGTTCGGGCCGACGATCGTCACCTCGAGCGTGGAGATGGTGAAGTTCGCGGCGAACCCGAAGACGATCAGCAACAACACCGGCAACGCGACGAGCATGCCGAGGGTGCGGCGATCGCGCCGTAGTTCACGAAATTCCTTGACGATCATCGCGCGCATGGGCACTCCCAGGACGGGCAGCCGGGCTGCAGTAATTCATCGAAAGATGAATTAACGGTAGGTCCCGCTCCGGGGCAGCGTCAACCCTCGCCGCGGACGCCACCGAATCGTGACGGACGTCGGCGGAGGACACCTCGACCGCGGCCCTGCCGCCCGCGCAACCAGATGGCCCCAGATCAGAGGCGGATGACCTCCCAACGCGCAGCCTGCCGGTTCATCACCGCAGGGCGGACAGCCTCGACCTTGCACGCGAGAAGCGGCGATCGGACCACCGACGGCCTCAGGAAGGGGGCCGTCTCGGTTCCCCACGAGAAGACCGATCCGGGAGGACGATGATGATGAACCACAGCTCGGCCACTTCTCTCGCTTGCACCCCAGCGAACTCCTTCACGGAAGAACACCGAGGGCGCGGCCCAGTGACAGGCGAGCTCGATGGGATCAACCCATTGCGTGGATCTCCGCGGACGTCGCCCGCTTGGGCCGGTTCTATGCCGAGGTGCGACGCTGACGTCGGGCCGACGCGCACCCACGGCCAAGACGGCAAACAATCGATGCTTATCAGCAATCAGTTCTCGAACGATAATGAGTACCAACATGATTCAAACTAGGCCGAAATCGGGCAAACCGGGCACCCTGCACGGCCCGCATACCCGCGCTGTGCCGGTCGGGCCCGGGAAGATCGAGGAGTATGTGCTGCGCTTCTTTCCGTTTGCCGCGACGTTCCAGCCGGGTCACCGTCTGACGGTGGAGCTCACGAAACAACGAACCGCTGGCCGACGCGCACAACGCGCTGCTGCCACCGGATGCCTTCCGTCTTCCGGTGGGCCGCCCGGTCGCCCCCAAGATCTACCGGGACGCCGCCCACCAGTCCCGCCTCGTGCTGCCGTTCACGACACGCAAGGCGGGGGAGAAGAAGTAGCGACAGCGGTTTCCTGCTCCTGCCGAAGGAAGTCGTGATCGTTTGCTGCGGCACGTCTCCGGTCACGGGGTGTGCCGCGCGGAGTCGGTCCGGCTCCGATCTCACCGGTCCGGAGGAACTCGCCTTCGGCGACATCGCCGCTACGATCATGACGGCCACCGGAAAGCCCGTCCGTTATCAGTCAGGCGCGGGGGGCAGGGGGCGAACACCCAGCCGCGCAGGGCGAGGAACCGGATGCCCCCGGCCACGGCGCTGACGGCGATGACGAGTGCGACCTGCACGATGCCGCCGGCGGCGGGGAAGGCCCAGTGCAGGAGGGCGAGGGCGGCCGAGCTGACACCGAGCCCGATCAGGGCGAGCGTGCCGCCCTCCCACTGGGCGACGAACCAGCGGACCCGGTCGGCGGCCTGGAAGGTGAGGCGGCGATGCAACTCGTTGGCGAGAATCGTGCTCGTCACGACGCCGACGAGGTTGGCGAGGAACGAGCCGTACACGTCGAGGGTGAAGAACGCGAGCGCGTACAGCACGTTGCTCGACGTGCCGACCAGCGTGAAGCGGGTCAGCTGAGCGAGGACGCCGCCACCCCTTGTGCGTAGAAGGTACGCAGGCGGGACGACGGCGTCGTGGAACTGAACGGTCATCTCAGTCATCGGATGCGGATGCGGATTCCGTTGCCGGTAACGTGCCCGCCGCCGAGGACGCCGGCCACCTGGTCCTCGCTCAGTCCCAGCTCGCGCAGGCGATCCCACACGGCGTCGAACTCGACGAGTTTGGCGTTGAGGTCGTCACGAAGCCGGTTGACCTCGTTGCGGATCCGCTCCGCCTCGTCGATCGCCTCGAGGGTCTCCTCGGGCTTGGGCAGAAGCATCGTCAGGAGACGGTCGCGGGCGTCGGCGCTGAGCCCCGCGAAGGGCTGCTGCTGGTCGGCGGGCGCCTGGTGCCGGCCAAGGCCCCACTCGGCGGAGCCGATGGGCGCGGGGTCCTGCCCGGCAGTGAACTCCTGCTCGAGGAGGGCGAGGTCGAGGTCGGAGACGGCGGAGTAGTCCGGTACCTGCGTCGGTTCGCTCGGCAGGTCGATGGTGCGACGCAGCGGGCGGTTGGGGAGAGCGATTGCATCGGCATCCGGGACGCTTCGGTGACCGAAGTGGACCACGTCGTCGTCGGTCTCATTGTCGCGTCGTGACCGCCAGATCCCGGTCAGGTACAGCGCGAGGCCGACGAGCAGCCAGCACAGCAGGACGATCACTGGGGTTGCTTCGCCGTGGCCGTTGAAGAATGCGACGTCACGCAGTAGCGAGCCGGTGGCACCTGGGGGCAGGAGTTGCCCGATGCTTCCCCAGGGGGTCGGCAGCATTTCCCGTGCGCTGGACAGGCCGGACAGAGGGTTGCCCAAAAAGATGAGCAGCACGGCGGCGACACCGAGGCCGGCGCCTCCGAGCAGCTCTCGCAGGCCGAGGACCGCTAGACAGGTGGCGGCGATCCCGAGCATCGCGGCCAGGCTGGTCATCCAGTAGCTTCCATCGAAGGTGCCGATGACGTATTGCAGGGTCGCGACCAGTGCCAGGCCCCCGACGATCGCTACGCCGGCTGCGGCGAGGAGGCGGGCTCCAGGCGTGGCTACCAACAACATGATGGCCATGGCGCCGATCCAGCCGCCGAGTGCAAGTGGGAGTGCGCCGGCTGCCAGCCCGGCGCCTTTCGGGTCGTCGGCAGGAAAGGCCCGGATGTCCTCGACATGGGCAGTGCCACCGACGGACTGGGCAACGCGGTCACCGATGGGCGGTATCAGGGCAGCCACCGTGGGGCTGGCGGCCGACGCGACTATCGAGGTCACGTTCCTGCCGTCGACCACCACCGCTCCGTAGATGTCGCGATGCTCGATCGCCTCGCGTGCGGCAGCCGCATCCGAGTATTCGCTGACCTCGAAACCGTCGAGTCCGCGGGCCAGTTGTTGAGCTTGCACCCAGGGAGCGACCACCCCGACCGGGACATGGTGGGGTGCCGAGTTCGAGGCGGGGAGAGCAAAAGCCATGACCATGAGCGCCAGCAGCACCGCGATACCGAGGATCAAGGACATGATCGTGCGAGGACCCGGACGAGGTGTCAAGGATGACCCGGGCGAGGAGAGCATTGCCATGCCGACCACCTTCCTAAGAAACGCTACGTTTCTCGAGAGGCTAAGGTATCCTCATAGGAAACGCAACGTTTCGTATGGGAGGTGTGGTGGGTAACACGCGGCGACGGGGCGAGGATCTGCAGGCGGCCATCCATGAGGCGGTCCATGATGAACTCGCCGCCCGCGGCTACGCGGGACTGACGTTCGAAGGTGTCGCCGCAGCTGCGGCGACAAGCAAGGCAGTGTTGTATCGCCGGTGGCCGACCAAGGCGGAGATGGTGCTGTCGGCTATCACCACCACAGGCCAGCCGATTTTCACCGTGCCGGACTCCGGATCCTTAGCCGGCGATTTGAATCAACTCATGCGTGCCGGTCGCACCTTTTTCCGCGAGCAGACTCGGCAGACCATACTCGGCCTGTTGGCCGACGCCGAAGAGTACGCGGCCGAGACGATGCGCGAGATCCTCTTCGCGCGGGCGACCGAGATGGTGACGCCGATTCTGGAACGGGCCCGCGAACGCGGCGAACTTGGCCCGGTGCCCATCCCTCCTCGCGCTGTCGCGCTACCGCTGGATCTCCTGCGGCACGAAACCCTGTTACGAGGAAAGCTCGACGAGCACGACATCAACGAGCTGGTCGACCAATGTGCCGTACCGCTTTTGGTGGCGCTGAGCACGAACCCAGTCTCCGCGGCCTCAAGCTGAGCAGTGGCGCCAACACCACGCACTTCGGGACCACGTCCACTGCCGTTGGCCCGCTATGCCGTCGGCACGACGCTCATGGATGAGATCGTCCGGCGCCGAACCGACGACGGTCTGTGTTTGACCTCGTCCTCCTCGAGGAGGTGGCGCACGCGCTCACCGGGGCGCAGTCCGCCTGCGCCGGTGAGGGCGTCGAGGTCGTCGCCGGTCCCGATCACGATGACGCGGCCCCGTTCGTGCAACACCTCGACGTCGGTGCGGTACAGCACCTGCGAGGTCATGACCTCGCCCGGTCTGCCGATACGGAACCGACCGTCCACCAGATACGGCATCCGGTCGACTAAGCCTGAATCCGTGTGTGTCACGAACGTTGAAAGGAGCTTGATGTAGGAAGAGCTTCCAGAAACGGTGCTGCGTAAGCCTAGATCCACCGATCGACTGATGTATTCGTGCTGAGTTTCGTTGTGCGGCAACGAGGAGGTTACGGGCGTGGGTGATCGTCCGACCTGCGTGTCGGGTTGTTCCACTGGGGCTTTCGCGTCGAGGGCGGGCAGGTGTCGCGGGTGTTAGACGATGATCGGGTGATTGCGGCCGAATGTTCTGTCGAACAGGGTGTTCCACGCTGTTTCCCACGGCCAGTCGGTCGGTAGGTGCAGCGTCAACCGTCGGGCCGAAGAGGCGATGCGCGCGGGGACCGAGACGATGGTGCGCCGGAGGGTTCCGGTGGTCGCTTTCGTCAGCTTCGGGTCAGCCGTGAGGGTGCCGGCGGCACGGGTGAGATTGAAGGCCATCACCGCGCAGACCAGCCAGGCGGCGTTCGCCGAAAACGAGTTCGACGGCAGATGGGCGAGTGCGGAGTTCTTCAGGTCCGCGTGCACCTGTTCGATGACGGCGTGCTGACGGTGGGTCTTGTCGGCGGCGACGGTACCGACCTCGTCGGGGTCGGTGGTGGTGAAGAAGGCGTGGAACCGCCACAC
>NZ_JBHWUE010000126.1:0-24970 GCF_042738615.1 Rhodococcus sp. NPDC059968
GAATCTGACCCTTGAGAAGTCTTATTCTTCCACTACGACAGGGCATTTCGCTTTTATGACACTCTCACGCGCTCATACCAATCGGTGCTTCCAGGCTAAGTGACATGGGAGGAGCGCGGGTACAAACGCGGCGTGGTTAGTTCGGTGGGGGGTTAGGTCACTGGTAGCCGTTTCACGAGGCGGCGGAGGTCGAAGTTCTCGATCGCGATGTCTTCGAGGGTGAGTCGCAAGGGTGAGGCGAGGATCTTCCGTGCCGCTATGTGCACGGCGGGGCTGTTGAGCGATTCGACGCACGTTAACGCGCCATTGCGGAAGCGGAAAACGGAGAACTTCCCATTCGGTGGGTCGCCATGGACAACGGAGTCATCTAGTTTGCCGGCGATGCCGGCGATCTGGAGTTTATGGGGCCCCTGGTGACTCCAGAACCAGGGGACCTGGTGATATTCGGTGGGTGTGCCGCTCAGTGTTCGGGCCAGTGCTCGGGCGTGATCGACGGCGTTCTGGACTGATTCGAGCCGTGTCGGTGCTCCGGCGTGGGTGCAGGGGAAGTGGGCGCAGTCGCCGATGGCCCAGATGTGCTCGTCGCTCGTGCGTAGGTAGGGATCGACCGCAATCCCGTTGCGAGTTGAAAGTTCTGCCGCTGTGGCTAGTTCGGTATTCGGCTCGACTCCGATTCCGATCACGACTATGTCGGCCGGGTAGCGTTCGCCGCTCTGGCCTATTGCGGCGCACACGCGGAAGTTGTCGCCCTCGAGTGCGTTGATCGCTTCGCCGAAGACGAGGCGGATCCCGGCGGATGCGTGAGCGTATGCGAAGTGTTGGGACATTTCCTCGGATAGGACACGCGCCATGGGACGCTGCCCATGCTCGATCACGGTGACGGCGATTCCGCGGGTACGGGCTGCGGTGGCGAATTCGAGTCCGATGAACCCGGCACCGATGACCACTGCGGTGCGCGCGGTGGTGAGGGCGGTATGCAGCAGCGACGCCTCGGAGGCGGTGCGAAGGTAGTGGACCCCGTCAAGCTGTGCTCCCGGAACGGGGAGGCTTCGATTGCGGGCTCCGATCGCGAGTACGAGGTCCGAGTAGCTCAACGTTTCCTGGTTGGCCAGTTGCACTGCGCATGCGGAGCGGTCGATGCGGACGATCGGATTCGATTCGATCAGCGTGATGTCGTTGTCGGCGAAGAACTTGCGTGCTTTGAGTGGAAGTGTCTGCGGGGATCCGCCAGCGGTGAGGAAGTCTTTGGATAGCGGTGGTCGCTGGTAGGGCAGCCCGTTTTCGTTGTTGACCAGCGTGATGGGTGCGGTGAATCCCTCGCCACGGAGCGAGTCCGCTAGCTGTACTCCGGCATGGCCTGCACCGGCGATGACGATGTGTTTCACGACGCTCAGACCTGGCTTTCAGGGATGTCGACTTCGATCTCAGCTTGGCTGTCGGTTACCTCGATCTGGCAGCCCAGGCGGGAGCGGGTGTCGTGACGTGGGGTGGCGGTGCAGTCGAGCATTTCGTCCTCGTCCTCACTGATCGGAGGCAGGGAGTCGAGGTACGGCTCGCGCAGGTGTACGTGGCAGGTGGCGCACATCGCTTGGCCGCCGCATTCGCCGATGATGCCGTGGATACCGTTCGTGACCGCCGCGCGCATCAATGAGGTACCCGTATCGACGTCGACGGTGTCGGTGTGTCCGTTGGTGTGGTGGAAGGTGATCTTGGCCATCGAAGGTGCCTTTCAGTTTTCCCAGGTAACGGGTAGCTTGGTCAGTCCACGGAATACCCATCCATCCCATCTTGTTTCGCGTCGGTCGTCGACGCGCAGGGTTGGGAATCGCTCGAAGAGCATCGGGACCGCGATCTGGCCGATAGAGGTTTTGGCGGCCCAGTGGCCGGCACACAGGTGTACGCCGCTGCCGAAGGCGAGGTGGGGTTGTTTGGGTCGGCATATGTCGAACGCGGAGGGGTCTCCATCGAAGTGATGTTCGTCGCGGTTGGCGGAGGCGACGACCACCCCGAGGGGTGCTCCGGCGGGCAGCGCGACGCCTCCGAGGACTACCGGGCGGGTAGTCTCGCGCGGGTACATGCCGATCGGGGAGAGCCAGCGGGCGGATTCGTCGAAAACCGCCGGCCACAGCGCGGAGTCGGCGAGAACACGCCGTTGCTGGTCGGGATGTCGGTCAAGCGCCCACACCATATTCGTCACCAGGTGCTGAGGCTCGTTCATGCCGCCGGTGATGGCTAGTTTCACGTTCGCGGCCACCGCCTTCCGCGGTAGCCCGCTGGCAACCAGGGCTGAGGTGATCGAATTGTTCGGGTTGCCTGCATAGAAGGGAATGAGCTCGTCGAGCAGCTCGTCTACGTCGGTGCGTGCGTCGTCTGCGGCGGCCCAGATGTCGGCATCGTCGAGAAGGTTGCCGGTGCCGGCGATGAACGCGTGGGACCAGCGGCGCATCCGCTCGGGCTCGACACCGGGCAACCCGAGGAGATCAATCAGATTCTGGGAAGCCACCGGCGCGGCATAGTCACGGTTGAGTTCGGCCGCCTTGGGACCGGCATCGGCGAGGGCATCGAGGTACGTGCGGGCATTGCGTTCGAAGATCGGCGCCCACACCTGCGTGATCGCCTTCGGTCGCAGCGTCGGATTGACGCTTGTGCGCTCGACGGCGTGCTCGGGGTCGTCCTTGCGGAGCATCGGGTTCTCACCGAGCGCACGGATCATCGTCGCGCCGCTGCCTCTGACCTGAGCCGTGTACGTTTCTTGATCCAGCTCGATCGCATGGCATTCGGCATAACTGGTGACCAGATATTTGTTCAGAGTTGGTACCCAGGAGATCGGTGACTCCCGGCGCAGTCGCGCATAGGTGGCGTATGGATCCGCGGCCAAGTTGCCCGGTACGACCCATTCTGCTGTCGGTGCCGGTGGTACCCCCGCTTCGGACGCCTGCTGTGCTGTGTCGATCGACAAGCGCGATCCGGTTACTATTGCACCCAAAGGGGTTTCGTGCGCAGAGACGAGCGGACACGCTTCTAGGCCCGAGGCGTGCGAGGGGGTGGATAGGCTGGTCATCATTCGACTCCCGAGAATTGTGTAACTGGCATCACCGCGGTGATGTTGTCATTCCACATCACTGAGAAGCGCTAGTAAACTGCATAAAATAGTCAATATTCCGCGGACGGATCGAAGAACATGTCGTCTTTCACGCTCAGGCAGTTGGAGCTCTTCTCGGCCTTGCCTGAGTACCGCACTCTCAGCGCGGCCGCGTCCGCACTGCACATCTCGGAGTCGGCGCTCTCACACGCGGTGTCTGAACTCGAAAGGGCGGTCGTAGAACAACTCTGCGTACGCCACAAAGCGAAGGGCCTGCAGCTGACTCCAGCCGGCCAGTTCGTCGCTACCCGCGCCCGTATCCTGGTAACTGACGCAAACGAGCTGGTCAGCCAGCTCGCGGCCGAGTGGGGAGTGATGTCAGGTCCAATGACGATCGGTTGCTATACCGGCTTCGCGAGTACGATGATGCCACCGGTCCTTGACGGGTTCGCCCGCGCACACCCCAAGGTAAAGATCGGCGTGAATATCGGAACCGACGATGAACTCTGGCCGGCACTCTTGGCGGGTCTGCTCGACGTGGCGATCGTCTACGACATGTACGTCCCCGACGGGATGAATCGGCGCCCGGTCTACGAGACGGAGGTACTCGCCGTGCTGCCGGAGGATCACCCGTTGGCAGGACAACCTGCTATTGACCTCGCGGACCTCGCACCAGAACCTCTGATAATGCTCGACACCGCACCGAGCGCTGGAAACACCCGCAGAGTCTTTGACGAACGCGGCCTCGAACCGAACCTGCACCTACAAGTTCCCAATCTGGAATTGGTGCGGGTGCTCGTCGCCCGAGGGCTCGGATACCGCCTGTTGATGCGGCTTCCTTACTACTCGGTGACGACCCTCGAAGGTAGAAGAGTAGTTATGAAGCCACTGAATCCGCAGGCGGGGCGAACATCGGTGGTGGCCGTGTGGCCCGACCAGATGGACCTCAGCCGCCGCGCCGACGCTTTGGTGAACCACCTTGCCGCCGGTCTGGGCAATCGGAACGCTGCCAGGTCGAAGCCAGCGCGACAGAAGGTTCACAGATAGGCGACGGAGGGCGAGCCCAACGAAAGGTCGGCCGGTGCGGTCGCAGCAGGTCCTTGATGTTGCGCGATGACATCGCGTTCACGCAAACGTGGGCTACAGCGGCCGGTCATCGTCGCCAGCTTCTCGCCGACCGTGCTGCGTCCGTCAGTCGGTGCGAGACAACTTCCTCAGCGGTGTCAACGGCCGTCGCTGAACATGCACCCGTCCAAGCGGGCGTGTGAACTCCCGTGGTCTGTCTCCAAGGCCGCTGCGCCGCAACGCGCCGATCACGGGAAAGGCAAGAGGATTGGCACGGACACACTATGTGATGTGCGTCACGTTCACTTTCCTGTTGCGCAACCTATCGAATCGCCAGGTCAGGTGGGTACGCTGACCGGGAATCCACGACAACTGATCAAAAGTACTCGTCAACACAACGGCAGTCACCTCACTTCGGCTTGTCGATGGGATTCGAAGTACGCTCTCGGGCGCGGGACCTCATGCAATTAGCCCTAGGCTGAGCGGCTCTGAATGGCCGCACAGAGTTGTCCAGCGTCGTCGCTCGCGACAAAAGAACAACAACCTGTTCGCGCCAATCCGTTTCTGAACCAACCGCATTCGGTCACCAATGCATGCGCGATACTCGCTTTCTCGGCAGACTAGCGCGATCACCCCGGATCGGGCTCGACCAGGGTAATCACGATGTACCACCGATCAACTCAGCACCCGAAAGGGTATCTCCACAGCGCCGCTTCGCATCCTGGCCGATTGCTCGCGCTTCCGCCGACGAACCATCGACCGCCCGCGATTCGCTGGCGGCATGTCATTACCGACGATCGATACGTCACCTATCGCGTCGCCGGCGCGGGTCCTACGACAACCTTCCTGCACGGTTGGGGATCTACGCCCCGTAGCTATTATCGCGCGTTGTCCCGTTTGGCTCACAACGGCGTGAGCGTGTGCGCGGGCGAAACGACCGAATCATCCCAGGGGCGAGTTATCTTTCACTTCGCAATGCTCTCGGTGGGCCCCCGGTATTCACTGTGGCGGGCACACCTGACTGGCTCCTCGAGGACCCGTACTGCTTCGGCTTCGCGATGAGAACAGTGCTCAATGCATCTAGCGGGCGGATGGCGCAGTGACTCCGCAAACCGCGGTCCGGAAGCATGCAGAAGTTCGATCGGACCTCCTGATTCTGGTCTGCAGGCAATGTGGGACGTTACTCGCACCGTTGATGGCGGCATGCTCTCAATGCGGCAGCTCTCAACTCGAATCCATCGCGTCTTCTGGAACAGGGGCGATCATCTCGTCGAGAGTGGTACATCGTGAAGTCGACGGCTGCCATGGAGAACTCGTCCCAGTGACGATAGCTATCGTTGCTCTCGATGACGGGCCGTGGGTGTACTCGTTCGTCACCGGGACCTTGTCAGGATGTGCGTCTGAGTCCGTACGAGTGAGGTTTGTTCCCAACGTCGCTGTGGACCGACTACCCGTTTTCGAGCTGTGTTCAGATCACTGTCTCTGAGTGGAATCCCCGATGTGTCCTTATGTGACGGTCGTTGGAGTCCGCGATCAACGAGGTGTTCCGAGCTTCGCCCGTGACATGGAACTCCGCCATCCTGACCATCACTTCCGTGTCCTGGGCGGCGCGACCGAACTCTTCCAGGCGTGCAACTATGTTCAACCCCCAGGTGGTATCTCGGCGCGGTGATAGCTGTCTCCGACGCGTCGAGGCCATGGAAGTGCTGCCCTCGCTCTCGGCGCCATCCCCTCGCGTGAACGGCAAGGGGATGGCGCCGATCGTGATCCGAGCGACGATCGCAGGCCGTGGTGCACGGTGCACGGTGCACTCGCAATATGGAGCTCGCACGCTGGCCCTTTGTCGATGGCGTCGTCACCAACGCGAACCCCATTGGCTCATCTGGCTGGCCTTAGATGCCACCGCATCACCTGGCGGCGTGAACCTTCCGCGTGATCGCGACGAGGCAGAGCAGGCTGAGCAGTGTCACCGCGGTGAGGTACAGGCTGATCGGTGCCGACGAACCCCAGTTCGCGTACAGCGCGGCGGCCGCTGTCGGGGCGAGCCCGCCGCCGAGAACCGATCCGATCTGATAGCCGAGCGACGCGCCGCTGTACCGGACCTCGGCGCTGAAGAGTTCGGTGAACAGCGCGGCGATCGGCCCGTAGACGATGCCCATGAACACGGCCGTGCCGAGAAGGGCGAGCATCATCACCGCGGGGTTCCCGACGTCGATCAGCGGGAACAGTGCGGCCGCCCAGGCGGTCAGCCCCACCGAGCCCGTGACGAGGAGTCGGCGCCGGCCGTACCGGTCCGACAGCATCGACGCGACGGGGATGACGATCAGCCACGCGAACGAGGCGACCAGCGTGAAGACGAGCACGAGCGTCTTGCTCATGCCCAGGACCTTCGTCGAATAGGACAGCAGGTACGCCATGAAGATGTATCCGACGGTGTTGATGCCGATGAACGCGCCCGCGGCCAGCAGCACTTCGCGCAGGTTCTCCCGCAGGACGGTGACGATCGGCAGTCGTTGATCGCGGTGTGTGCTCTTGACCTTCTCGAAGTCGGGGCTCTCGGTGATGGTGAACCGGATGACGAGCCCCATCAGCCCCATCAGCGCACTGGCCAGGAACGGGACCCGCCAACCCCAGGACAGGAACGCGTCCTCGCTGAGGCTCGTCGACACCCCGAGGAACACGAGATTGGCCAGGATCAAGCCGCCGGGCACACCCATCTGCGGGAAACCCCCGTAGAAGCCCTTCCTGTTGGCGGGGGCGTGCTCCACCGCCATCAGCACCGCGCCACCCCATTCCCCGCCGACCCCGATCCCCTGGACGAAACGCAGGGTGACCAGCAGAATCGGCGCCCAGACGCCGATGGCGGCGTACGTGGGCAGCAGTCCGATGCCGACGGTCGCGCCGCCCATCAGCATCAGGGACAGGACGAGCATGGACTTGCGGCCGATGCGGTCACCGAAGTGGCCCATCACCACGCCGCCGATCGGCCGTGCGATGAAGCCGACGGAGAATGTCGCGAACGCGGCCAGCGTTCCCGCGACGGAGGAGAAGGACGGGAAGAACAACGGGCCGAACACGATTGCCGCGGCCATGCCGTAGATGAAGTAGTCGTACCACTCGATGGCGGTCCCGATGAGGCTGGCGCCGGCCACCTTCAGCGGCCGGATGGTCGCCCGGGGTGTCACGGAGATCTGTGTGGAGGTCATGTCGATTTCCTTCGAGGATGCCGGGACAGCAAACGTGCTGCCCCGGCCGGGGTGATGACGGGTGCCTACCGAACTGCCGAGCCCACTAGTTCGACGTCAACTCGCTGGACTTGTTCGCATCGACCGACTGTTCGTGTCACGATGCCCCGTACTTTCGTGGTTGTCTGGTCGCAGAGTGGAATCCGCGTATCCCGTTTTCCACCTCCAGCCCAGCCGATTCCGCAAGTTCGACTCGCGGAACGAAGTCGATGCCTACCAAGACGAGCACTACTTCGAGTCGTCGTCGTGTGGCCTACCAGGACCCCAGTAGTGCCCGCCCTCAGTAGCGTTGTCGGATAGCTCCGCTTTACGTGACGTCCTGTCAATCCCAGAGAACTGGCAGGTTGGTCATACCGCGGAACACCCACCCCGCAGCTGTGGCTGCCTGCGTCGGGTCGATGCGGAGGTTGGGCAGTTCAGCGAAGAGTTGCGGTAGCGCGATGTCGGCTACCGCAACCCGCGCTACCCAAGCTCCTGCACAGAAATGGTTGCCGCCGCCGAACGCGAGGTGGGGCTTCTTGTCGCGATTGATGTCAAAGTCATCAGGCTCCGTGAAGATCGCCGGATCGCGGTTGGCCGCTCCAACGACAACCCCGAGCCGAGCACCCTTGGGGAGGGAAATGCCCTCGAGGACGGTGTCGCATGTTGTTTCGCGCGGGTACATTCCGATCGGCGCCACCCATCGGACCGCTTCGTCGAAGACCGTGCCGTACATCCTCGGGTCCGCAAGTACCTGTGCGAGTTGGGCAGGCCGCGACAGCAACGCCCAGACCGCGACTCCGAGCACATCACGAGGTTCGTTCAGCCCACCGCCGATGGTCATCTTCATATTGGCGCGGATGGCATCCATTGGGATCGGCATGTCCGCCATCTTGGAAAGCAAACTAGCGTCCGGGTTCTTCCGCAGGTAAGGGAGAATCTCGTCGATCGCGTCGTCGACTTCCTTGAACGACTGGTCGGATAGAGCCCAGACGTCAGGGTCGTCGGCATAGTTTCCGGTACCGTCCATCATCGTCTGTGACCAGCGTTGCATGTCTTCCTGGGTCGCATTGTAGAAACCCATGACCTCACGTAGGTTCTCGGCGGCGTATGGAGCCGCGAACTCCCGAATGAGGTCGGAGCCCTGCCCTGCCTCCCTGAGGTGGTGCAAGTACGTTTCGCAATTCTTTGCGAAGATGGCGTTCCACGTCTCCTTGATCGCGCGAGGCCGGAGTACGCCGCCGTATGAGCGGCGATCGGTGTCGTGCTCAGGATCGTCCTTCCGCAGCATGGAGTGGCCCATAGCACGCTTCATCAACGAGTGGGTTTCGTCCGCGGAGTAAACATCTTGATCATTCTCAATGAGATGGCAGGCGCTGTAGCCGGTCACCATGTACCTGTTCACTGCGGGAACCCAGTGGATCGGTGACTCCTCCCGCATCCTTCGATAGATCGGGAACGGATCCTTGTGCAGGTCCGGAATTGTCACCCAAGCGGCCTCGGGAGCAGTATGCGTGCGGTGCAGTCGTTGAGAGGTCGCTGACATCGAAAGCCTCCTTTTGTTTGGGCGCCACGTCTGCGTGTTGCAGGGGCAATGAGATACGGCAAGTATGACCAGCGCCACATGTGCAAGTAAAGTTCAGAGATACTCGGAATATGCACTACTAGTTGGAGATACGCTATGCCTGACTTCACACTTCGCCAGATGGGTTACTTCAAGGCCGTCGCGGAAGCGGGATCGATCTCCGCGGCTGCGACCCTGCTCCACGTATCTCCCACAGCACTCTCGGCCGCAATCACCGAATTGGAGCGAATCTTGGGAAGCCAGCTTTTGATTCGCCGCAAGGCTCATGGTGTGAGCCTGACTCCTACTGGAACCTTCGTGTACAACCGAGCTGCCGAGCTACTTGACCTCGCCGATGAGATGCAACTGAGTGCGGCCAGTGGTGGAGCAAGCCTCAAAGGACCATTGGTCATTGGGTGTTACTTCTCGCTCGCGCCGAGAATTCTGCCGGCTCTCCTCGAAGGATTTGGTGCGATTCACCCCGACGTCGACATCGTCTTTGCCGAGTCGAGTCAGGATGAGGTCCAACGTCGGCTGATGTCTGGGGAACTCGACATCGCGATTGTCTACGATGTGGATCTCGGCGCCGGACTGCTCTCCGCGGAGCTCTATGACACATACGGTCAGGTCCTACTGCCCGCTGCACATCGCCTCGCTGATAGAGAGGCGGTCACTCTCGCAGAGCTCGAGGACGACCCCTTGGTCCTTCTTGATTCAACACCAAGCAGTCAGTACACCCTTTCGCTCTTTCGCGACGCCTCAGTCGATCCGACTATTCGGTACCGAGTAGCCGACTATGAACTAGCACGGTCGCTCGTTGGACGAAATATGGGGTATTCGATCATCGTCCAGGTTCCGGCCGCCAGAGTGTCAGTGGAAGGTCGAACGTTCCTGGTCAAACCAATCACGCCGGCAGTGCGTCCGGTTTCGGTGAAAATCGTGTGGCCACGGGGAGTACGACTCAGCGATCGCGCGAAGGCGATGATTGATTTTGCGGTTTCCGTGTACAAACCAGATGACCTCGGTGGCGGTATCACCACGGTCGGCGACAGCCGCTCGACGTGAGTGGCCGGAAGCGAGTCTCGGTTGCGTCCGCGACTCGTGTTAGCGCAGTGCAAGAATGGAATCAGACTCCCGGTCACCGCAATAGAAGTGCCCCGTGAACCACCGAACCTGTGCTTCCGCATCGGGGATGGCTGCAGGCCGTTGGAGATGTGTCCACGAGAACGTGAGCAGAGGCTGCGATTCGCAGCGGATGTGCGCCTGCCGATGGCGAGCCCTCGCCGGTACTGCGTCTCGCGCAATATCAGTTGCTGTACTTGTCTCCGTACCCGTTGCAGGGCAGGCGCATCCAGTCTTGCCACGTTCAGGTGTGTCGTGACGATGGTGTGGGCAGCTGTTGGTGTGCTTGAGGCATCGAACCATCGACCTCAGCGTGCATGGATTCGGGCCCGTTCGGCGGGTGGATCATCCCGTTGGCGGCAGCGGATGTGCCGTCTGCGCGAGATTGTCCACTTTAGTGCACTTAAGTGTCGACGGTCTGGTGGCTACATTTGTCAGTGACACAGATAACAGTGGCCGGCTGGCGCAGAACAGGTTCCGCTCATTGCAACGCGGTTCCCTGATGCTGTCGTGCACGGTCGGCAATTCCGCAAACGCACACCAAAGGAGACAGATGAGTCTGGCAGGGAACGTCGCCGTCGTTACTGGGGGAGCGGCCGGCATCGGCCATGCGATCGTTGAGGCACTCCTCGAACATGGCGCCTCAGTGGTGATCTTCGACCTCAACGGAGTCGCGGCCGCCGAAGCTGCGGCCTCATTGTTGAAGCAGTACGAGGGCAGAGTGGCGTCGTGTGCGGGTAGCGTGACGTCCACCTCTGATCTGGACGCTGCCTTCGATTCTGCCGAAGATCAATTCGGACCGGTCGATATCCTCATCAACAACGCCGGCTTCTCAACAATCGCTCCGTTGATGGATCTGACCGAAGAGGATTGGACAAGGGTAATGAGCGTACTGACTACAGGCCCCTTCCTCGGCACGAAGATATTGGCAAATCGCGCAACGAAGCATGGAATTTCCGCCAATGTTGTAAATACATCTTCACTGAACTACAAGGCTGCGACCAACGGGTTGGCCCACTACTGCACGGCAAAGGCGGGAGTAAGTCAGTTTACGAAGGTCGCCGCGTCGGAACTCGGGCAGTATGGAATCCGCGTCAACGCGGTGGCTCCCGGCCTTATTCGGACAAACCTCACGGAGTCGGCCGGTTTGACGACCGGACTGAGTGGGCAACGATTCTTGGATCGGACCCCTTTGGGGCGGGTGGGTGAACCTCGTGACGTTGCGAAGGTCGTCGCCTTCTTGGTCTCGTCAGATGCCGGCTGGATCACAGGGCAGACGATCTCAGTAGATGGCGGAAACGAAATTCGGGGCCTTCACAGCTACTGGGACACCGCATTGGAGCAGGCGGCCATCGCAGGCGCCTGACCGAGACGCGCCGCTGCGACGCAGGAGCAGCCAGTGTTCGCGATCGTCTACCTTTGATCGTTGGAAAATTCCTCCTCGAGTACGAGTTTCACCAACTCGGAACGGTTACGGACGGGAAGCACCGAGAAGATTCTGCTTGCGTACTTCTTAACCGTGTCGGGGCTCAATGTCAGGATCGCGGCTATTTCGTCGTTGGTATTCCCATCCGCAATCAACTTGACCACTTCAATCTGGCGGGCCGTCAATCCTTCTTTCCACGAACGCAATCTGGAGGTCGGAAGTGTCCGCGCGAGAAGTGAGATTTGACGAGCCAGTAGCCCTAAGGCGTATATCTGTTGCGTGTCACGTATCTGATCTTCCGAGTCAAAAAGTCCGACTAAAGCATGTGTGTTGTTCGATAGATCTAGATGCATCAATGACGCGCTTTGGAGGTGGTTTCGGTAGAGAAATTCTCGGAGGTATTCCGAAGGTCCAGTATCAAGATGTGTAAGTTGGTTCGAGTTAATCGCCGGGTGGCGCCTTAAAAGCGCTCGCGATTGTGGAGTGGCGAAAATATCCTTTGTATACCACCGCTCCTTGTACTCATCGAGCGCAGCACCTCGGGTGCGACCGGTCGTCACCGGCATCGGGTCGGTGAACGCGGAGCTAAACGTGTGCCCGGTCCAGAAAGTTGTGTTGGGACAGTGGTAGTGCTGATGCAAAGACTCCATCAACTGAACTTTGAACAAATCGAGTGTCGCAGCGCGAGAGCATGAGTCGAGTATCGCGAAGATGCGCTCGTATTCAGAACTGGGTAGCGCCATTGGTCGACGGGGCGAAGGCATGGTCGAACTCCTGATGGTCGTGACGCGAACCACTCTGCACCCCCGCCGGCGCCCTGGCAAGCGTAGCGGCGGGTCGATCAGGCGCAGCCTTCACGCACTGCGCGACGAGACAAGGTTCGAATCTGCAAGAAATGCGGTACTCAGACCGACTTGTTCGGGGAACTACGATCGGAAGGGCAATTAAATGCGTGCATGGATCTATCACGGCAATCAGGATGTCAGGTTACAGGATGTGCCGGAACCGGTTCCCGGACCGGGAGAAGTCAGGGTACGAATTGCCTATAACGGCATTTGCGGCTCCGACTTGCACGAGATATTCAATGGTCCAATGTTTATCCCGCTCGAGACCGCACACCCGACGACCGGTCATCATGGACCGATCGTCCTCGGGCACGAGGCATCAGGAATCGTGGACGCGGTAGGCCCGGGCGACATCGGTATCGAGGTCGGCCAACGTGTCGCTATCGAACCGGTCTTTCGAGTGTCTGGCGACGATGCGCACTACAACCTGGACGCAGCCTTCTACGGTCTCTCGGCGAATGGATTCTTGGCAGACTGCGCCGTCGTGCCTCGACGGGCTGTCCATGTGTTGCCCGATGAAGTGAGTCTGATGGACGGCGCACTATCGGAGCCGATCTCGGTCGCGTGGCGTGCCGTCGAGCGGGCCGATCTCAGCGTCGACGACAGTGTGGTTGTCTTTGGTGGAGGCCCGATTGGTATTGCCGCTGCGTTGAGTCTCCGCGCGAAGGGGATCAACAGGGTCGCCGTCGTGGAACCGGCACAGCGGCGGAGGATCGTCGTGAGTGACATGGGCTTTGAAACACTCGATCCTTCGGTTACCTCCTTTCATGAGAACCTGGCATCCTTCGTCGGATCAGGAGTTCAGGCCTGTATCAATGCCGCCGGCGTTGCGCCGGTGATGAAGCAAGCAATTGATGTCCTCGCCCCAGGGGGCAAGCTGATGGTGGTGGCAACGCATGTGGAACCTGTGTCAATCGACCTGAACCAACTACTGATGGCAGAGAAGACCATCCTCACCTCCATCGGATACCGTGACGACTTCCCGAGCGTGATCGAACAGCAGGCTCGAGGTGCATTCCCGACGAGCAGCTGGGTCGAAACCGTGCAATTCGACGCTCTCGTAGAGACGGGACTGACTCGGTTGAGGGCCGGCGAGGCGATCAAGACGCTCATCGAGGTCAATGGCGGATAGCCCGCACCAGGAGCACGCGCTGTCGGACATCGTGGCCACGGCGCACCAGAAATTAATCAGAATTCAAGAGAAAACCCAAGAATGGGAGACCATCATGCATAAACTCCGCTTCGGCTACTTCATCGCCCCTGTCCACGCGCCGGGTCGGAACCCCGCGGCAGCCCTCGAACGCGACCTGCAGTTCGTGGAACACCTGGACATGCTGGGATACGACGAAGCTTGGTTCGGCGAGCACCACTCTGCCGGGAGCGAAATCATCGCATCTCCGGAGATCATGATCGCTGCGGCGGCACAACGCGCACAGCGCATTCGCTTCGGAACCGGTGTGACATCATTGTCGTACCACAATCCGCTATGGGCGGCCGATCGAATCATGCAGCTCGATCACCTCACGCGGGGCAGGACCATCTTTGGAGTGGGACCCGGTTCCCTTCCAACCGACTCCGCGATGATCGGTCTGAATCCGACAGACACTCGCGAACTGCTCCAGGACAACCTGGACATCGTGGTTCGCCTGCTCCGCGGCGAGACCATATCCGCAAAGACGCGGACACACGAACTGTTCGATGCGAAGCTTCAACTTGCTCCGTTCTCTTCCGACGGAATCGACATCAGTGTGGCGGCGGTCGCCTCTCCCACAGGCGCTCGGCTTGCCGGCAGTTACGGACTTGGGCTGCTTTCGATCGGCGCAACTCTGTCGGCGGACGGCTTCAACGCTCTTGCCCACCATTGGGATGTCATGGAAGAACGCGCAGAGGCGAATTCGGTAACCGTTGATCGGCGCAACTGGAGCCTGTGCTCGCCGTTCCATATCGCCGAAACGGAAGAGGAAGCCCACCGCCAGGTCGCGCACGGCATCAAGCACTGGTTCGAGTACTTCCAGCACGTCGCCGCCTTCCCCCAGATGGCCGTGAATGGCAGCGAGGTGGAGGAGATGATCGACTTCATCAACCAGTCGGGTATCGGCGTTATCGGCACTCCGGAACAGGCGCGCGACCAGATTCAACGGCTGTGGGACCAGTCCGGTGGGTTCGGAAGCTTGTTGCAGTTGGGCCATGACTGGGCGAACCCCCAAGACTCCAAGAGGTCCGCGGAACTGTTCGCCCAGGAAGTCTTTCCGCACTTCCAGGGGCAGTATCAGTCTACGATCGATGCGGCCGAGCGTGCACGGGCAGTTCGCACAGGCCACGCGGAGGCTCAGCTCGAGGCCATCGACCATATGAGTCGGAAGTACGCCCAGGAATTGGCTGACAAGGCGTGATCTCATGACAAGTCGAACAGTCGATCCGCTCGAAGTCGCCTTCCGCGATGCGATGGCCAACGTGTGCACTCCGGTCGCAGTTATCACAAGCCTCGATGGCGAGCGTCCCCACGGGACAACAGTCAGCGCCTTCATGTCACTGTCAATGACGCCGCCAATGATCCTGATTGCCCTTGACAATCGTTCTGACCTACTCGAACTCGTCCGTTCGACAGGACTGTTCGCGGTCAACGTGTTGAACTCCAGACAGGGAAGCCTCGCTATGTCTTTCGCAAAGAAGGGGCGAGACAAGTTCGACGGAGTTCAGTGGAGCCGAATCCAGGAGTTGCCAAGGATCCGTGGGTGTCCCGTTTGGATTGCGTGCACCACTGAAGCGTTTCTGCCTGGAGGCGATCACACAATAGTCACAGGATCGGTCGCGGTGGTGGAAACACTCGACAAGAGTCCGTTGACCTATCACAATCGCATTTTCGGCACCCATGCGACATCCTAATATTGTATGAGAAGGGAGCATTCGATGTTCATCGAACTTTCGTCAGAGTGCGTTGCCCTACGAGATATCGATGACTTCTCTCGTTTCCATGTCGAAGTACCAGCTGATATGACGTTGGACGGAATCGACTCCGCACTGAGAGCGGCAAACCTCGGGCGAGTCAACGAAGCCGGCACGGCGATCAAGATCAGTGAACTTCGAGCTCGCGTCGGCGAAGGCAGAGAGCCGCAGTGCACAGCATTCGACGAGATGATCGCCTACGCGACGGACAAGGGCTGGGTATCGAGTGACGGTGGCGATCTCAGCGCCCACATCATCAGGAATGAACCGAAGAAGTAGCTGGCCCGAACGCAATGGCATTGCTCGGAAGACTGAAAGCCCGTGAAATAAAATGAAATTCGATATAGTAGACCACGCGGTTCAAGCTATCGCGTGTGGGCAGATGGTGGTGGTCCTCGACCATCAGGATCGCGAGAATGAGGCTGACCTGATTATGGCAGCTGAATTTGCCGATACCGATGCCATTGCGTTTTACCTAGAGCACACTTCGGGCTTTCTCTGTACAGCAATAACGGAGGAGAGAGCGCACCTCCTCCGTCTCCCGATGATGGTCGAGAACAACAGCGAAAGTCAGCGAACCGCATTTCTCGACAGCGTAGATGCCCTCAGCGGCATCACCACTGGCATCAGCGCTGCGGACCGTGCTACCACCATCCGCCTGCTGGCAGACCCATTGGCAGTCGCCGAGGACCTCGCTCGTCCCGGGCATGTTATGCCGCTGCAAGCGCGCAACGGCGGCGTCCTGGCCCGTGCCGGGCATACCGAGTCAGGTGTCGACCTATGTCAGCTCGCCGGTGTACGGCCGGCCGCACTCATCTGCGAACTCACGACAGCGGATCGGAGGGAGATGCTGTGTGGTAACGATGCTATTGCATTCGCGCGGAAGCACGATCTGACTGTCATCACGATCGCCGACCTCATTGACGCTCGCAAGCGAGGAGACTCAACATTGATGTGCAGTGGAAAGGCCAGTGTCCCAACATTATATGGAACATTTACCGCAGTGGCCTACCGTGCAAAGAATAATGTGGAACACCTTGCATTTGTGCTCGGCGATGTCAACGGTGGTGGCGCGGTTCCGGTGCGGGTCCACAGTGAGTGTATGACCGGTGATCTCTTTGGGTCACTTCGGTGCGACTGTGGAGATCAACTGAACGCGTCGCTGAAAGTCATTCAGCGCCATGGTTGCGGGGCGGTTATTTATATGAGCGGGCACGAGGGAAGGGGGATTGGGCTCGGTAGAAAACTGCAGGCATACCGAATGCAAGAAGAGCAGCAACTCGATACTGTCGACGCCAACATTGCGATCGGCTGCCCCGTGGACGACCGAGACTATACCTCCGCCGCATCCATCATCGCAGACCTCGGAATTAAATCGGTCGCACTGATGACCAACAACCCGGACAAATCCGAACAACTGGCTGCTCTCGGAGTGGCGATCGCATCGCTTATCCCACTGCAGACGCGGCCGACAACCGCCAACATCTCCTACCTCACAACCAAGCGGGATCGGATGCGACACATTCTCGACCTACCCACGTCAATCTAAGTGGCGCGCTTCGCAACGGCGGGAGTGCAGTTGGTCAATGCAAGCTATTGCGAGGTTCGAAAACCGTTGGTGTGCAGGTTCACATTCTGAGTACGACTCTGTGGAGTGTGTATTGCAACGCACGGCGAGAGGGACCTGCCCGGACGTAGCTACCCCGTCGGCGAGTCGGCGGGTGATCGGCTTCGCATGTGAACTTGCCGGGATGGAGGCGTAGATCACGCTGAGCGGCCGATCTCGTCAGGCGCGCACCGGGCAGACGAACCCGCAACCCCATCCGTGAGATGCAGATATGCCAACTCGCTCCCCCGAAGACTGCCCAGACGACCCCGCGGAGTACCTATGGATAGCTATGAGCAGGCGTTGCTCGACTTCGCTCTCCGCTGGAGCGGATACGGTGACGGAGACGATCTCATTTTCACTGAGTTCGGGATACCTCCCGCAACATTCTACGGACGTGTGTTGAGTTTGGTAGAGAAGCGGTTCGCGACCCTACTCGACACACCCACCAGAGAGCACCTCCGGCGACACTGCGTTGCCAAGTTGTCCTCCCCTCCGATGAGGGCATGACGTGCGGGGCGCTCGCCGGTGGATGGGCGCCCGTGGGGCCACGTTGCGCCGGGTCTGGTGTGAACTGACGCGCGTCATTCGCTCCTTGGTCGCCCAGGCCTGATCGCGTTCGTGCGACGGGGATGCTCGCAGAGCGTTCCGGGTTCTCGCCACCGCCCGCGCAGTAGGGCGGAGCTGTGAGCACGCACTCTGATCACAATGGCTAAGCCTGCCACGAACCCGATCGACCTCGACGAGACCACCCCGCTGACTAGCGAAGGAAGACTCTGGTCACTTGTAACTCGGGTCTCACTGTGCTGGCTTTTGTCACATCCGGCGAAGCTGCAACGTCTTCTCTATAGCGAACGATTTCTGCGTGAAGGGACTACAGAATCCGATGTCGATTCCAGACGAAACACCGATCAAGACGGAGGAGCGATTGGCGCGTGAGTTCAGCGCTGCCCGCGCTCGCCTGATACGGATTGCATATGCAGTGCTCGGTACCCAGGCCGAGGCGGAGGACGTGGTCTCCGATTGCTGGTTCCGGTTGGTAAAAGCGAACGCACAGTCTCCGATTGATGATGTGGGAGCCTGGACAGCGGTGGCGGTCGCACGCCGAGCACTCGACGCGCTGCGTGCAGCCCAGGTGCGGCGCGAAACCTACGTCGGACCGTGGCTACCGGAACCGACCTTGTACGACGCCGACCTAACCCAAGACGATCCGGCAGACCGCGTCACGTTGGATGAGACAGTGAGCTTTGCACTGCTCGTCGTCATGGAAACCCTCAGTCCGGCGCAGCGAACCGCGTGGGTCCTTCACGACTTGTTCGCGATGCCGTTCGACGACGTCGCGGCAGTCGTCGGTCGTACCCCCGCGGCCGTGCGACAGCTCGCGGCCAGAGCCCGCAAACACGTCGCGGCCGGCATCCCGCGAGTAGATGTCGACAGGTCCTCACACCTTGCGGTGGTCGATGCCTTCAACAATGCCATGACAAGCGGAGACATCGACGCGCTGTTGGCCATCCTGGATCCGCGTGTCGTGCTGACCAGTGATGGAGGGGGCCAGGTCACAGCGGCCCGCCGCCCAGTTGCCGGAGCAGGCAAGGTAGCGAGATTCGTTGTCGGTCTCGGCCGCAAGCTGGCGCAGGAGCTGGAGGTCAGAATCATGGCGATCAACGGCGCGCCAGGCATAGTCATGCTGCGATCTGGCCAACTGAACGCCGTGGTGTCGTTGTCTGTGGTCGAATCGACCATTTCACGTGTCGACATCCTTGTTTCCCCGACAAAGCTCGGCCATCTCCATGTCGACAGGTAAGGCTCCCGCGGTGACTCGTCCTGGCCCTGTCCGCAGCACCTTCTACCGTGGTGGATTGTCGATGTGGGCCTGGGTTGCCCAGCGTGTGAGCGGCATGGTGATCTACGTGTTTCTCCTCGTGCACGTTGCCGACAACCTCACCCTGAGAGTTTCACCTGAGGCCTACGACGATGTAATCGGTACCTACAAGACGCTCATTATGGGACTTGGCGAGGTCGGCCTCGTTGCCGCGATCCTCGGTCACGGTCTCAACGGGATTCGGATCGTCCTGTTGGACTTCTGGTCGAAGGGCATCGGTAGGTCGAAGCTGATGCTGTGGATTGTCGTGGTGCTCTGGACGCTGGCCTTGGTCCCGTTCGTTGTGCGCCATCTGAGTCACTACATCTGAGGGGAAAGCAATTGTCTGTCCCGGTAACCACGCAAGACCTGGCACCGCACGCGAGCACCGGTGGGAACTTTGAGAAGTACGCCTGGATTTTCATGCGACTGTCCGGTGTGGCGCTCTTGGTGTTGGTCATCGTCCACGTCTACGTCAACCTGGTGGCGGGCGACGGCGTTCACAAGGTTGACTTCGCATTCGTCGCCGGAAAGTGGGCAAGCCCGTTCTGGCAGCTGTGGGACTTCGCGATCTTGTGGCTCGCAGTCCTACATGGCACCAACGGTGTCCGCGTCATCATCGCCGACTACTCCAGCCGGGCGGTCGTCAGATTCTGGCTGACGATGCTCATCTGTTCGGCAGCGGTGTTGATGCTGATCGCCGGCACGTTCACGATCTTCACCTTTGACCCGTGCCCGGCCGGGTCTACGTCCGGACATCTGCCGAGCTTCTGCCCGGCACCGTGATTCGACGATCGAGAGGTCTCGATAAATGAGTGTTGGAACATTTTTCGAAATTGTTCTGGTCTTCGCTGCATTGTTCATGGTGTGGTTCGTGGGCTTCGTCGTTTGGGCCCTGCGGAAGGACAATCGATGAACAGCAAGCTCCTGTCCCTCGTTGCTGCAGTTGTATCGCTGCTCGGTGTTGTGGCGCTGGTTGCTCCGATCGTGGGCCAGATCTTGACAGGTACGGTGGCAGGAATCGTGCTCGGTCTTTCTCTTGCTGTGATTGGGGCGGTCGCCGCGATTTTGATCGTCAACCAGATACGCTTTGGAATGTCCGCTGACTTCGTGTTGAGGAAGCTGGTCGCGGAGGGAGACGATCGAGGCTACCCGGATCTTCCCCGCCGCCCTTCGGGCCGAGTGTTACCCGAGGCCGCCATGATGTACGTGGAGAAGTGCCGCGCCGAGGTAGACACTGATCCTACGGATTGGCGGCTGTGGTTCCTTCTCGCCGGTAGCTTTGAGATTGCGCACGATCGGCGAAATTCGGTTCGGGCTCTGGCAAGAGCCAAGGCACTACTTGCATCAGGGTAGCGATTTTCCCAGTACTCGCTGCCTTCCAGCTGTGACCGGCTGCCAGTGGATGATGGGTACCGCGTGCGCACGGCCCGCGTAGGTCGGCGTTGGCAGGATGGACTACCTGGGCTGACTGGTGGTTTGTCCCTTCGAGCTCGCACGATCGTCGCAATACCGACGATTCATCATGCCGAATTCCCGGCGGTACATCGTGCCGGCGTGTTCGAGTCGACGCGCATACGGGGTGGGTTCTGCAGACACTCTTATGTGCGCAGCACTTCGAGACCGTGGCCGGGCCCGTACTGCGTCTTCACATCGAGACGCCGATTGCGTCCGTCCGTTCCATTCGCACACCTCCTTCAAGAGAGTGTTGCGACCCACTACTCGAGCCCGCCCGCCATGGTGTGTTCAGAATTCATGGGTGTCGACACGTACATGTGTCGTATCTCCCGAGCACCTCTCGCATTTCCGAGTTTTCTGTTGTGCGGCATGGTCGTCGGACGCAGGGAACACCACCGCCGGTCAAGCTGGCGGTGGTGTTCTCGAAGTGTCGGGTCAACTCACGGAGAGACTTTCGGGCGGTGTGTATTCCGGGAGCGAGCCGTTCGGACCCGCCATTGCAAACAGAGCTTCGCGGTCATCCACTGGTGGGTAGATCCATTCGGTGTTGATCGTGGTCTTGAGGTGATGACCGGCGGCGCCGGTCATCAGGACGGTTCTGTCCCATCCGGAAGTCACCACTGCTCCGGCAGGCCCCAAGGCCAGGCATGTCCGGTATTCGTCCGGGGCAAACGGGACGAGGGGTTCGCCGAGCAGGTCGGCAGCAACATTGTGGCCCGCGAACTTGCCTAGCGGCATAGCGTGCTGGCAACTCTGCATCACCGTGCGACCTTCGGTTGCGCTGGCAGCAGATGTGTCGCCGGCGGCGTAGACATCGGACGTGCCGGTTACGCGAAGGAATTCGTCGACACTCAGCCTTCCGATCCAATCGCGTTCGGCGGGGATGAACTTTGTGAGCGGGCTTGCCGCCATCCCGGCGGTCCAGACCACGGTGGCTGCAGCAATCTTCGAACGGTCGGAAAGGGTGACGCCCTCTGCGTTTACGCTTTCCACGCTGACGTTCAGACGGGTTTCGATTTCAAGGTCGGACAATGCCGCGATGATCGCCGGACGGGGGCCTTCACCCAGCTCTGGCCCTACCTCGTCTTCCCGCTCGACAAGGATTACGCGGACGGTCGCGCGGCTGTCTGCGATCTCTCTTAGACGTCGGGTCAACTCCGTTGCAATCTCGAGGCCCGTGAAGCCGGCCCCGACGACGACGACGGTGTACTGCCCTGCGCTCGTGTTTCGTTCGGGCAGCCGATGCAAATGCGAGTCAAGTCGTGCAGCTCCAGCGAGGGTATCGACATCGAACATGTGTCCCGCGCCGGGTACCTTCGGCTGGACAACTTGACTACCGGAGGCGAGTACCAGTCGGTCGTAGGAGATGTCGGAGCTGCGCCCGTCTCTGCTCACTGCCGTAGCTGTCTTGGCTACGGTGTCGATACCGGTCACAGTTGCAGTGAGTCGCTGGACGCCGATCGGGCCGAGGACTTGGTCGAGTGGGACGCGCATTGTGTGGGGTGCGGACTCGTAGAGGCGGGGGCGGATGACTAGGTCATCCCCGGCGTTGACGACCGTAATGCTCAGGTCAGCGTCGGTGGCACCACATTCGCGACGCAGCTTGGCTGCGCTCGCCGCGCTCCACACTCCCGCGAACCCGCCTCCAACAATCAAGATGTGTGACATGAATCAACCTCTCATTGAGTTGTTTTGATGTCGCCTTGCGCCGATCGGCGCCCGGCGGTCGATCTGTCGATCGTGTGATCGCTTCTCGCTGTTCGGTCGTGGCTGATTGCACGTGGCACAGTCGTGTACCATGTCCAGGTTCTCCCAGACCTTGGAGATCAGTCCATCGAGCGCTTCGAGCCAGCGACTGTCATCGTTCTCTCAGCGTGCAAGCTCGAGGGCTCGCCGCCCGTGCGGAATCGCACAGCGTCGATGTTTCGTCGATGATCGACTTACCCTTCGAATGGAATTGTTGTCCATGCCGTTATGACGTTCCAGCACCGGGGAATGTGACATTTCGGCGGCGGTCGCGCCGATCCCTGAGCGACGTGATGGGGATGATGACGATTCCAAGTGCGGCGACGAGGAGATTCAGCGAGGTCAGCGCGATGGCCTCAAAGGTGGTGGTGCCTGCGAGGTGATGTAGGTGATAGTAGAAGTGCGGAATGGCGAACACTGAGAATGCCAGTGCCGTGGGACGACGAACACTGTGCGTGGCTTGATCATCGCGCTCGGCTGAGGTCATCTGGCTGATCCTTCCGGTGCGCTGTTTGCGTGGTGACGAACCGGGGAGCGAATTGACACCGCCCCTGGGCGACTCGCCCAGGTGGGGGAGGTCGATCCGCTATCGTCGACGGATGAGCGATGACGCGACTCCGTCCGGTCCGACCCGCGCTCCGACGAGCACCCGGCGGGCGGTGCTCAACACGATGAAGGGCTCGGCAGGAAACCTCGTCGAGTGGTACGACGTGTACGTCTACACGGTCTTCGCCACGTATTTCGAGGCGCACTTCTTCGACGAGAACGACGCCAACTCCACGCTGTACATCTATGCGATCTTCGCGGTCACTTTCGTCATGCGACCGGTGGGGTCCTGGTTCTTCGGCCGGTTCGCCGACCGTCGTGGCCGCAAGGCGGCCCTGATGCTCAGCATCACCATCATGTCATCGTGCTCATTCGTGGTGGCGGTCATGCCGACACGCGAAGTCATCGGGTATTGGGCGGCGGTGATTTTGGTCCTCGCTCGGCTTGTACAGGGATTCGCCACGGGTGGGGAGTACGGCACCTCGGCGACGTACATGTCCGAAGCGGCGACCGCGAATCGGCGCGGCTTCTTGTCGTCTTTCCAGTACGTGACCCTCGTGGGCGGTCACGTACTCGCGCAGTTCACGCTTCTGATCGCGCTCAGCGTTCTCGATGTCGATGCGTTGAACGAGTGGGGATGGCGGATTGGCTTCTTCATCGGCGGCATCGCCGCCCTGGTCGTGCTGTGGATTCGGCGTTCGATGGACGAGTCGCTCAGCGAGTCGCATCTGAAGGCGATCCGTGCGGGTGAGGACCGTGGGGCGGGGTCCTTGACGGCGTTGTTCACCGAACACTGGCGTCCGCTGCTGCTGGTGTTCCTCATTACCGCGGGTGGCACGGTCGCGTTCTACACCTACAGTGTCAACGCGCCGGCGATAGTGAAGTCCACCTTCGGGGCCGACCGGGCGCTGACGGCAACGTGGATCAACCTGCTGGCGCTGATCTTGCTGTTGCTGCTGCAGCCGGTCGGCGGCATCATCAGTGACCGCGTCGGACGCAAGCCGCTGCTGATCTTCTTCGGTGTGGGTGGTGTCCTCTACACCTATGTCCTGCTCACCTTCCTTCCGCGAACCACCTCGCCGCTATCGGCGTTCGCGCTGGTCGCGGTCGGCTACATCATCCTCACCGGGTACACCTCGATCAACGCGATCGTGAAGGCGGAGCTGTTTCCCGCCGACATCCGTGCCTTGGGTGTGGGACTGGGCTATGCGCTCGCGAACTCAATCTTCGGCGGTACGGCGCCGGTGCTTTTCCAGGCATCGAAGTCGGCCGGTCACGTCGGCTGGTTCATCTCCTACGTGACGGTCGTGATCGGAGTCAGCTTGCTGGTCTACATTTTCGGACTGAAGAACAAGGCGGTCACGGTGCTCGATCGCGAGCAGGGGAGCGCCTGGGGTGCGCCCGTGGCTTCGGGTCCCCGCTGAGTTGATCCCCGCGGCCAGGGTTCCGGGGGTTCGGTGCCGGCACCCCTGGCCGGCGGTGACCGGATAACTGCCCGAACGGACCACCCGGAAAGCGGACGACCGCGACCGTCGACTGTGGGTGGTCGCGATCGGACAGCAGCGCCGATCCCGCGCAGACACCGGCGCACGCGAACGTCTCGGCGGTCGACGACGGGCCGCCCCATTCGACCGGAAGAGAAGCGGCTGCGGCCGATCCGACCGCGGCACAGGACATCATCGCGTGCGTCGGCCCGGCCCCATCACCATGCCGCCGCCTCCATCGTCAGCGGGGCGAGGCTTTCGACCGCAGGTCCGCCGTCCGGCTGCGACGTCAATCCGCCATCGATCAAGCCGAGCAGCGCGGGGATCCACTGGTACGTGAGGTCAGCGACCATGTTCACCACGACCCCGAACACGGTCCCGATCACCAAGACAAAGAACGCAACTCGCAAGACGATCCCATCACGCACGCGATCCTTCCGCGGCGGGGCCATCAAGCGATCCACAGCCATCCCTCGGCAACCGAAACGCGCTGCATACGCGGAGAAAATGTCGAGCCATCACGGCCCCTTCAGGTCGAGTCGCGCCAAGCTACGAATCTGCTTCTCCACCCCGGCGAATTCCCGAACGATCCGGCAGGTGCAGCACGCAGTCCACTGCCCGTCTACCGGCCTGGAGTGCATCGACCGAGGTCGACATTCCCGTGAGTTGGGACGGACCGGCGACCAGTTTTGCGCCACCGCCTAGTGTCCTGAGTCGTTGTTCAGTTGATTAATCCGCGTGCAGTAGTTGGCGAGGTTGTCCAGGATTTCGTCTGCGGTTTTGGTCCACACGAAGGGTTTTGGATCGTCGTTCCATGCGTCGATCCAGGCTTGGACGTCGGTCTCGAGTTCTTTCACGCTGCGGTGGGTGGATCGGCGGAGTTTGCGGTTGGTCAGCTCGCCGAACCAGCGTTCGACGAGGTTCAACCAGGAACCGCTGGTCGGGGTGAAATGCAGATGGAACCGCGGGTGGGCGGCCAGCCAGGTCTTGATCGC
>NZ_JBHWUE010000127.1:0-24930 GCF_042738615.1 Rhodococcus sp. NPDC059968
GAATCTGACCCTTGAGAAGTCTTATTCTTCCACTACGACAGGGCATTTCGCTTTTATGACACTCTCACGCGCTCATACCAATCGGTGCTTCCAGGGTAAGCGCGTCGAGGACTCTTTTCCGTCGACGGGTGCTGTCGCCGCGGCGGGCCGCGATCAGATGTTCGGTGGAGTTCGAGGTCATCGGTGCGTTTCGAGGTGTGGGTCGAGCGTTTGCGGCCCGGTGGTGGGTAGTCCGAGGTGCACGGTCTGTCGGGTGCGACGCACCACCCGAACGGCTTCTTCGATCTGTCCACGCTCGTCCTCGGTGAGTGCATCAAGGTCGTGTTGGACGCGGCGGATCAACTGTCTCAGCCTCGTGATCTCGGCTTCCGACGGCACCGCCTCGTCGCGGGCCCAGTCGTCGAGTTCGCTAGCGGCACGGACCCTTTCGCGGTCACGCAGCAGGGTGTCGAGGTAATCCCGCAGCTCGGGCAGGTAGGAGGGGTCGGAGCGGAAGTGACCGCAGCCCAGGCACCGGAACCGGAACGGACAGGAGCCGCCTCCGGCCTGCACGTTGGACGGTTCGGTGCAGATGCCGAACGGGACCGCGACCTGGCCGACGGCGAGCCGTTGGTGTTCGCTTTCCAGTAGCAGGCGAGCCTGGCTCCACACGTGTTCACCGCGGCCGTTGAACTGGACGGCGGCCAGGGCGTCGACGGCCTTCCGGGTTCGTGTGGCGGTGACCGAGTAGTAGCCCTGAGTCACTGCGATTGAGCGATGCCCCATAAGCTCCCGCAGGACGTCGACGGGTGTTCCGGCATCCGCATGCCGTTGGGCGAAGCTGTGTCGGTAGGCGTAGAGGAACACCGCGGACTTGTCGAACTCCGAGCCGTCCGGGCGGTGCAGCGGCTCGAGATCGTCGACCCAGCGGCGGTGCGCGGAGGCGAGGGTGTCGTCGTGGATCGGCTGGGTGCCGGCGCGGTTGCGGGTCGCTCTGGGCAGCAGCGCCAGTTCGGCGAGGGGTGTGTCCGGGAAGCGATCGCGCACACGCTGTTTGTGTTCGATGAGCAGTTCTGCGGTGGCGTCGCCGATCGGCAGGCGTCGGCCGACGCGGTTGTTCTTGAAGTCGGTGTAGATCAGCGCGTATTTGCCGTCCCGGTCTTGGTCGAGGCAGTCCCACGGCAAGTTGCAGATCTCGGCTGGTCGGCGACCGGTGTCGATGAGCAGTTGGACAGCGACGCGGATATCGCGTCCGCCGGCGGCCTCGAGGCGGTCGAGCGCGGCGATAAGCGCAGCGAGGACTGAATCGGGCAGGGCCCGGCCCGGTGCGTCGTCCTTGGGCACCGGGGGAAGGTCGTGGCGGCGGAAGGTGAACTCCTGGCTGAGACCGGCCAGGGGCCGGCCCGGCCGGGCGAGGCCCAGGGCCCGGCATTCACGCAGCACCAGCGCGGCATGCTGGGCAGTCTTGCGGCGTTGGTGGGCGGAGAGGTCGCCGGCGGATTCCTGGTGTCGGAGCCGGTTGAGGAAGGCGACGATGTCGGCGCGGCCCAACGCGGCAGGGTCCATGCCGTCATCGGGCCGATGCAACCGCAGGCTGTTACCCAACGCGGCGACACTGTTGACGTGGTCACGCAGGGCGGCGACAACATTCGGCCCGCGCCGCAGCGGCAGTTCCTCGAGGACCCAGTGTTTGGCGGCGCTGCGGAGCCACGGTTGGGCGACAACGGTGAAATCCAGCCGTTTTCGGCCGTGCCCGAAGACGCGCATGTTCCAAATGTCCTTGTGCTGCTCACTATCCGGACCGGTGGTCGACTCCGACACCGCTGCCTGCAACTCCTGCACGAGCGGCCGGATATGCCGCGGCAGCGTCGAGGCATCGACGTCGACGATCGTTGCGACGCCGTGGCTACGGAGACTGCGGGCGAAAACGCGAAGCTGATAGAGGTGGGTGATCACATCCCGTCCGCAGCGCTGCTGCAGGCCGAACAGGATCTCTGCCTGCACCAGCGGGGTCAGACCCCGCAAGATGACCTCATGGCCGCTCACGACCGGGGCCGCTGTTCGGCACCACACCTCGAAATCGGTGGTCAGCCCCTTGCGGTCCTGGTCCCACCACCGAACATCGTGTGGCCGGCAGAGCCCGCGTCGGCAGTGTGCCTGCCGGTCGCAGACCGTCACCCGACACGGGCCGAATCCTGGGAGGGGTTTCGGTGCAGTATCTTTCAAGAATTCGTCCAGCGGCAGGTTCAGTCTCCTCCGGTGATTCTCGTGGGTCGTGCAGATTTTGAGGCGGTTGTTGCGACACGGGCGGGGACAACCGCGAACTCCGCAGATGACCTCGCCCCGGTGCAGTCTGCGCACCGGACCCGCAGCAGCGAACGCCTCGATGCCCATGTCGGAGCGGAGGAATGCCTGGTGGCAGGTCGCGCACAGGCCGTCCGGCCAGAGCACTTCGGTTCGGCATCCCCGGACCCGACACGGCCGGAATCCCAACAGCGGATGCTCTGGTGGTGGGGTCAGAGTTTCCGTTGCGGGAGCCCACCCGGCGGCGGTCAGGAACGGGGGGTCCAACCGCGGCCACAACCCCTCGGCCTTCCGCGCCGGCCGAGGGGAACCGACGGTGGACAGCGCCGCAGTCACCGGCTCACCCCGTCGCGGTTGAGTGCGGCGACGCGCTCGACCGCATCGCGCAGCCGTTGCGCGGAAGGATGCGCATAGACCTGCGTCGAGGCGGCGCGGGCGTGGCCGAGCAATTGCTGGGCCTCGTCGATCGACCCTCCCGCGTCCAGGACGTTGGAGGCAAATCCGTGGCGCAACTGGTGCGGGTGAACCCGGCGGGACAGGTGCGCCCGCCGCGACAACCCCGTCAACAGTTCGTTGATCGCGCCGGGCCGCATCGGCGACCCCAGCGGCGGGTGGAAGAGATTGACCAGGACGAAGTCGCACTCTCGGGCCGGGCGGCACCGGTCGCGTTCGAAGACGTAGGTGTCGTACGCGAGCACCAGCAGATCGTCGACCGGAACCGCCCGGGGGCGGCGGGACTTCGCCCATGCGCCGTTGATATTCACCCGGCGGCGCACGTGCAGATGTGAACCGGACATCGTGCAACCCAGGCCCGACGAGTCGGCCACGAAGTGGATGTCCTCGCGCCGAAGCCCGCACAATTCACCACGCCGCAACCCGGCCCGCGCCATCGCGACCACGATGAACCGGTCACGAGCCGACCGGCAGGCCCCGAGCAACGCGAGAGCCTCCTCGTCGGTGGCGCGGTCCACCCCAGTCTCCGGTTCCGACAAGCGATGACGTGGACGGGCCACGTAGTGCAGTGCGCCGTCCTCGCCGCGGGCCTCCACCGGCAAGTGACGGTTGTCGCTGACCTCGAAGAGCATCGCCAGCACTTCCGGCGGCGCGGTGCCGACGGCGACACTGTGCCGAAGAAATCCGCGAACCGCCGCCAAGATCCGATTGATCCGGCCGGGGCCGCGCACCTCGGGCAGCCCCGGACCGATCAACGGAGCCTCCGGATCGATCGGGGTGTGCCTGAGCCAGGTGGCGAACGCACCAAGCCGTTCGGCCGCGGTCCGCCAATCTCGCTGTGTGTGCTCGCACCAGCGCAGATACAGTGTCAGCGACTCCGCGTAGGCCTTGGTGGTGCTCTCTGCAGCGTCTTGCCCGAATCGAAGATGCCGCAAGTACTCGTCGACATCGCCGACAATCCGGTACTCGTCATCGACCACGGTCCAATACCGCTCGGCCGACGGCAACGTGATACGAAAGGCTCGCATCGGCATCCCTCCACGCCGGAGGCTACTCCGCCGCGTCCCTCATTCCCGGCAACGCAGCCGCGTGTCGGCAACGTGCACATCATCCCGAGCGATCGTGTGGTGCACCAGCACCAAACCAAGCCGGACGCAACAATCCACCACACGCGAGGAGACCCGAGAGAACAAGACACCCACCTCAAGGACGATTCGCTGGCACAGGACAACAGTCATTGCAGGCTGGCCTATCGCCCGGTCCCTCAGGTGCTCGTGTCGGCCTCGTGACCGGTGCAACGACAGTGGTCGGCGAGAGATGCCTGTTTCTCGGCCGGCACTCGGGGCCTGCCCGGGAATATGTGGTCGTGCGTTTCGATCGAGACGTGCTGCTCCCAGTACGCCAGCGACCGTGCCCGTGGAACACTCATGCGGATCTCCTCAGGGTGCGCGTGGCACTGCCCCTCATCAGGAGTGATCCGCTCTCTCCGAACGCAGATGTCGCGCGCCAGGTTGGTTTGGGTGGCTACTCGTTGGTGCACCCCCAGGTAACACCAACGGGATCTTTCCTTTGTAGACCTCGGCACACCCGGCGTCCTCCTCCCCAGCTGCCGAAACGACGTCGTTTGGTTTAGCTGTTCCTAGGAACCGCAAAGTCGGTATTCCACCGCGGTCAACCTAATCTTCCAATGCTGACCTCGCGGCGGCCTGGTCGATCTTCCAATGACGCGTGACGTCCTCGACGAGGGATCGCGAACACGAGGGGGTCGCCTGACTCCGCCCTACGCGGCGCTCTTGAAGAGAGAGTTCTTCGTCGAGGAAGCCGGCACGACCTCCAGCCGCTGTAGCTCAGCACCGGCACCGGCGACGTCACCGTCAGCTTGGTCGAGTATCTGCAGGCCGTTCTCCACTGCGCGCCAGTCCGCTGACAGGTCGAAATATCCCAGAAGATCAACGACCTCGGCGACCCACCGTTTCGCGCCGCGTCTGTCACGTCGCAGCTGGGCGTAGTAGGTCACCATGGCGTCGCTCACCGACTTCTTGCGCTGCCCCCACTTCTCGCCCTTCCGGGCCGCGTCACTGGCCAGTCGCCACAGCTGTGCAACGTCGACATGCCGATCCACCGGTTCCCTCACACCTGGCACAGTAGCGATCCAACAGGACACGTGATAGCGACCCTGCTGCACGTAGCCGATCCCCACACGGTTCGCTGCCGCGATCGGTGTCTCACGGATCTGTGCGTCAGAAACCGTCGAATTTGGGGCATCTACCGCCGGCGACTGCACGTCCACGGGGTTGCGGTAGTACTCGCCGAGAATCGGGCGGATATGCCCGCGGCAGGCTTCGGTTCGAGGGTGAGCACCGGGAACGGATGGGGGTCGAGTGTGCCCCGGGGATTGCTATAGCGACCGGGAACCGCTTAGTAGCGAGGCCAGTCTCCCGCGGCGGTGAGTTGTGGGTGGGATCAGTGGATCTGCGCGGTAGACCGTGGAGCGGGCGACGTTGAACAGCTCGGCGAGTTCGCTTGTGGTGTGCCGGCCTTCGCGGTGCAGCTCGACCGCTGCGGCAACGTGCTGTTGCCCGGTGGCTGCAGGCGTGTGCGGTGGGGGTTCGGCTTCCGGGACGTGCGGGAGTGTCAGACGCTGTTGGTTCTGGCCTCACTCATCGCGGAGCATGGGTGGCTCGCACATCGAATGCCACCGCACTACTGGGACGCGATGTCCGTGCGGAAGACGGAGACGACGGTGCCCTGCCGCCTCGCGAGCTCCCTGATCGACCGGATGTCACCGGATGTCGGGGAACGTGGTGTCGCTGTGGCGATCTCGTCGATGCCGTCCATGAACTGGTGCACCGAGACCGATGCGCCTACGTCCTCAGCTGATGAGCGCGTAGGTACCGGCGACCGCGTAGAGTGCCGCCGCGCCTCCGATGAGCACCGCACCGGTGGCGCTGACGCCGTGCCGACTCCCCATCGCCACTGATACCACGTCCACCGAGTCGACCAACACCCCCGCGGCCAATCCGAGTCGGCGTCCCGTGGGGTCCGGTTGCAGGGCCGCCGCGGCCACCGCGACCTCGCGGATGGCGAACAGCCGCGCCACCGTGTCGCCGTCGGCGCCGGCACTGACCCCGAGGCAGCGGTACACCAGCTGGGGCCGCACGAGGGCTACCACGCCCACTGCTGCACGGGTGGCGCCGAGGAACCGAATCAGCCGGGCTCTGTTTGCAGTCATGATGTCCTCGCTGTGTGGCGTCGCCTTGTGGCATGTCGTCTCTGGTTCTTCCCCTGGGCGGTTCATGCGGGAGGGGGAAGGAGTGTGGTGAGGTGGCCGTTCACCCGGGCCAGCCGTGGGGTGAGCACCTCGTGGCGGTCCGGGTGGGCCCTGGTCCGCACGCGTTCGAGCAGCAGTCGGATGCGGATGAGGACACTCGGTGTGGTCGCTGCCGCGGGGATGAGGTCGTCGAGGCTGGTCCGGACGAAGTCGTCCCAGCTCGGTCGTGCGATCACCAGACGGGAGGCGTTGTTGCGGTCGGTGACGCGTCGGGGTTCGGTCGGTGCTGCGGCGGCCCGGCCGAGCAGGTCCTCGAGGTAGTCCAGGGCCTGGACTGTGGTTGCGGGGTCGTTGGGCCGCAGCGCGCGCAGCGCGATGTCGGTCAGCAGCCGGAAGGCGAACAGCGGGTCTTGTTCGAACGTCCGCTCGCTCCCGACGACCAGCCCGCCGAGCACGACCGACGGGGCCAGTTCCCCGTGAATGTCGGCGATGGGCATGCCGTATTGCAGGGTGGTGCCCGGGGCTTCTCGCAGGACGATGACCGCGTTCGCGGCCTGGGCGGCGCCGACGAGGCGGTCGATTTTGATCTTTTGCAGCACGGTCGCCGGGTTCGGCCAGGTGAGAGTGGTGCAGGGCTCGGGCAGGGGTGCTGCTGGTGAGGCCACGGTGCCGGCGGCTGCGGGGTATGCGGCGTCGAGAACGTCGCGGCCGCGGGCGGCGATGGAGCTCAGGACGGGCGAGAGTTGAATGGCGGTTGCCACGGTCACTTGGAGGGTCCGGAGCAGGGCCGCCATCACGACCAGCAAAGCGATGGCGGTGATCAGGACGGCCATCGAAACCCGGGCGCGGGGGCCGATGGTGAAGGCCGCGGAGACGCAGAAGACGGTCACGCCGAGGGTGAAGGCGAAGGTCTGCCGCAGGATCGGGGTGTCGCGGAATTGGGTGAGGCGTGGGCTGTAGTTCGAGGCCACCCACCGGACGACCAGGATTCCCAGTGAGTAGATGACGGCGACCAGGCCGAGCACACCGAGCCCGATCGTGGTCAGGACGCCGATCACCTGTTGGGCCGGCAGGTCGGGTCCGCGCCGAATTCTCGGCACGGTCAGCCCCAGACCCAGCCCGACAAGGATGTACAGCACCTGGGCGAGTTCGGCGTACAGGATTCGTCGATGACGGTAGGCATCGCCAGCGGGGGCTTTGCTCATGACCCCTTCTCCCGGGGCGGGAACCCCGGCCGTGACCGGCCGCCACCTCTGCACGGTTCGGCCATGGCGGCTCCTCGATCGATCGGGTTTACCCCTCTCTTGTTCCACCAAAGCACTCCGAGCCCGCCCTCGGCCAGGGCGGCGGTGGTGAACCGGTTGCGCCGTGGCGACGAATGAGGGGTCTTCGAGGGTCGGGGTACGAGCGGTTCGCTGCGTGCGCACGGTCGGTCGTGGCGCGCCGGATCGGTGGGGGTTCGAGGGCTCCTCGGGCTTCACCCATGCTGGCCGGGTTCGTGCCGCGTCGATTGGCGTGTTGCCTGTGCGAGGACCTGCGGGCCGGTGACGAACGCCTTCCTCCAGGGTGCGACGCCGTCGATCTCGATTTCGATGGACACACTCAGCACCGTGCGAATCAGCACGATCAGCCCGAGGACCGCGGCGTCCGTCAGCGAGGGCGCGGACGTGACGGTCTTGACGATGTCCGCGGCGACCAGTAGCTCGAGGCCGAGCAGGATCGCGCCGCCCAGCGACTGACGCAGGGTGGTGAACGCGCGACCACCGTCCGCCGTTCGCTTCCATGTCCGGGCCGCGAGGACGAAGGCGAAGAGGAACCCGAGAACCATCGACAGGACACCGAGCACTTCGAACGATTCCGTCGCCAGCTCGAAGAATCTGACAGTGTCCATGTCGGCCCATTTCGTGTGAGTTCGTGTTCGGGCGACGCCCGCTTCGGTGACACGAGCTGACCGGGTGCGAAACCCGCCTACGCGGGCGGTTCTGGAGGGTTCGGATGTGCTCGCCCGAGACCGGTCCTGGCAGCGGTGACGAGGATTTTCACCACGGCCCCGAGCAGGATCAGATCGAGGAGCATCTGCGCACTGACCAGGATGCGGGCCGCGTCGGTCCCGGGGACGATGTCGCCGAAGCCGACCGTCGAGAAGATCGAGACGGTGAAATACAGGGCCCGGGTGTGGTCGAGATGCTGGTTGAACGAGACCGGCCTCGTGTGGGACAACCCCAGATATATGGTGGCGAACAGGAGCAGGAACAGCGCGGTGACCGCACCGAGGGCCTCGATCGCACGGAGCTCGGGCAGTGGGGCGCGCAGGATCCGGCGGATATGCCACACCAGCACACCGCAGAGGAGCGCACCGCCGAGCACCAGGCGGACGGCGGCGTCACCTTCGAGGTAGTTCCTGGCCGGCACCAGGTAGTAGATACCGCCGAGCAGCGTCCAGGTGACGGCGACGGCGAGCGTGGCGCGCAGCGCGGCCCGCCGGCGGCGGCGGGGAGCGAGGTCGGCCAATCGCCGGGCTGTCACCGCAGGTCTCAGCCCGGTTTGGTTGGTTGCCGGTGATCGGTGGCGAGGATGTACACGCTGACCGCCAGCACCCACGCCGGGAAGACCAGCGCCACCCAGAGGCTGAAGCTGACGACCACCAGCAGCACCAGCGCGAGCAGGTACGTGGCGATCACCAACGGCCCGGGCATCAGCCTTGTCCGCAGCCACATCGTGGCCAGGGAGATCATGAACACCGCGGCCATCCGCACGGCGTAGACGTTGGTGATGTGCAGCATCACCTCCCGCCCGAAGTAGACGATGTCGTTCTCCGGGGCGTTCGCGTGCCGGGAGACGGCGAGCAGAGCGCCTGCGAGCGCCATCGACACGAACGTCGTGGCGAGAAACAGCAGCCCACTGCCCAGGAAGACGGTCGCGAAGAAGCGGTCCTCGAGGTCCCCGAACCGGTCGCGCAGGACCCCGATGAACCACAGGAACGCGATGCCCGCGATCGGGGCGAGGAACAGGGCGGTGGTGATCTGCGAGCCACCGCGCACCCAGGGCGCGCTTGCGGTGGCCGGCATCGCCGCGGCGAGCAGGGCGATGCTGGTGGCGAAGAGCACACCGAAGACGATGCCCGCGATCGCCGCGGAACGCGGCGTCCGCAGACGATGGAACTGAGCCCCGCTGCGCGGATCGGCCATGGGTCTAATCATCGCCGAAGTCGGGGGTGGGAACCAGCGGCAACCGGCCCCCGCCGCGGCCGCGGCGCGGCGCTGCTGCGCCGCGGGTGAACAAACCCGCCGCGGCTTGCGCGCGCCGGGGGTAGACGCCCCGCCGCCGCACCGACAACGATGACAATGTGGGGTTTTCGCATGCCGAGAAGTGCGCAGCGGGCCGTCGACCGGAGGGGTGCCGCCATGGCCACGAACCGTAAGGGCAAGATCGCCGTCGATATTCGAGATTCGGTTCCGGACTGGTCGCCGTACCTGCCCGCCCCGGCCCCCGAGGGCGCACCCAATGTGTTGATCATCGCGTGGGACGACGTGGGCTACGGCAGCATGGACGTCTTCGGCGGTCCCATCGAGACCCCCACCATGCGGCGCATCGCCGACACGGGCGTGCGCTACTCGAACTTCCACACCACCGCGCTGTGCTCGCCCACCCGCGCCTCGCTGCTGACCGGCCGCAACGCCACCTCCAACGGGATGGCCACGGTCGCCGAAATGAGCTCCGGGTTCCCCGGCATCTCGACGCACATCCCCTTCGAGAACGGATTCATCTCCGAGGTCTTGGCCGAACGCGGCTGGAACACCTACTGCCTCGGCAAGTGGCACCTGACCCCGAGCGAGGAATGCAACATGTCGGCGGTCAAGACCCGGTGGCCGCTCGGCCGCGGGTTCGAACGCTTCTACGGCTTCCTCGGCGGCGAGTCGAACAGCTGGTACCCCGACCTCGTCTACGACAACCACCCGATCGAGGCTCCCGGAACCCCCGAGGACGGCTATCACCTGTCGAAGGACCTGTCCGACAAGGCGATCGAGTTCATCCGCGACGCCAAAGCCGTCGACCCGGACAAACCGTTCTTCATGTACCTGGCCCCGCAGGCCGGGCACGCCCCGCACCACGTCCCCGCCGAATGGGCCGACAGATACAAGGGCACGTTCGACCAGGGCTACGAGGCGATCCGCGCCGAGATCCTCGCCCGACAGAAGGAACTGGGCCTGCTGCCCGCGGACACCGAGCTGTCGCCGATCAACCCCCACGGGGAGCCGAACACCACCGGACCGGACGGTCAACTCTGGCCGATCCTCGACACCGTCCGCCCGTGGGACTCACTCTCCGCCGACGAGCAGCGCCTGTTCATCCGGATGGCCGAGGTGTTCGCCGGATTCATCTCCTACGCCGACGATCAGCTCGGCCGGGTGATCGACTTCCTCACCGAATCAGGTCAACTCGACAACACCCTGCTCATCGTGATCTCCGACAACGGCGCCAGCGGCGAGGGCGGACCGAACGGTTCCTTCAACGAATGGCGGTTCTTCAACGGCGTCGCCGACACCACCGAGGTGACGCTGCCACACCTGCACGAACTCGGCGGCCCCGCCTCGTACAACCACTACAACACCGGATGGGCCTGGGCGTTCGACACCCCGTTCCCCTATTGGAAGCGGTGGGCCGGGTACGAGGGTGGCATCGCCGACATGTGCATGGTCTCCTGGCCGGCCAAGCTGGCGCCCCGCCCCGCCCCGAACCACTGCACCAGTACATTCACGCGGTCGACGTCGTGCCCACCATTTACGAGCTCCTCGGCATCGAACCGCCCGCGGTGCTCAAGGGCTACACACAGAGCCCGATCGAGGGCGAGAGCTTCGCGGCCACGTTGACCGACCCCGAGACGCCGGGGAAACAGACCCAGTTCTACGCAATGCTCGGGCAACGTTCCCTGTACCACGAGGGGTGGCTCGCGTGTTCGCTGCACCCGCCGATCTCCGGGTGGGGCAACTTCGGCCACGACGTCTGGGAGCTCTACCATTTGGACGAGGACCGAGCCCAATCGCACAACCTCGCCGACACCGAACCGGACCGCCTCGCCGAGATGAAGGAGCTCTGGTTCTACTACGCCGGCATCTTCAACGGCCTCCCGCTCGATGACCGCAGCGCCCTCGAACAGGTCCTCGCCGACCGCCCGCACCCCGGCAAACCCCGCGACCGCTATGTGTACTACCCGAACTGCGCGGACGTCCCCGAAAGCGCGGGTGCCCCGATCACCGGCCGCTCCTTCACCATCGCGGCCGGAGTCCACGTGGACACCCCGGACGCCGAGGGTGTCCTCTTCGCGCACGGCGGCGTGGCCGGCGGACACAGCCTGTACGTCAAGGATCACCGCCTCCGCTACACGTTCAACTGGCTCGGCACCCGGATCGAAGACGTGGCCGCCGACCGCGACATCACCGAGGGCGGGCACGTGTGCACCGCCGAATTCACGGTGAAGGGCAAAAACGAGGACCCGACCATGCCCGGATTCGCCGGCACCCTCGACCTTTACCTCGACGACCAACAGGTCGCCAGCAGCGAAATCGTCACCCAACCCGGAGTGTTCTGCCTGGTCGGCGACGGGATCTGTGTGGGACGCGACAGCGCCTCCCCGGTCACCGCCGACTACACCGCACCGTTCCCGTTCACCGGCGGCACCATCGACAAGGTCGTCGTCGACGTCTCCGGCGAACGCTACGTCGACCACGAGGCACAGGTGCGGGGCTGGTTCATGATCGATTAGCACGGCGCTCACCGGGGCAGCCGCGCCGTGCTCGATGCCCCGGTGGAGCATCGGGATACGGCGGCTAATGATCTCGACGAACTGCCGCCTTCTCGCGTCGCTGCAGCTGGCGTTCGAGCACCGTGAGGTGGTGCACGAGCTGCTCCATGCTGGTGCAGGCCGCAGCCGCGAGCTGCTGGGTCGTGGGGTCATCCACCGCTGCGGCGGTACCGCCGAGCTTGTCACCGCGCCGGGAAAGCGAGCGAGCCTCGCGCAGGAGCGCGGTGATCGCTTTCGTGGACGGAGGATCAGGACTGTCCATGTCATTGTCTGCCATGCCGATGATTCTGCGCTGCACCACAACCGATTCACGACCGCTCGAGCCACGACATCAGTGCTGTAAGCGGATCGGCTTGCGGTGTTGCTTCGTGTCGAGCTGTGCCCTATCAGCCGGTCACGGTAGCGAGGGGATCGTAGTCCGGTGAGGCGAGCAGGTTGTGGAGCTGGCGTCGGCGAACTCCCATGTTGCCGCCGTCGAAGAGCGGCAGCACGATCGCATCCTGGAGGAGGCCTGCGAGGGGCAGGTTGTGGTTGTAGCTGTCGATACCGACGACGCGCATGAGGTCGGTAATGACCTTGACCGCGGTCTCCGAGCCGTAGACCTTCGCCTGGACGGACAGTTCGAGGGCGCTGGGCAGCTCGCGGTCGAGGGCGTGACAGGCCTTCCAGCTCAGGTATCGGGCGGTCTCGAGCGCGATCTTCGCGTCCGCGAGTGCGTAGCCGACGGCGTGGTGTTCGATGATCGGCACCCGGCCGGCGCGACGCTCGTTCTTAGCGAAATTGAGTGCGAAGTCGAAGGCCGACCGCATCAGTCCTACGCCGAAGATCCCTACCAGGGCGGCGGTTCCGGCGAAGCTGGATTCGACTAATGCCTTGCCGCCGCCGACCTCGCCGAGGACGTTCTCGCGCGGAACCCGGACGTTGTCGAAGTGGAAGCGTGGGGTGAGATGACCGCGGTGGCCCATCGTCTCGAAGTTCTCGTCGGAGACGAAGCCGTGGTCGGGTTTCGGCACGAGCAGGACGGAGAGGGATCGGTCCGCTGGCGCCGTCGGGTCGGGGTCGGTGCGGCACACCACCGTCAGTATGTCCGCGCCCTTCGAGTCCCAGCCGGTGGCGCTGCTGATCCACTGCTTGGCGCCGTTGATCACCCACTGATCACCGTCGAGCACCGCGGTCGTACGGGTTCCCTCCGCGGGTGCCGGCTCGTCGAAGTTGGCTATCCCGCCGGGCTCGCTGTGGCAGAAGGCGGCGAGCGGGGTGCCGGTGCCGGACAGGAAGGGTGCGAGGGTCTGCTGGATCCGGTCGGGATCGCCGCCGCCCAGCACTGGGAGCAGCCCGAGCAGGGAGGCGAACATCGTCAGTGACACGTTCGCGTCGACGGCGTAGAACTCTTCGGCGATCAACGCCATGTCGACCATCCCGTTGCACTCGCCACCCACCGGCGCCGGAATGACCTTCCGGAGCCACCCCTGTGCGACGACCTCCTCGTACACGGGGCGGGTGGCGCGGAAACGCTCTTCGGCGGTCGGCAGGTGGCGGATAGTCTCGGCAACGTCCACCAACGTTTTACCTGCAAAGTCGCGGGCCGAATGTTGGAGCTCCCGCTGCTGTGGGGTCAACGTGAAGTCAATGGCCATTGTGATCGTCTCCTGGTGGTCGAGTGCGGGCAGCGGCACCGCACCATGGGTGCATCGCTGGGATCCGGCGTCGGTGAGCCGATCGGATCCGGCTGTGAGCGATGTCACTATCATCAGTCAGCGAGTAGCCAGGTGTCTTGTCCGGGTGCGCACGAAACCGTTCAAGAAGCGAACAGAACAGCTTGCAATGGGCACGCCTCGACGTACACCGTCTCTGCAGCCTGCCGACAGAACGGCCCCGTTGACCGGTCGGCGCCCCCGAAGCGCCCGATACAGTCACGGGGATGGATCAAACAATGCGCGTCTATCCAGCGGGCCAGGCTGGACCTTCCGGTGGACTCTGACAGCCAGGCTGCCGTCGCCAGCGGCGATCGGACCGACGACCTCCTCGCCAGGGCGGTGACCGGGGCCCTTACGGCGGGCATGTCGTGGGCGCAGATCGCCGCACAGCTCGGCGTCCTACCCCCAGTCGCCCGCGACCACGCCGCTCTGACCGATCATGACTGGCAAGAAGCGATAGTTGCCCATGAGAATGCCCGGGCAGCACGGCTCAACGACCAAGCCCTGCCCCGGCGATCCGGGACGCCCTGAAGGCCCTAGACCGCACGCCGGCCGGTCCGCACAGGAAACTAGTCACGACGCAGCGTCAGGGCCCGCCGAGAATTCCCGGCCACGCCCGCAAAGATCCTCCGCACTGAACAAGGCCGACGGGTCAGCCCCTCTGCAACGCTCTGAACCGTTAGAGAATGCAGTGGACCGCCGCGTCAGAGCTCAGCGAGAGACACCAGCCCATCCTGCAGCGCCCGGACCAACAAGCCGGACTTATCTGCAACGGGGCGTCCGACAGCAGCGTACTTCGCTCGGATCCGGATCAGGTGGGTGTTGATCGTGCCCAGGCTGATTCCCAGGCCGGACGCGGCAACCGCCTTCGATTCACTACGCAGCCACAGGCGGAGGATCTCCAGCTCGCGCGGTGTCAGCGTGGGCCGCCGTTGCGGTTCCCAGACAGGGTCGGGCGTGGGGTCAGGGACAGAAGCCATACCGATCTCACCTTCTCAAGCCGCCGCGCTTGCCGCAGGACGCGCACTGTGCGATTCGAAGCTGTGCGCCATCCGGATGGGGCAGTACACGGGGCTGCGACATCAAGAATGTCCGTTTTGTCCGTTGTTTACCGCGGTAAACAAACCGTACCTGACGCCGGTTTTCAGGACTCGCGGGTAATGCTCCTATAGGCGCGTCGCTGACGGCACCTGGTGAAATTGGTTATCGTCGGTGGCCTGTAGAACCAAAGGGGGTGCGGCGACCATGACATCTTCGACAGTCACCGACGTGTCGACGCTGCTGATGATCGATTCGGCGGCTGCGCGGGACCGGGACGACGCCTTCTCGGTCATCCCGCTCGGCGGCGGCGGGTGGGCGGTCGAGGTCCACATCGCCGGCGTCGCCGACGTTGTGGAACTGGGGTCGGTCGCCGACGAGCAGGCGTTCCTGCGGGCGGAGACCCGATACCTGCGCAGTCGCACCATTCCGATGCTCGGCGAGACGGCCGAGCAGGCTGCCACTCTGACCTCCGATTCCCGGCGGACCAGCTTGCGGGTCACCGGCACTCTCACCCCCGACGGGCAGTTGGTCGACGTCACCGTCGGCCGCGGACAGATCCCGTCGGGCCGGTGTGTGGCGGTCGATCACGCCGAGGTGCCCGGCATCCTGACCGACCCGGCACATCCGCTGCACCGCCCACTGGCCGCAGCGGATGCGGCCGCACAGACCTTGCTGACCGCCCGCCGCGACGGCGGGGCCCTCGCGTTCTACGACCTCACCCGCGGCTGGGCAGCCAACGAGGACGGAGCCATCGTCGCGATCGCCGCCGAACTGCGGACCGTCGCCTACGTCATCGTGCAGGAGATGATGATCGCCACCAACGAAGCGGTCGCGCTCTGGTGCGTCGAGCAGGGGTTGCCGATCCTGTTTCGCAACCACCGGCCCAACCCGGTCGCCGGCAGCACCGACGAGCTGATGCACGAGATCGCCGCCGCGGCCGGGGACCCGGACCTGTTCGCGAAACTGCGTGGGCGGCTGCTGTCGACGTTGCGGGCCGCGAGCTACGATCCGACGGTCCACGGGCATAACGGTCTTCGGCTGAGCGCTTACACCCATGTCACCTCACCGTTGCGGCGGGTGGCGGACCTGATCAACCAGCGGATCATCTTCGCCCACCTGGACCGCTGCCCCGGCCCTTACACCGGTGAGCAGTTGGCCGCCCTCGGCGCGGATCTGAACCGACGTACCCGCGCCGCCCGGGAGGCGAAGAAGAATCACTTCAAACACGCCGACCACCGCATCGTGGCCGAGCAGGCCACCGCCGATCTCGCCGCCCTGGACAGTCGCCGATTCCACAAGGTCCTCAAAGCCGAAGCCGCCGGGCCGCTTCGGGCCGAACTCGCCGCCGAGCTCGCCCGCCGTGTCGATGCCGACCTGATGACCGCCCCGGACGTCGCGGTCCTGATCGACGCCGCCGACCCCAGCTGGCTGCCCCTCCAACTCCGTGTCCTGGACACCCTCGCCGACACGCACCCGGAGATGGGCCCCAGTGTGGCGTCGGTGTGGCGGCAGGCTCATCCCGATCAACCGCCCACCGACGTGGAGATCCGGCGCAACGGCGCCGATCACAACCCGCTGTTCGCGGCCCGCGCCACCCACCTCGGCGTCCGCGGACCGTGGACCACCGCGGCGGCGAAGAAGCCGGCCGAACAGGCCGCCCTCTGGGCGGCACTGCGCGCGCAGCTGACCGGCACCGACCACCCCGCCCCGGAACCGGCATGGCCCACCACGCCACCACCCACGCAGCCAACGACTCCCCCACCGGCGCCGGAGGATTCCGGTCCCGCCATCTCCGCGGCACCGCACCGGACGACCGCTCCGGCCGCGCTGAACCTGGACGGGGCGAAGAAGTCCAAGGCCCTCTCCAACCCCATCGCCTGGCTGATGAGTCTGGCCCAGAACAACCATCAGCCTCCACCTGAGTGGGAGTTGCGCACCGACGGGCCCGCACACGCACCCCGCTTCACCGCCACCGTGCACTTCGCCGGCCACACCGCGACGGCCGACGCGACCACGAAGACCTCGGCGAAGACCGTATCGGCCACCGCGCTCGTCGAGGCACTCTTCGCGCAGCAGCACTGAAGACTACGAATGTCCGTTGCTCCCCGACCACCGCACTCGACCGCCCGGCCCGGGGACGATAGTGGGCGCATTGCCGTGTGACTTTTATGCGGTTAGCCGATGCCCCTATCGGGCGCTGACATTCCGTCGCCTCGGGGCGATCGGAATCCCTGCCAACCCCTTGCATACTTTCTCCTACACCAGAGCGAAGTGAGGTTCGACCGATGTTCACCGGACTGTCCGCCTTCCCCCTTACGCCCATGAACGAGACAGAAATCGACGAGCCCGCATTCTCCGGAATTATCGCGCGGCTGGCTGACGCGGGGGTCGATTCCATCAGCGCCCTCGGGTCCACCGGTAGCTACTCCTACCTGACCAGAGAAGAGCGCAAGCGCGTCGCACAGCTCGCCGTGGCCGCAGCAGGCACCACACCAGTCATGATCGGTATCGGGTCGCTGCGCACCGCACACGTCCGCGCCCTCGCTGAAGACGCACAAGATGCCGGCGCCGCCGCGGTGCTGCTGGCACCAATGTCCTACCAACAACTGACCTAGAGGAAGTGTTCGGCCTCTACGAAGCGGTGACATGTGAACTGTCCGTGCCGCTGTGCATCTACGACAATCCAGGTACCACCCACTTCACCTTCACCGATGAACTACACGGCCGCATCGCCGAACTTCCGAAGATCGGATCGATCAAGATTCCCGGTGTCCCCGTTGACCTTGTCGAGGCAGCCTCTCGCGTGCAGTCCCTCCGATCTCACATACCGTCGACGGTCACGATCGGTGTCAGCGGAGACGCCGTCGCCGCGACCGGCCTCAACGGCGGATGCGACGTTTGGTACAGCGTGCTTGCCGGGGTGCTTCCCAAGCCGTGCCTGGCTCTAACCCGCGCATCTCAAAACGACGACGGGAATACTGCCACCGCGCTGTCGAAGCGGCTCGAACCCATCTGGGACTTGTTCCGTACCCATGGAAGCCTGCGCGTGGTATCCGCCATCGCCGAACACCTCGGCCTCGTCGAATCGCCCAATCTCCCGCAGCCGGTACGGGGGCTCGCCGAGGCCGCGCGTTCAAGGGTCACCACCGCGCTCGAGCAGGTTGACGACCTGCTGTGACCTCCGCGCCGAGGCGTACGTCGGTACATTCGACCTCGGAACCGACGACGGCACCGGCCTGTTCACCGCGATGCACTGATCCATCACCTCGAGCGCGCGTCCGTTCGTTCGGTACTGGATCACTGGCCGAAGTCCGAGTGTGTGCGCGCTGCGTGCACACCCTGGTCGTAGTCGTCGACGTACACGCCGGCGCCGCGGCGATAGGTCGAGTCGACCGCCCTCGGGTCGTGGGCCATGAACACCACGTCGGGCCGTCCGCCGTTGAATTGCCGGAAGGTGCTGTAGTCCCAGCCGTCGGGTGCGTAGTCGTCGTTCCAGCGCAACCGGGCAACCGCGACGAACCCGGCCCTGCTGTGTACAAGTCGGGGAGCACGGTGTCAAAGCAGTCGAGGCGTCGACCTCCTTGTGCGACCGCTGTTTCCAGCAGTACACGCCCGGCTCGGGGGTGACGGCAGTCGCGGTGCGCGTAGACGGAGACCACCTCATCGCCGTTGAGGGCGACGCCGGCCCTGCCGTCGTCGGTGATCAGCAGTCGCATGCGGCGGTATTCGTCGATGTCGTACACGGAGACCGAGGCGGCGTACGGGTTGTTGTCCTTCAGTGCGCTCATCTGGGCGTGGTAGAGGTCGGCATCACGAGGGCTCAGCTCGTGGAGGTCGGGGGTGCTGTAGCCCCGGGCCCGCAGATACTGGGCGCGATCGCCGGGCAGGGAATGGTGTAGGTTCCGGACTCACTTGTCCGCTCCACCTGGGAATTTCAAGATCTTCCACGACACTTGTCTCGGAGATTCCGCGGGAGGATGTCCCATTTCCGCGACTCCGCTCAGTGCCAGCTCCACCCGGTTACGTCCACGCAAGGCGCAACCGCCGTCCGCGGCTCCCCCGCAACTCGATCTCCATCCAAGCAATCATCGACGGGCCCTCGGTGCCGGAAAATTTCAACGTCGGGAACCATACGAACGATGAGCTTTCAGCGGCGAGGCCCACCGAATACGCGACGACGCCCGGGAGAGCAGCCACTGCTCGGCCCCGGGCGTCGCGAACCTACGGTGCCGCCGGTCAGCCCACGGACATCGCATCAGCGGCGTCGACCGCGGGGTAGATGGGGTACTCCACACCGGACAGGTACTGGACAGTGCGCACCACCTGGCACGAGTATCCGAACTCGTTGTCATACCAGACGTAGAGGATGGCGGTGTCGCCGTCGACGATCGTCGCGTTCGCGTCGACGATGCACGCGGCGCGCGAACCGATGAAGTCACTGGACACGGCATCGGTTGCAGCGGTGTAGTCGAGGTTCCGGCTCAGCGCTCCGGTGAGCGACTCCTGGCTGAGATGCTCGAGCACCTCCTCCCTGGTGGTCTCACGACCCAGCTGAAGGTGCAGGATGGCGACGGACACGTCCGGAGTGGGAACGCGGATCGAGTTGCCAGTGATCTTGGCCTTCAGCTCGGGGAGCGCCTTGGCCACCGCCGACGCGGCGCCGGTCTCGGTGAGCACGAGGTTGAACGGCGCCGAACGACCACGACGGTCGGCCTTGTGATAGTTGTCCAAGAGGTTCTGGTCGTTGGTGAACGAGTGCACGGTCTCGACGTGGCCTCGCGACACACCGAATTCGTCGTCCATGGTCTTCAGCGGCGGGACGATGGCATTGGTGGTGCAGGACGCGCACGACACGATCTGCTCGTTCGGGTCGAGGTCGCGGTGATTGACGCCGTGCACGATGTTCGGGACGTCTCCCTTGCCGGGCGCGGTGAGCACCACCTTCGCGACACCGGGGCGGAGGTGCTTCGACAGTCCGTCGCGGTCGCGCCAGATTCCGGTGTTGTCGATCAGGATGGCGTTGTCGATGCCATGCTCGGTGTAGTCGAGGCTCTCCGGGTCGTTGCTGTAAATGAACTTGATGACGTTGCCGTTGGCGATCAGCGTGTTGTTGTCGGTGTCGACCTTGATCGTGCCGTTGAACTGCCCGTGGACGGAGTCACGGCGCAGCAACGATGCGCGCTTGGTCAGATCGTCGCTGCCACCCTTGCGGACCACCACGGCACGCAGGTTCAGCCCATTGCCCGAGCCGGCCTTCTCGATAAGCAGTCGAGCGACGAGGCGACCGATACGCCCGAATCCGTACAGGATCACGTCCTGCGGCTGGGCGGGACTCGTCTGGGCGCCGCCGACCAGGTCGGCGAGGCTCCGTGCAACGAACTCTGGGACCGATGCTCCGTCACCGTTGGCGCGATAGGCCATCACCAGCAGTCCGAGGTCGATCTTCGAGGGCCGAAGATCGAGGTGAGTCAGCGCTTCGAGGAAGGGGAACGTCTCCTCGACCGACAGTTCGTCGCCGCTGATCTGCCGGGCGAAACGATGGGTCCGCAGGATACTGATGACCGACTTGTTCACCAGGGAGCGACTGTGAAGCAGAATGGTCACCGAACGTCTGCGGTGCAGGCCGCCGATGATCGGGATCATCGCCTCTGCGAGAGCTTCCTCGGAGTTCCACTGGGCCAGTTCCACTGTGCTCACTGCGCTTGTCTGCATTCCCGGCTCATGTGGCGTGTCCTTGGGTCGGATGCCGGCGAGCGCCCACCGTTCCACCAGCGGTGACCTGGATCACCGGACCCGGTTTCGCGACTCGCGGACACCGACGCGCCCGACGCACTCATCATATGGAAGCGTTTCGTCGGGCCGACAAGCCGGTCGCCGAAACGTCCGGTGGGACGAGAAGCCGGCCATCTCGCAGGTCTGACTTTGAGAGCTGACTCGTCGAGTCCGGCGAACGCGGCCAGTACCTGCTCGGTCAGCGGTTCGGGGTGTGAAAGTCGTCGGTCCCGATGCAGAGCGCAGGTCTGGGCCCGGTGGGGTCTTCGAATCCGGACGGGTACCGCGGGTAGGAGTGCACGCCGATCACTGCTGCTCCGGTGGCGGCGAGCCGGTCGTCGACCAGCTCCGACATGGTGGTGGCGTAGGGATGGAAGTAGGTGTCCATCGGGTATCGGGTGTCGGGTGCGGGTTCGGGTCGCAGCAGGGTGCCGGTGCAGGTGTAGACCGCTCCCCTGCCGACCGTGTTCATCGGCTCGCCTTCGCCGGGGAATCGTTCGGGGTCGATGACCAGTCGGGAGACCTGGTTGATCGCCAGCCATGGTCTGCGACCTGACGTGGCGTAGTTCGCGGCACCCTGGGCGATGAGGTCGGTTGCGGTGTCGGTGGATTCGTCCAGTTCCGATTCCAGTTCGGCATCGGGCGGGAGCAGCCCCGTGCGGACAGTGTCGGGGATCATCCGGGATGCGTGTGGGACGTGCAGGATGACCGGGGACGCGGGATCGCCCGACTGAATGCGGCAGATCGTCATGACAGCTCCCTTTCTGGGGTGGTCGGGCAGTGAGACGTCGGAGTGTGTTCGCTTGCGCGTTTCGTTCGGTGGGGAAAGGCCGGAAGCGCTCCGCCAAGGTGTCGGTCGGTAGCAAGGTCGGTGACTGTCACGGCGTTTCGGGCGGTCATCGCTGGTGACCTTCCGCGGTGCGGACCGCCTGGACGCGAAACAGGTGCCGGTCGATCTGCCCGTTGCTCAACGCTTCCGGGCGGTGCCCGATGTGGAACAGTCCCGGGGTGTGCGGGCAGACGAACACGGCGAGCCCCTTCTCCCCGGGGTGCCTGCGGCGGACCGCTCTGGCGTCCCCGCGGCTGTGATAGCCGCGGTGATGACACAGGTCGCAGAAGGTCCAGCGGGCGGCCGGGTTGTGGGCGCGGGAGCTCATACTCACCGTCCGATCTGAATATTCAGCCAGTCGGACAGCCAGGTGATCGCGTCGCGCCCCGCGTTGTCGACGACCAGCGCGCTGTAGTTGGTGTGGGCACCGGAGGTGAAAAAGCTCGCCGCCTTCAGTCCTTCGCCGACCAGGGCGGTCAGGTCCTCGGCCCCTTGTGACTGGGCCATGGTCGTCAATGAGCCGGTCAGCGCCGGCAGATCGAGGTTCTGTGCCTGGGTACTGATGCTGGTGGCCGCGTTTGACTGCTTGCCGAGTAGTTCCGGTGGGGTCTTGGATGCCTTGCCGGAGAGCATGTTCACCGCCACCGAGGCCAGGTCGAGGCCGACGGGCAGCAGGCCGGCCATCGCGGCCCCGGCGCCGAGCGGGTCGGGTGCCTGTCCGGGTGGCGGCAGCAGTTTCTCCACCGCGGTCCAGGCGATTTCCTGGATCCGCCCGACCAGGGTGGCCAGCCGGATGACGTCGACGCCTCCCAGGATCGACGCCACCAGCGCGGCGATCTGGGTGTAGCCGGTGGGGTCCGGGATGACCGAGAGCACCTGGGAGACCCAGCGCAGATCCACGGCCGCGGCCATCTTCACCAGCGGCGCGAACTGGTTGTTCAGCTCCCCGGCCACCTGGTGTGCACCGTGGGCGTCGAGGGCGGCGACCTTCTGCGGTAACACGGTGAGGTTGCGAAGAATGCCGGGCACGTCGAGAGCTGTCACCCCGGTGGCGACGTTGAGGATCTGATCGACGACCGTGGCCGGTTTGAGCGTCGACAGCACGGTCGACGCCGCCCCGAGCGCATCGGCGGGAACCGATGTCAGCGGCGCGACCTGACCGCCGAGGGCGATGGCCGCGGCCGAGAGCTGCGCCGCATCCGCGGATGCGGCGACCACGGTCGTCGTCCCCGAATCCGCCAGCTTCCCCGCGGTGTCGGCGATCGTCGTCACCGCGTTCAGCGCGGCGGACAGATCGGATGCCCCGGCCTTCGAGAGCACCTCGGCGGCACTGCGTTCGGGGCTACCCACCGGGGCGGCGGCAAGCTCCCCGGTGGCGGCGTGCGCGGTCCCGGAGTCGATCAGATCGGCGAGCGGGGCGAGCGTGCTGGCGATGGACGAGGCCGTCGCCGCCACTGCGCCGACATCGACGTTCGGCTCGGCGAGCTGCTGTCCAAGGGTGGCGACACCCCGGCCCAGTGCAGGCAGGTCGGCACCGGAGAAATCCGAGGTCAGCGCCGTCGCCAGCCGAGTGTCGCCGCCGGCGTTGCCGGTGTCGCCATTTTTGCTGGTGTCGCCGTGCGCGCTGGGGGCCTTGGACAGGATCGACCCGAGCGAGCCCAGTAGTGGGTTGTCGCCCTTGCGGATCGAGCAGTACAGGTCGCCGGGATCGCAGATCGAGGCAACCCGGCCGGCGAGCGTGCCCATGCCCTTCGGGCGTGGATCGGCGATGCCATGACCGGAGGTGCGCGGGCCGACAAATCGCCGACCCTTTGGTGCCGGCGCCGGGGTCGGCGAGCAGGCCGACGGCCAGGACACGGTCGGCGGGCACGGGCCCGGTGTCGTTGCCGATCCCAGATGCAAGATCGCCTGCGGCGTCGGCGCCCTGGGAGTATCCGCTGATCGTGAACCTCGTGTTCTTACACCTGCCCGCGACGTCGGTGAGCACCGCCGTCGCCCTGGTGAGGGCGTCGAGTTTGCTGTCGGCGTAGGTGTGTCCGTTGTCGAACGCGCGGGCCATATAGGGCAGGGTGTAGACCTCCGCCCGGTCACCGTGGGCCGTGGTGATGGCGTCGGCGACCGGTGCGAGGATCCCGACAGGCTGGGTGGGGTCGGCGTTCTCGGAGGTCTCCCAGGTACCGGGGATCAGCAGGTTGAACGTCGCCGCACAACCGGTGGGGTCGGCATGGGCGATCGCGGGGGCGGTCACCGCGACACCACCGCCGGCGACGGTCGCACACGCGACGAAAGCCACCAGGCTGCGGGCTCTCGAATGTCTTGCAGGCATGGGCACCTCATCTGTCACCGGCGAGCTCGGACACTCCCCCCGCCGGTGCGGGTTCCGGGATGCCACGCACAGCCTCCGAGAACACGCACCAGTTGGGGTGAGGTGCATACGGTGCCCGAATCCGGCTGCCGAATTCAACGGGGTATGGGGATAACCGCCCTCGCCGCCCTCATTCGAGGGTCGCCTACACCTACTACCCGGCCACCGCCGCGCACTCCCGTAGCGTTGCGAGAACCGCTAGCTTCGATAGCAAAGCTGCTGCGATAGCAGTGCTTTCCGACATAGCAGCGCTTTCCGACATAGCAGCGCTTTCCGACATAGCAGCGCTTACCGACATAGCAGTGCGTTCTGCGACAGCGGTGCTTCGCGATCTGACTGCGGAAAGCGTCACGTCCCCCGTGATTCGCTCCAGGCCGTGATCAGATCCAGTCGATGTGGACGGAGTCGATGTGGTCGAAGTGGAATCCGAACTGGTCGCTGTACTTGTCGAAGCCCTTGTTCTCCGGGTAGTCGAGGGTGGCGTGCCGCTCCAGCAAGGCGACGACCCGGGCGTGATCGTCGTTGGCCAGTGCGGCGGCCAGTTCGCGGGACTCGTCACTGGTGAACGGGGTGTCGGAGTTCGCGAAATCCAGGGTGCGGACCCGGTAGTCGTAGCCCTCGTCGGCGCCGTTGCGGACCATGACGCCGCCCCTGACCCGGATGACCGCTGTTTTCGGGGTTCCGTCCGGCCGCAGCACGCCGGCGCGTTTCATGATGTCCTGGGCCTTGACGTTTTTGAGTTTCTTGCTGGCGTCGGCCCGCAACTCGTTGGTGTCCCCGGACCGGTATCGGGAGACGGCGGAGCGGGACCGGCCGATCTTCGCGGCGACGGCGTCGATGCCGCCGAGGCGTTCGATCGCAGCGCGGCGTTGGGCACGCTCGAGAACGTCCGGGTGCGGGATGCGGCCTTGCTGCGCCCACCGGCGCAGTGTGCGGTCGGACGGTGGTGTGCGGCCGGCATCGATCGCCGCCTGCCGCAGGCCCTCGTTGCCGAGCTCGGTGCGCAGCTGTTTCACCGAGACCTTGCTCGTGAGTCCGGCCAGTCCCCCGCTTTTGACCTGCTTCGACTTCTCCACGCCGCTGGTCGCGGCGTTGGCGACGGAGACCTTGAGGCCGTCGAGACCGACCGCCTGCTGCGCCGGCTTGGTGGTGCGGGGTTTGGGAAGATGCAGGGCCATCAGACCTCTCCCTCAGAGAACTCGTCGTCGGCGAACGCCGCCTTGATCGCCAGGTTCACGTCGTGCACATCCTGCGCCGAGGTGAAGGCGGACAGCAGTGTGTCGGTGAGGAGTGTGTCCTTCTCCACCGACATCTTCCCCAACGCCTCGCTCGCGTCGGCAATGTCCTCACCGCCGGCGAGGAGGTACACCCAGGAGTCGGTGACGGTCCGGACCGGCCAACGATTGTGCTCGCGGG
>NZ_JBHWUE010000128.1:0-24526 GCF_042738615.1 Rhodococcus sp. NPDC059968
CACCCTCGGTCCGAATCCGTTCTGCGGAAGGATCGTCCTGCCGCACGGCAAATTGGTAGTGAGACCGTGTGTCGCCGCCGTGCCCGCGAGCGCAAAAGAATTCTTGTCGGCGTGCCCGGTCGTCGGCAAAGCAGCGCGGAGCGGTGCCGCGGCAGCACTGCTCCTGTCTCGACGTCCATGCCCTCAGCAGTGCCTCATGGCATCTCGAGTGTTCTTTTCATCGGTAGGTGTATACATCGATCATCCGTCTTACCTTGTCCAGCGCTTCGCGCAGGGTGTCCAGATTTGTCGAGCCGAGCGCCAGCCGGAGCGCGTGCGGCACGTGTGCGGACGTGGCGAACGGTTCCGCCGTGGACACCGATACGTGTTCGCGCAGGAGTGCGGCCGCTATCTGGTCGGCCCGTACTTCCTCGGGCATGGGGAGCCAGAGGAAGTACGACGACGGATGGCTGACCTGAGGTTGCCCCGCTAGAACGTCGCGAGCGATCGACTGCCGAATCCTCGCGTCCTCACGCTTTTGTGTCTCCAGCCTGGCGACTGTGCCGTCGTCGAGCCACTGGCACGCGATCGCCGTCATCACCGCGGGGGCGTTCATGGTGGTGGCGCGGATCGCGCGCCCGATTGAGGGGGTCAATGATTTTGGGGCAGTAACGAATCCGAAACGAAGGCCGGCCGCGACGCTCTTGGAGAGTCCAGATACGTAGGCGGTCCTTTCCGGTGCGATAGCGGCCAGTGGGGGTGGTGACTGCTCGGCCAGGAAGGCGTACGCGGCATCCTCGATGATGAGCAGTCCGTATCGGCGCGCGATCTCGACCAACTGCTCGCGGTGGTTCACCGTGGTCACCCATCCCAACGGGTTGTGGAGCGTCGGCATTGTATACACGGCACGGACCGGCCGCGTCGCGCAGAGTTGTTGGAGGGCGTGGAGATCGGGTGCGTGGCCCGCCGCGGGCAGTGGTGCCAGTTCCAACCGGAGCGCGCTGGCAAGCACCTTGAAGCCTGGATAGGTCAGGGCATCGACCGCGACGACGTCGCCGGGCTGCAGCGTCGCCATGACGGTGGTGGCCAATCCGTGCTGAGCGCCATTGACGATCAGTACCTGATCGATGCCGACCGGCAGCCCGTTCCGCCGCAGATGGCGGGCCACTGCGGCCCGCTCGTCTGGGCGCCCGCCGTGGGGTTGGTAGCGCAACAAGGCCTCCAGGTCACCCGAAGATGCGAGCTGGCGCAATGTCCGTCGCAGCATATCGGCCTGGCCAGGTAGTGCGGGGTAGTTGAAGTTGAGATCCACCACGTCCGCAGCAACGGCCTGCTGGTCGATGTCGTGGGTGGGCGCCAGCGCGCGAACAAACGTGCCCCTGCCGGGTTCTCCACTCACCAGGCCCATGGCTTCGAGCTCGGCATAGACCCGCGACGCGGTCACCAAGGCCAGCCCTTCGGTGGCCGCGAGTTGGCGATGGGTTGGCAGCCGCGTCCCGGACGGCAACCGCCCCGCCCGGATGTCGGACGCCAACGCATCGACGATGCTTTTGTATTTCGAGACTGCCACGCCCCAATTGTATGCATGACAATTTTTTGATTGTATTGGATTGGGGTTCTACGGTCTCTGGTAACACCAGGAAAGGCCACCGTCATGCATATCGCCATCCTCACCTTCGAGGGCTACAACGAACTCGACTCCCTAATCGCGCTCGGTGTTCTCAACCGAGTCAAAAAAGCCGACTGGCGGATATCGATCGCCAGTCCTGAGCCGCGAGTCCGTTCAATGAACGGTGTGGTCATCGAGTCGATGGCTACCTTGGAAGAGGCCAGCGCAGCGGACGCGGTCATCGTGGGCAGCGGTCGCCATACCCGCGAAGTTGTCGCGGACCAGGAGTTGATGGCGCGGTTGCGACTCGACCCGTTTCGGCAATTGCTGGCGGCACAGTGTTCGGGGACGTTGGTGTTGGCCAAGCTCGGACTGCTCGACGGTGTCTCCGCCTGCACCGATGTGACAACCAAACCGTGGGTCCAGGAGGCCGGAGTCGACGTGCTCAATCAGCCTTTCTTCGCCAAAGGCAACGTCGCCACCGCAGGCGGTTGCCTTGCATCGCAATACCTTGCGGCCTGGGTAATCGCCCGCTTGGACAGTGTCGAAGCGGCCGAAAGCGCTCTGGACTACGTGGCTCCGGTCGGTGAGAAGGAAGTGTACGTGGCACGCGCGATGCGCAACATCAGCCCATATCTGCACGATGAATTGGCCACGGTGCCAGCTGGGCGCAACGGCTGACCGAACTTGTATGCCCAGGGTCATCACCTGCAGCTGATCACCGATGGCGAGCGCTACAACACTGCACATCGATCTTCCGAATCGACATTCCCAGAGCAGTGCAGGTCCGTAGGCGGGCACAGCTGCCGTAGTGGTCGGCACCGCATCCTCTCACTGCTCGTCCCGAACGCTCACGCACGATTGTTCGGTGACATCGATACCCCTTTTGTCGCTTCGGTTTTCGTTCGTGCTAGCCAGGCGAGGGCGAGCATCGACAAGGTGGTGTGGGCGTACCAGGCGCGGTAGGTGCGCACCTGGTACTGGTCGAGGCCGGCCTCGTTCTTGCCCCGCTGGGCTGGTATTCGGTGATGTGCGAGAGGAACATCCGGGTCATTGGGGTGGGCAGGAAGTCGGGTTCGGAGCGCACCCGGCCACCGGTCCCCGGGTAGGGGTATGACCCGGCCCGATTTCCGGGATGGGCAAGGTGCTCTGTCGGTTACACCTTGTCGACCTCGGTGGTCTCGTCGAGGTCATCGATGAACCGGCGTGCGGAGACGCGACCGCGTCGGGGTAGGCGGTGATGACGACGGTTTTGTCGACGAGCGAGGTGGAGCTGAGCGAGGCGCCGGCAGATCCCATGATCGCCCGCCGGGGCGAACGGCCGCTGCGAAACGCTGACCTGCAGGGGTACCGTGGGCGAGGGTACGTGAGATGAAAGTGACGGTTTCATGGCTCCCGGTGGCAAGGCGAACATGGGAAACCTTCCCCACGAGCTGACGAGTTTCGTCGGTCGTCGCCGTGAGATCGCCGAGGTTCGCAGTCTGCTTTCCGTGTCGCGGCTCGTGATGTTGACCGGTATCGGGGGGGTAGGAAAGACCAGGCTTGCACTGCGGGTTGCCGCTGACTCCCGTCGCGCATTTCATGACGGTGTGTGGTTGGTCGGGCTGGGCGAACTGCACGATCCTCGTGCTGTCGTCGAGACAGTGGCGTCAGTCTTCGGATTGGGCGAGGGTAGGGGCGCATCACCCGAGGGACTGCTCGTCGAGTATCTCGCGTCGCGGGAGTCGCTGCTCTTACTGGATAACTGTGAGCACCTTGTCGAACCGGTCGCGGACCTCGCTCTGACCCTTCTCCGTGCCTGCCCGGACCTCCGGATTCTCGCGACCAGCCGGCAACCACTCGGAATCGGGGGAGAGGTGGCGTTCCGGGTGCCGTCACTGACGATGCCGGAACCGAACCAACCGATGGCCGTCGGCGGGGGACTTGGTCACTACGAGGCGACAAGCCTGTTCGCCGAACGTGCGGCCACTGTGGTCCCGGGATTCGCTGTCACCGACGACAATCAGGACGTCGTCGCGCGGATCTGCCGTCGACTCGATGGTCTGCCGCTTGCGATCGAGCTGGCGGCGGTGTGGCTGCGGGTGATGTCTGCGGAGCAGATCCTGCAACGGCTGACGGATCGCTTTGGTCTGCTGACGACGGGCAGTCGCGGGGCGCCGACCAGGCAGCAAACTCTGGCCTGGTGCATCGATTGGAGTCACGAGTTGTGTTCTCCGGCAGAGCGAGCGTTGTGGGGGCAGCTGGCGGTGTTCTCGGGAAGCTTCACCCTCGACGCCGTCGAAGGCATCTGTACCGACATCGCGGGCGCGGACAAGGTAGTGGATGTGGTGGCGTCGCTGATCGACAAATCGATTCTGATTCGGGAAGAGGTCGCCGGATCGGTGCGGTACCGGCTGCTCGAGACGCTACGCGACTACGGAATGGAACGGTTGCAGGAGACCTCCGAGTTCGCATCGCTGTTGCGGCGGCACGGGGACTGGTACGAACAGTTGGTGCTGCGGGCGGAGTCCGACTGGATCAGCCCACAGCAGGTGGCCTGGCTCGCGCGCCTCGACGCCGAGCAGTCCAACATCCGTGCGGCTCTGCAGCTCTGCCTGACCGGCCCGTGTGACACGGATGCGGGGCTTCGCATGGCGGCGGCGTTGTACCCGTACTGGCGGGTGCGGGGCAGGATGCGCGAAGGTATGCGGTGGCTCGCACAGCTTCTGGCAGTTCAGGACAGCACACCCGGTATGGAGCGGATCAAAGCGTTGTACGTGCTCAGCGTGCTGTCCGGGCTACACGGCGACCCCGATGCGTCGGCACTCTATGCCGAACGTGGGGCCGCCCTGGCGGCGCAGCTCGGCGATCGTACCGGCGGGGCACTGATGGCCGATGCCGCCGGCCATCACGCGCTGTTCACCCGGGATGCCACGACGGCGGTCGAACACTTCGATTCCTCACTCGCCGTCTTTCGCACGGATGGCAACCTGCTGTACATGATCTGGTCGCTGTTCGGGCTCGCGCTGGCCAGTGACGCGGGAGGAGACTTGATCCGGAGTGAGGAGTGTCAGCGGGAGATCCTGGCACTCACCGAGTCGCGCGGCGAGACCGTCTACCGGGGGTGGTCGCTGTGGGGTGCCGCGATGACCGCCTGGCAGCGTCGCGAGTACTCCCGTGCGAAAGACCTGGTCACGCAGGGACTGCAGCTCGCACGTGTGGTCGATGACCGCATCAACGCCGTGGGGTGCATGCAGGTCCTCACCTGGAACGCGATGAATGACGGTGCTCCCCGGCGCGCCGCCACGCTGATGGGTGCTACCGAGGCCCTCTCTCAGACGGTGGGGAGCCCGACTACCATTTACCCGAACCTGCGCGTCCACCCCGCCGAGTTCGAGCGAAGGGCACGCAGAATGATCGGTGACCTCGCGTTCGAGACGGAGTTCCGGCACGGCGCCGGGATGCTGTTCGAAGACGCCGCAGCGTACGCTCTCGACGAAAAGGTCCAGCCTGACACCTCAGTCGAGCCGGGACCGATGAGTCTGACGCAGCGGGAACAGCAGGTAGCCGAACTTGTCGCCGAGGGCCTCACCAACAGAGCGATCGCTGCCAAGCTCGTCATCTCGCAACGCACCGCGCAAGGCCACGTGGAGCACATCCTGTCCAAGCTCGGATTCACCTCCCGCACGCAGATCGCGGCCTGGAGCATCGAACAGAGACAGCGTGACCAGCCCTGATCGCAGACCGCAATGCTTGCGAAACAGCGTCCTGCACAGGAAGGATCGGCTCGATGCCGGCTGAAGAACATTCAGCCAACTCACAAGGGCCGGGCCCTTTCTCAATCAAGACACGGGGTGTGGTCGGAGGGCACCCTGCCCCTACCAACCTGCGTAGAGCCCCCAAAGCGCATGGGCACAGCAAATCTGTGATGGCGATCGTTGAGGCAAATCGAGGTTGAAATGCGGGGACCTGGGCACCCTCGTGGGCGGGCGGTGGGATATGTAGCGTGACGGTCACGTTGTCCTCGAGGAGTTATCGGAAGATCCTGCGACGTCGGATGACATGTTCTTGCGCGGGCCGTCGATCAAGCCCTGTAGGTGCGACGGACCGTAGATTCGCTCGGGAGTCGTGACGACTTGCAGAAGCTGGGTCAAGTAACATTTCGCAGCACCTCGGAGTCGGCTGGTGTACTCCCCGAAGTCGATGGAGAAGGCGGCTGCAACGTTTTCCGGCGCGGGCCCGCCGAGCGGCGCCCAGAGAAGCGCAAAGTCGAGAATGTCATTGTCGTTATGGCTGTTCCACATTTTCTCTGCCTAAGTTGTTCACGCTGAACCCCTTCGCATGTCTTGAGAGTTCGCGAATTCGCGGGTTCGTCCTGCCGACCAGGACAGTGCCGGCGTCGATCACTCGGTCGACGAGCACCGCCTGTGCGGGGAAGTGATCACGGTACGCACGCGGTCGTTGGAAGTGTCCTTTGACGGAGAACGGCACACCCGACAGGGCGCCCTGTTCGGTGTCGGTGGTAGCGCTGCGGTCGCGTTGTTCGGCGCTCTCAACTGCCATTGCGGTACAAGCCGTGATGTCCCGTGCGGCTCGGTTTCAGCCTTGATGATCCGATCAAGGGGATCTTCGGTGACCTGCACTGCAGTCCTGTCACCGCTCGTGATGGAGTCCCGGCTCTGGATCGCGACCAGGTGCTCGTGGGCTTCCCCGTTCAAAGGATCGGTCATCGTCGGCTTCACTTTCGTTGTTCCGCCTGCAAACAGACGTCAGAGTTGTGCCACCTGCGGCCGCTCGGCCGGCGTACGCTACCGAGCGGCTCACAAAACGGTTTTCGCAATGGATCAGGTTTGGAGACTGTCTCTTTCGCGGGCTGTGATGTCCCGGTGCAGCGCCAGCGTTTCGCGCACAGGGACGCGAGCGACCGCCGAGATGATCCCGCCTTGCCCTCGCCGTCTATCCGAACAGATCCTGGAACTTCTGCCAACCGAGACCCTCGAAGAGCAGCCCAACCGCGTGTCCTGCCATGGCTCTTATCGTCCGGCGAAGACGTGGTGCTCCTCGGGGGTATCGCCGGTCGATTCTTGGATCTTCATTGTGGTCAGGTCAATGCCCTTTGTTTCGCGCATCGTTGTCAGCAAGACGGAAGCCATCAGCATGAGCGCAACCAGGTACGCCGAGAAGACCCATTGCATATCGATTGAGGTCAGCCAAGTATTCAGGTAGGGGGCTGTGCCTCCGAATACGCCCGATGCCAACGACGTCGTAATTCCGAGTCCTACGGCGCGCATCCGGGGCGTGACATTCTCGGACAGGATCGCTGGCCAGATCGAACCAATCGCTGCCCAGAACACCAGCGCAATGAATTGCGCAGTGAAGAGCGAAATCGGATTCGCATTGAGAACTTGCGCCAGAGGGAAAGTGATGACGGCGAATCCTACGGTCGCGATGAGAGCAACCGGTTTCCTGCCAAAGCGGTCAGACAGCAGACCGAACAGCGGGAAGAACGCCAGGGTCAGAGTCTGCGCGGCGAGGCTTGCAGCAAAAGCGCTCCTCGAGTTCATGCCCAGGCTCGTTATTGCATAAGTGGAAGCGAAGCTGAGCCACGTGTAAAAGGCGACGTTCGTGGCGCCGAGGATGCAGAACAGGCGGACGAGTTGCAGGACAGCGTCGCGCTTCTGCTCGGCGCTCATCGGGATCGTGACGGTTTCTGCGGACTCCTCAGACTTTTGGGTGAGTGTCTCGCCGACCTCGGTCTCGACGGAGTTCATTCGCAGGCGCAGGGCATACACAGAGAGAATCGCACCCACAATGAACGGGATTCGCCAACCCCAAGTGCGGAGGAAGTCAGGTTCGAGCACATTGGTCAGGATGAAACCGGACAAGGTGCCGGCGATCGCTCCGACCGACACGCTCGCGAAGACCGAACTGGACCAGAGACCGCGGCGGCTGTTCGGGGCGAGCTCGCTGACGTAGATATACGATGCCGACGTTTCGCCGCCGTAGGCGAGGCCTTGGAGGAGACGAACGAAGGTCAGCAGGATAGAGGCAGCAACGCCGATCTGCGCGTACGAGGGTATGAGCGCCAGAAGTAAACTGCCGAACCCCATCAGAACCATGGACCACATCAGTGCGGTTTTCCGGCCGCGCTGGTCGGCTATGCGCCCGAAAACAGCGCCACCGATGGGACGGGCCACGAAGGCGACCGCGAAGATCGCGAGGGTCAGGAGGACTCCCGAGGTGGGATCACTGGCGCTGAACAGCGACTTGGCGATGAACGGCGAAAACGTCGCGTAGATCGTCCAGTCGAAGTATTCCAACGTGTTGCCGATCAGAGCCGATCGTAACGAGCGGCGAAGCTCCGTGCGCCGTTCATCGGGTTGGGGGGTTGCGAAGGGTTCCATACGTGACTTTCTCAACGTGTCTCCTCGAGTGTCTCAGAATTTGGGGCGCACCAGCGAGTTCCGGGCCAATTCTGGCCGGTGATCGCTCTGTCGGGTCCTCGTCGTGGACGGCGGCGTACAGCCGTGTGAGGCAGAATTGCCCGGCCCGCGCGATCTGCTCGGCTGCGCGCCGGCTACCGGGGCGCTCCTGCCGGCCGTGCGATCGGCTCGGCGCTGTGGCGCGGATTCGGATGGTCCGCCAACGTTTATGAACACTGGCCCGTCCTTTCGTTGAACCACCCGGCAGCATGATTGTGACGCCACATTCATATTATGAGGTGGTGCAGATCACGCTGTCAATAGATGCCCGGACGATCGTTGCCGGTGGAGAAGGCAGCGCCCGGTAGTGACCCACGCAAATTGAGCAATAGTCAACTCTACGTTGATATTTCATGCTCGATCCAATACCGGCGAACCACTCCAGCTGAACCCGTCCCTGCGGGACCCAACCCGCGCACCGCCAACTACACCACTTGGGACACGCGCCGAGGGTGGGCGGGTACGGGCGTGCCGTGGAGCGCACCGTGTCGTTCCACTCGCCGTGGAAGTCGTGACGTGTGATCGCTAGGGCGTCAACGTCGTTCATCGTGCATTACGCCGATGGGGTACTGGTCGGTGTCCAGAACAGAACACAGTGGACGGTCAGTCCTGTGGTCGTGGTGGTGTTGCCGATCAGGTCGACGATGTCCGATGGGGTCTCGAGCGGTCGTCCGCCGGTTCGAAGTGGTCGCGTGAGTTTGGCCGAGTCGACATCTCTCCCCAGGCCTGGCCGGTGACGCCGTGCGGGACCGGCACGAAAGTGCACGAGGGGCCTAGTGTTCACCGTGGACATATAGCGATGGTCAGGCGCGGCGCGAGGAACGCTCGATTCCCAGCACCGGCGTTGGTGACCATCACGTTTGACGCAGGTGGCGGTCATGGTCCGCAACGGCTATCGACTCGTGACCGGCGACATCCGGCCCTCAGCAACGCAATTCGAACTCTCATGCCACTTACGCTGGGACCGGAGCGGTGCGAAAACTTGGCCGTCCCGGCAGCCAGCAGAGCGGACAAACGCGATCCCGACTCTGCCGTGGGCACCGTAACCGGCATGACGGTCCTTCACCTCGAGGCAGCGGAACCCTCTTGTTGGTGTCACATCCTGGCCACCGCTGGCCATCCGGTGACCACCGAGCGCTGGTCGTCACCCGAATCCGCTCCGGGTCGTCTCGTTCCTCGGATCAGACTCGCTCGATGATCGTGGCATTGGCCAGGCCACCAGCCTCACACATGACCTGGAGACCGTACCGGCCGCCGCGCTGCTCCAGGACGTCGAGGAGGCTGGTCATCAGCCGGGCACCCGACGCTCCTAGTGGGTGGCCGATGGCGATGGCGCCACCGTTGATGTTGACTTTGGACAGGTCTGCGCCGATCTCCTTCTGCCAGGCCAGGACCACCGAGGAGAAGGCCTCGTTGACCTCGAAGGCGTCGATGTCGTCGACGCCTAGTCCTGCCCGGGCCAACACCTTCTTGGTCGCCGGGATGATCCCGGTAAGCATGAAGATCGGGTCGTCGCCAGCGACGGCGAAGGAGTGGACGCGAGCTCTCGGCGTCAGACCGAGCCGGGTTGCGGCCTCCTCGCTGGTCACCAGCAGTGCGGCGGCCCCGTCGTTGACGGGCGAGCTGTTGCCCGCGGTAGTCTTCCAGTCCACATGCGGAAACCGTGCTTCCCAGTGCTCGTTGCGGAAAGCCACCCGGAGCCCGGCCAGGGACTCGACGGAAGAATCGGGCCGGATCGTTTCGTCGGTGCGGAGGTGGTTGACGAAGCTCACCTGGCCGTCCAACAGGCCGTCCTTCCACGCCTTCGCTGCTCGTTGGTGAGACGTAGCGGCGAACTCGTCGAGCTGCTGGCGTGAGAGGCCCCATCGGTCCGCAATGAGTTCGGCACTGACGCCCTGCGGCACCAGGCCGTCGGCATAGCGGGCGTTCACCTTCGGGCCGGCGAAATCCTTACCCGCGGTCTGCGACCCAATTGGGATGCGGCTCATCGACTCCACACCGGAGGCGATCGCCACGTCATACGCTCCCGCGATGACCCCCTGTGCGGCGAAATGCAGGGCCTGCTGACTGCTGCCGCATTGACGGTCGACGGTCACACCCGGAACCGAATCGGGGAAGCCGGCGCCCAGCAGGGCCCAGCGCGCAGTGTTGGCCGATTGCTCGCCGATCTGGCCGACTGCGCCGCTGATGACGTCGTCGACCAGCGCGGGGTCGATGCCTGTTCGATCGACCAGTGCGCGCAGCACGTGGGCATGGAGGTCGACCGGATGGATCTCAGAATAGGAGCCGCCCGGCTTGCCCTTGGCGAGCGGCGTTCGGACAGCGTCGACGATGACGGCAACGGTCATGACGGTTCCTTTCACGATGTCTGTCCATCCTATCGAAGTTAGTTGGAAAATCAAACCCACTCGCTTCCTTGTTCACCTCGCTCGACACGGCACCAACGAGGGACAAGCGCACAATGCTGAAACACGTGGCCCTGACCGCCGACGTGCGTGAGGTCGGCGAGGCGGGGTGCGCGAGGGGGCGACCACCGATTCAGCGAAGTGACGGCGCCGGCTCGTTGTGGGGAAACGCCACCTCCGTGTTCCGGCTTTCCTGGGTGAGCGACCCGGGCTTCACTGACAGGAATTGGGTTTCCGGCACCGACTCGGGTGAGGGATCAGTTCACCACGACCACCTGGGGCAAGAAGTGCGAACCGTTCGCGGCGCACATTTGGTGCGGACGCCGGAGCCGTCCGCGTGTTCATGGTGATCTGGGAGAAAGCCGTCGGGCGATCTTGTTTCACTTGGCCCGGTGGCGGGTGGCGGGTGGCGGGTGGCGGACGGTGATGTCCAGACCGGTTTCGCGGCGAGCTTGGCCGGCTCGATCTTCCAGGCGCGGATCCGGTATCCGGTGGAGCTGCCGTCGGCGCAGATCGGCAGCTGGTGGGCCTGTGGGTAGCGGTCGCGTCCGGTGCCGTCTCACCAGCGGGGCGGTGTCTGCACGGGCCGACGGGCGCACCGCGTGGTGTGCCCGTCGGCGCTCGCTCACACCAATGGCCTCCGGCCGATGTCCGGCGTGTGGCCGACCGTGCAGGACGCCGACAGGGTGAGCGCTGTGGCACGGAAAGTGCCGGAACTACACGGTTTCGGGGACGTGTTCCTCGCGCCGCGACGGGGCGAGGGTTTCGCCGCCGAGCATGTGCTCGACAAACCATTCGGTCGCCGCGCGACTGGTCTGCTCGAAATGCTTGGTGTAGGTCTGGAAGTGGCCGCCCGGGTGGATCACGACCTTCTTGGGTTCGCGTGCGCTGGCATACGCCTCCAGCTGAATCTCCGGGAACGTGCAATTGTCTTCGCGGCCAACAATCATCAGCCACGGCTTCGGGCTCAGATGCGGGATCCATCCTGCGGGCTCGAATTCGATCATGTGACCGACCGACCGGACTGTTACCTCGTTCTTCCAGGACGGAGCGCCCTCGATGCTGAGCTCGATGAACCTGGGATGCACCACCGGCGGCAGTGCACACAGCGCGTCGGGGTCGGAACCGAAGACGTCGATCATCGCCGGTGCCGCCCCCTTCAGCCTGGCCTTGCGATCCTCGTGGATCAACTCGGTGATCTCTCGGCGTTGTTCGATGGTGAACATCTCACGCCCGTTGCGGTGACCGCTGACGTTGGGAATCTGGGAAACAACGCACCGCACGCGCGAATCATTAGCTCCCACAACGACCGCCAGGCCACCAGCGAAGCTCGATCCCCAGATCGCGAATCCGCGTTCGGCGTCGACCTGAGGCAGCGAGGCGGCGTGGGTGATGGCGTCACGCCAGTCCGCGATCTGCTGAGGGGGATCGACTTCCAGCCGTGGCGTGCCCTCCGATGATCCGAAGCCGCGGTGGTCGTAGACAAGCACGGTGAAGCCTACGGAACAGAATGCCGCGGCATAATGATCGATCTGTTCTTTGACCCCGGAAAACCCGTGGGCCATGACGATACACGGGGCCGGCCCAGTCCCGGATGAATGTAGATACCCACGCAGGACGGTCCCGTCCTCGGTGGCGAACTCGATGTCTTCGCGCACGATTCTCCTCAGGTAGCAGCGCATCAGCCATTTTATGAACATGGCGTCATGTTTGACATTAAGAACCTGTGGCGGTCCTGTCAAGACCGGCCACCGCGGCCAGCGAAAGGTTTGCCATGTTCGCCGACCGTCATGGCTCGAGCTGCAGCAATAGCAAGTCATGCTTCACGGGCGAAACGGCCAGTCCGCCCAAGTTTCGTTGTCGCCCGAGAGTGCGACAGACACTGCCTGCGGTGGACGCGAAGCCGGGGTGGCCGTGACGCTACGACGAGCATCAGTTGGTGAGAAGTACGCCGCGGTTCCTAAATACCCTGCGCCGCAGCGCTTCTGGTGGCCGCTCCGAGAGACGCGCGTTCTATGTCGAGGCCGTGCGTCCGCGCGCTCGTGCCCTGTGTGCCGTCGGCACGACCGACTGCGAACACGACCGTGCGGTCGCACGGAGTCGGCGATCGCGAGGGGCGCCGCGAGGACGCCGACCGCGGCGACAAGGTGGCCGAGTTCGGCGTGGCGTCAGCAGCGCCGAGTGTCTGCCCCGGGCCCCGGTGATCGCGAGGGTCTCGGCCAGCAGATGCGGCACTGGGTCTGGCGGCCGGATCGTTCCGTGACGGCACCCGGGTCGCGGGCCTGGCTCTTGCGCGGGGTCGGGATGTGATGACCGCAGTTCGGTGTCGTTACGTCGAGCTATCGCCCAACCTCATGGATCGGACCCAGATGGCGGTCATCGCGTCGGCGATCTCGTCGTCTGCGTACGGATGCCCGAGGGAGAGCCAGTTGTAGGAGAAGTTGTCGACCATTGCGACCAACAACCCCGCCATCGTCCGCGGGCTGAAGTCGGCTGGGCACAGTCCGTCGGATTGCCAGGCCTCGATGCTGCGTGCTGCGCGGTCGACAAATCGCTCACGAATCGTTCGGCGCAGCTCGGCGAACTCGTCGTTGAAGGTGGCGACCTGTTCGATTACACGCATGATGTCCGCGTGGGCGCGGTAGGCGAGTATGTACTGGCGATTGTCGTGTGCGATCACGGTGGCGGGGTCCGAGGCCTCTGGGCGGTCCGTTCGCAGGGTGTCGAGGAATTCTTCGATCACCTCGTCGGTCACGGCTTTGAGGGCCGTCTCCTTGGAGTCGAAGTAGATGTAGAAGGTCCCGTTGGCGGAGTCGGCGGCAGTGGCGATGTCGGTGATGCGAGTCTGGATGAACCCCTTCTCGGCGAACACCGCGCGTGCCGCGCGGACCAGGCGGGCTCGCGTGGCAGCGCCTTTTCGCGTGGCGGGCCCCTTTATCGCGCCAGGTCGATCGGGGTGCGTGTTTTGAATCGTCACGGCTCTCCTTCGGAATTTGACGCCACAATCAAGTCCATACCAGCGCGAACTCGATGTCAAACAACCATCCCACGAGGGGGGGTTGACATCCTCTACATCCTTCCCCAGACTAACACCAGAACATGACGCCACATTCATAAATGGAGGATTGATGCTCAAGATCGTCGCAATGTTCAACTTCCGTCCGGACATGACCCACGAAGCGGGGCAGCGCTACTGGAACGAGGTGCACAACGACGTCGTGCGCCGTTGTCTGCCGGAGTGTCGAAAGTACATCCAGAACGTCAGTGTGCCCGTGCGTAGCCAGGCTTGGGACTTCGATGGCGTGTCGGAGTTGTGGTTCGACGACATGGACGCGATCAAGCGTTCCTTCTCGGGTCCCCTGAACGACGAACTCGTCGCCGATGAGGAGAATTTTGCAGTGAACAAGCGTTGGATGATCGTGACGGAGAACCCGATCTTCGAGCAGGCAGCCGTCGGCGGAGCCCTCTGACACTCGGGCTTCTACGCTCGCCGATGATCCGGGTCGCCGCACCGCTGCCGCTGCGGCGACCCGCGAGAGGAATGGAATGAACGAGTCGTTCGTCGCCGAGTTGTACGGCGCGAATTTCGAAGGTCTGCGACTGGGTCAATGGTATGACCGTCCCGGTCAGGAGGTGGTGTCCGGAGCGGAGTTTCGGGCTCGTGTGGTCTCGAAGGCAGCGGAATTGCGCGATCACGACGTCGGGCAGGGGCAGGTTGTAGCCATACGCGAAACGACCCCCTTGCTGTTCGCTGTCAACTACCTTGCCGCCGGTAGCCTCGGCGCAGTCGTGCTGCCGATCGAGCGAAGCCTTACCCCCGACACCGAAGCGGACCGGCTGAGGCAAACCGGTGCGGTCGCGTTGATCGACGGCACCGGTTTCGCCCCGATTGCTGCCACCACAGAACTGACGCCGCTGCCTGCCGGGACCGCCCAAATCCTGTTCACCGGAGGCACGACCGGAACACCGAAGGCCGTGCTGCAAACGCGACGCGGAATGGTCGCCAATGTTCGAGCGGTAGCCGAATGGAGCCGCTACGGATCCGGCGACGTGGTTCTCGGCACGCTGCCGTTGTTTCACTGTTATGGCATCTTTTGGACGATTCTCGCGCCAATGTTGACCAACGCGTCGGTGGACGCCTTCGGGCGTTTCTCCCGGTCCGCGATGGAGCAGGATTTGCCTTCCCCGACAGCGTGGCCCACTGTTCCAGCGGCGGTAGAGATGTTGTTGCGATCTGCAGTCGGTGAACGCATCGATTGGTCTGGCCTGCGCTTTTGCATGGTCGGCGGAGCGCCTTCTGCTGGAGATCTGTCCGAGCGCTTTCGAGCGGTCACCGGTAAGCCTGTCCTCAACAGCTATGGCGCGACGGAAGCCACTTCGTTTGTCAGCGCTCCCGATATGGCCACCCGAGCTCAAGAGCCCGGCGATGTCGGTGCCCCGGCTGCTGGCGTCCTCGCTCGCGAAGGCACCCGGCACGGCGAGTTCTGCGAACTCGAACTCGGCGGCCCCGCGATCATGACCGGCTATCTCGGCGATCCCGAGGCGACAGCTCGAGCGCTCACACCCGACGGTTGGTTACGAACCGGGGACCTGTTCGAGCTGAGTGCCGCGGGAACGATCGTCTTGCGTGGGCGTCTGCGTGCCTTCATCAACCGCGGCGGCGAAAAGATCGATCCCGGGACGGTCTGTGCGGCCGTAGTTCGCCACCCTGGGGTATCGGATTGCGTTGCGTTCGGGGTTCCGGACGAAACATTCGGCGAAGTCGTCGGGTGCCTGATCGAATCGAAACAAGACCTCGACATCGCACAGATTCGTGAGTTCCTGTCATCACTGTTGCGCCCGTACGAGGTCCCCTCCGTGATCCGCACGGTCGCCAAGCTCCCACGCAACGCCGTCGGCAAAATCGCTCCGGATGGAGCCAGAGCTCTCTTGTCCACGGCCACCAGCTGACCGCCGGCACCCAGCCGGTTCCGATTCCCATCCCGAGGGCTTTCGCATCTCTGTCCGCGGCACCTGGCGACGATCAGCCCTGTCAGGTCTGACGGGGCTGATCAGTGCGCTGGTACGTCGATCGGGCGGGCCCAACAGCTCTGCGCGCCGACCGCCGCGAGATGCCCAATGTTGAGACAAGCATGTCGACAGCGCGGCGTGAGGCGGCGGGCTCCGTAGTTTCCCCGGGCCGCCTCACACAGCGCGTCCTTCGCGAGTGCGGCCTCGGCCAGCAGTGGCTCGAGGTCGCCATGCTGCTCCCGCAACTCCGGAAGTTCCTGCACCGCATCGGTGTCCATCCCGCCGGACTGGTGGCGCCAGTTGAACAACCGTCGCCGCCGACACCCCGTGCTCGGCAGCGATCTCCTCAGAGTTCTTGCCCGCCGCGGCGAGCTCATCGCTCCGGCGTAGCTTGTGCACGATTTCCTCCGCGGAATGGCTCTTCTGTCCAGCCATGATCTCTATCGTCCTTCCTGCTCCTGCCTGGAGCAACAGGACCCTGAAACCGAGTGGCCCCGTCCGCTGGGGACACGCCACGAGGACCAACCACACTGCCGCCCAACGCGGGTGGCGCGCCTTGCCCGACGACGTCACGGCCGAACAAGCCCAACAGAGAGTCGACGAGTTCTGCCGGCTGCGCGGCGACAACGTCCGCCTGCATCGTACCGCCGGCGGCCGTCCACGGTGCCCCCGTGGCCGGCCGAGCCGTTGACGCTGCCCCCGGCTACGTCGTATTCGGCGATTCTCACCGAAACCCGGACAGTGTCGCGGCGCGGGTCATCGTCACCCGGGTCCTGGCGTCGAGCTTCTTGCGGTTCTCGAACAGTGCGGGTCGAGTGCCGTGATCCTCGTCGCGAGCCGTACCGCCTCCGATCGGCACGTCTGCAACGTGTCATGCTCACCTCCGCTACGTCAGGCCGCGCTTGTCGAAATCGGCTTGCTAGTCAGAGGCTTTCGCGCATCGACCCCGAGATCGTCGGTACGGGTCGAGGCGGTCAGGGCGTTGATCGCACGGGGACGTTCGGAGGTCATCGGTTCCCGGGCCACGACGAGAACGCGCATTGCCCCACGGGGGCCGTCCGCTCGGTCGACGTAGCCGGTCGATGTCGGCGGCCGGCACCGAACGTGCGATCCGGCCAGCGTCGAGAGCGTCGGTCTTGCCCGCACCCGCCGATCCGCCGGCAATGCAGAGGGTTCGACCACCGGCAGTTCGGCACCGTAAGAGCCGACGCCTTCGATGACCACCAAAGTGTGGTGTGGTCGCCCACGCGCGACGACTGATTCATGCCCCTGCTCGCTCCAGCCCGGACGTGCTCGTAGGAAACATCGATTGGTCGACTGCTCCGGTTGCGGCGGTGAGCACCGGCAGCGAGTGGGTAGCGGCGTGGGAATCAACCCCGATGACGAACTCGTCCTGATCTGCCGCGATAGGCGGCGGATTCCTTCCTGGGGCCGACGTCGTGTCGGCGTGGGCCCGGGATGAACACTTCGAGGCAGGCCTGGTAACGGGCCACGACCACCCGCACATGGGTCTCATCACGGTGCCGGCCTCGAGCAGGCTTGAAGATCAACCACCGAAGCGAGACCGGGTCGGCGTCGCCGTCTCGCCCGAGTGGGCGGATCCTGGAAAGTGCACCCTGAAAGGGGCGATGCGGTTCAAGGGCCACACTCAGTCGCGGCGACGACCGATCCTGCCGGCCAGCCCCGGGCCAGTCACTAGACACACTTACAGGCGGTTCCCGCCAGCGGATACTTGCGGTGATTCGGGTTGTCCGGGGGTCTCTTGAAGCTGGGTATTCGGTGGGCGATCAGTCGGATTCAGGATCGACCTGAATCAGGATTTTTCCCATGGCAGAGCGAGATTCGAGTTTCTCGTATGCGCTGAGAAAGTCCTCCATCGGGAACACGCCGTCCACCACCGGGCGTAGCCGTTCGGTACGCACGAGCTCGACCAAGTCGCGCTGAACCTCCGGCGTCCATCCCGTCGCGCCCCGGATCTGCAATTGCAGACTCCACACGTACCGAAGGTCCAGATCCACCATGTGTCCGGCCAGGGCGCCGCAGGTCAGGATGCGACCGCCAGCGCGAACGCATCGCAATGCTGGATGCCAGGTGTTTCCTCCCACGAAGTTCACCACGACATCAACGCCGGGTGAATTCACCGCCGTATGTCCGGGAAGATGAGTCTCACGATCGATTGCACTCGGTCGCCCATACAACTCGTGGCAGGCCGACATCACATCCTGCTCGGATGTATCAATCACATGCTTGGCCCCCAACATGGACACGTACCGCGCTTTGCTCGCAGATCCCACAGCCGCGATGGCGGTCATCCCGTGCGCTTGCGCCAGCTGCACCACTGCAGTCCCGACGCCACCTGCCGCGCCCAGGACCAGGACCGTCTCACCCTGCTTGCATTCTCCGACGTCGAACAACATGTGCGCCGCGGCACCGTAGGCGGTGGGCAGTGCGGCCGCATCCCTCAACGCCACTGCCGCGGGGACCGAAACTAGCTGCGACATATGGCAACGCATCAGTTCCGAGAGGCCTCCCAATGCGGACTCACCGTTGATGCCCTCACGCGGATGCGTCGGGTAGACCACTACCCGATCGCCCGGCCGCCAACCAGCTTGCTCCGCGATGCGACCGGCACGCTCCACCACCCCGGCGACATCTCCCCCCGGCACCATCGGAAGCGGGTTTCGCACCCGAGGCAGGCCGCGCAAGGCCAGCAGATCGACCGCATTCAGCCCCACATATGACACCCGGACCACTACCTCGTCGTCGGCCGGTTCCGGATCGGCGATACGGCGAAGTGCCAGGCGTTCGAGCCCGCCGTGTTCGTTGTAGGTGACACCCAGCATCAGGCCAACTCCTTCTGGCACGCGCCGTCAATGTGACGCGATATTCATTCATGACAGAGGGCAACCATACCCGAAAAGCAAACATGGCGCCATATTCATATTTCGCTTTGTCCTACTGGAACCGGCGTTGCGCTGCGCGGCGCCGGTGTCGCGAGATGGCTGGTGTTTTCGCGCGTGGCGAGGCCGGGCTGGTCGGGGGGCGGCTCGAGCAGAATGGGCGGGTGAGTTCGGGCCGGTTTCCGGGCAGTCGGGTCTGGTCCGGTCGATGGTGGAGTAGTGCGAGGGTCGGTGGGTGTGGACGTCGATTGATGCTGTGCTGCACCGGGAATCCCGAGGAAGCTGCTGAACGATCGGCAAGACCGCAGGTGCGCCAGGCGGACAGCGGGCACGTGGTGCGCGCGCTCCAGGTCGCGCCCAACGCTGCTGGCAAGATGAAGCCGGGGGCACGCTGCTGCTCATGGGTGGCACCGGCGGCCGGCGCATCGGTCACGGTCTGGGGACCGCCTCCGCAGCCACTGCCGGGCTGCCTCCGTTCACGGCGGCCCTCGCGCTCGAGCTCGCGCCGGTACGCGTGAACCTCACCGCCGCCGGCTTCGTCGACACCCGGTCGTCGGCGTCGCTGCTCGAAGATCGACTCGAGGAGCGACGAGCCGAGCTGCGGGCCCCTCCCGATCGGCGGCGTCGTCGGCCGCGCCGACGTCGCTGCGCTCGCGGTCCACATCATGAGTAACACCGCACTCACCGGCGCGACGTTACGACATCGACGGCGGGCAGCAATTCGTATCACACACCACGTCGGTGGACGTCGAGCCGGAGCACGACGCCCGCGGGGTACCCGTGGCGCGGCCTGATGACATGCACGTCACGAAAGTGAGGTGATGGTCCACGGACAGCAATCTGTTGCTGACGACCCGACCTTTCCGAACGCCTCGACTCGTCCCGGGGGCACGCGAGGAGGCGAACGCTCCGGTGCCCGACGCACCGTGATCTCGGGAGGTCCGAGCGTCGGTCGAACAGGGCGCGATGACCCGACGGCACCTTCGAGCGTTTCGGCGATCGAACCACGATCACGGGGTGTACATGGTTCCGTACCCGAGGGAGTGGGCGCTCGATAGTGCTGCCGTGCTTGGATTGCGGCTCACATGGGGGCACATGGCGGTGGTTTCCGTCATACGCCCCCACGGGTGGTTACCTCTGGTGGGCCGTTTGGTCGCTGGCGTTACGGGCTTCGATCGCTGTGACTGTCTTTGCGAAGGCCTTTGCCAGCACGCGTGTACCGACGGTGCCGAGCACCGCGCTGAGCACTCGTCCCTTGAGGTTCTTGCCCTCGCGGACGACGACGGCGTCGATGTCGGTCGTCCCGTCGGGCATCGGGTCGAGGGTGTAGGTGTAGCCCGAGCGACCTCCGAACACGTTGGAGTCGGTGGTCGTCATGACGACGCGGCGGGGATCGGACCAGTCGTAGTGCAGCCGTTCCCAGACACCGCCCGAGCCCTCGGTGACGTCAGCCTCGGTGGGGCCGCGGTCATACACCTGGAGGTAGTCGTCGGCGCTGTTGCCGAACAGGGTCGAGCGTTCCGGCCCGAAGTCGGTGAGTGCGTCGACGAACTGCTGGGGTGTCGCGGTGGTCGTCTGGTGGAGATGGATGGTGGACATGGTGTCTTCCTTACTGTGTGAGGGTTTGTCGGGGGGTGCACTGTTCTCGGCGCGCACGCCTTGCTGTCGGCCATGACGGCCGCTGGTGGGGTCGTCGGGGTCGCTCAGATGGGCAGCTCGATTCCGGCCTGTTCGGCGACCATGTATGCGGCGTACCACTCGGGCCAGTTCTTGTCGTACCGTCCGGTGCGCTGCTCATGCTCACCGTGGGCGATCGCCGCCCGGACAAGGGCATCCATCAGGCCCTGGTGGGAGCTGAATGTTGTTGCGGTGGTGTCGATGCGTCCGGGTAGTCGGGTGGTGACTTCCTGCAGCTGCCAGGTGTTGCCGTCGGGGTCGGTGAAGGTCGCGTAGGAGTTGTAGCTGCGCCGGTCCGGGTCGGCTCCGGGGACTGGGCCGTTCGGGCCGAGGTGGTAGATGTCGGTGACGTCGACGCCGGCGGCGACCAGCTGCTGGTGGGCGGTGGTGATGTCGGAGACGATCAGGAAGGCCTTGGCGGAGCCGGGCGCGGCGGTGGTGAGGCCTCTGCCGAAGTGGATGGAGGTGGCGGCGCCGGGTGGGGTGAACTGGACGACGCCGGAGCCGGGCGGGGTGACGTCTTGTCGCCAGCCGAGCCTGGTGTAGAACTCGGTGGCGCGGTCGACGTCGGCAACGGGGAGTACGAGGACCTCGAGTTTGAGGTCGACTGTCGCGACATCAGGGGTGGTTGTCGCTGCGCTGGGTCGGGTTTCGGTGGTGCTCATGATTGCCTTCTCGACGGGTGTGTATTGGGGGACTCGGCGGGTGTTGTGCACCGCTACCGGCGGTGGGGGTTGTTGTTCTGCGGGAAGCTGACTCCGAATCGACTGGTGACGAACGGTGCAGGGTGGGGGCGCCTTACGTTTGGACGCTGCTGCTGTTTCAGTCGTCGAGGAGGATCTGGTCGAGGATGGTGGTTTCGGTGCGTCGGTCCTGACGTTGGTCGCGTTGCCGGTCGTGCCGGCGGTGTTGCTGCATGGTGTTGTCGTGGTCGCGGGGGATGGCGTGCGTGACGACGGCGGCGGGTTCGGGGTTCGGTGTGGCGGCTGCGACGCCGGCGGGGAGCAGGCCCAGCGTGGTGGCGGTGAGTGCAACGGTGGGGAGGCGCCTCCACGAGGTACTGGTGGCGGGGCGGTTGATCTGGTGGAGCTGTGTGGTGCTCATTGCGGGGTTCTGTCCGAGTGCCGTGGGCCGCGTCCGCGACTATTGCAACCGTGTCGGCGAGGGCTGGGAGTGTTACACCGCGGGGATCAAGCGTGGTGTGATCTACGACATATCGAGCCGTGGTGGGCATGCGGTGCTCTGAAGTGAAGACGCGGTCCCGGGGGTTTCCGCCGCTTTCGCCGGGGCGGCACTGGAGGGCGCGATCCACCATGCGGATCGGGGTCGATGCAACGCAACGGGGCGGACTTAAGAGCCGGGCCCCACCTTTCACGGTTCGTCGGGTGCGGCTTCCGTCGGTGCGGGTGCACCACAGCGTGCCGGTGCGTCCAGGGCGGCACGCAATTCGTCGGGGAGGCATCCGATGCGAGCAGCGGGTGCTTGTTGATGGGGATGCCGCAGTCGACAGCCAAGGGCGCGAGTGGATTTGCGGCAGCGGGTGGTCGGGCGGGAGAACGTCGCGCACCTTCGGCCACCGGCGGCGGACGCGGCGGCGCCTTCCCCCAGGTGCGGGTGCTGGGGTCGGGGCAGCCGGTGCGTGCGTCCCTAATTTGCATCGACGCGTCCGTTCCCGTGGTACTCAGCGATGGCGGTACCGAACTCGAGTTCGGTTCGGGAGCGTTCCTGCATACCGCGTTCCATGAGAAGGGCGACGCGAGCTGCGCCGTCCTGGTCGTGGGCGAGCAACTGAAAGAATCCGGAGTCGACCTGCACGTCTTCTTTCGGGGGCAATGCAGCAGCGTTGATCCGGCGCTTCGCCAACCGCACGGCAGCTTCGGGGAAGCCCGCGATGCGTTCCGCGAGCGCGGTGACCTCCGACATCAACTCGGCATCGGGCAGGCTGGCGTTCACCAGCCCGATCCGCTCGGCTTCATCGGCCTTCCAGTCTTCGCCGCCGAGGATGAAGCGCATGGCATGTCCTCTACCGGCGAGGCGGACGATATGTTGGATGGCGCCGGCACCTGGGTACACGCCTACTCCCACCTCGGGTTGCCCGAGGATGGCACGTTCCTGCGAGGCGAAGCGCATGTCGGTGGCAAGCGCGAACTCGTTGCCTGCACCACGAGCACGGCCTTCGAGCACGGTGATCGTCACCTGCCGGGCTTCACTCAACCGGCGGTAGAGCGCGCCGAGACTGATGTCGTCGGGTCCTCCAGATCGCGCGGCCTCGTGCGTGTAGGCGGGGATGTTCTTCATGTCCACGTGCGGCATGAAAAAGTCGGGGTCGGCGCTGCGGAAGACGACAACTCTCACTTGGGGGTCAACATCGAGTTCGTCGAGCAGGTCGATCAGGTCCCGAACGAACGGCTGATCGATCAGGTTGATGGGGGGATTGTCAATCGTCGCGTAGAGGACCCTGTTGCGGATCTCTGTTCGAATTATGTTGAACGCGTAGGCCATTGTGTCCTCCTTGGAGCGCAAAAGTTGATTGCTTTTCGGAACCAACATGGTCGACGCTACCCGAGTCGGTTGCAAAACGCAATCAACCTCACAGTCCAGAGCGCTGACATCGAGACGTCACACTCGCGGGCTCGGACCGTCACGCCTGTGGGAGAACGCCGTGACCCTCCAGTCCAACTGACGCGCCCGCAACTACGTGCCGACCGACTGATCGCCCGGATCTCCCTACCCTCCGTGCCTCATGGTTCCCCGGCAACGGCACCATCACGCCCAGGGGCCTCGCACTGGATGCATATGAACAGGCCCGCGAACCCAAGCGGCTCCATACTGTCCCGGAGGCCACTTCGATTCTTGCCTTTCTGGATTCGAAGTGAACATCACAGCCCGCGATCGGCTTCTTCAAGCACCACCGATAACTCACCGGCGCCCACCCGGGGTGTGGTGCTGATCGGATCGCATTCGCACGGCACCGCGCTCGGTCCGGTTGTCGAGTCCCGCTCATGGTAATCTTGGTATGGAATTGCAACTAACCTTACGGGGGTGAGATGAAGCGACCGCAGCTAGCGCAATCAGCGTGCCCCATCGACCGATCCCTCTACGAGATCGGAGACTCCTGGACCTTCATGATCCTCAGGGACGCGATGCATGGAGTGAAGCGATTCACCGACTTCCGCCGCCATATCGGAATTGCAAGCAACGTCCTCAGCGTCCGCCTGCAGAATCTCGTCGACAAGGGAATCTTCGAGGTCCAAGAGAGCGCACTCGGCAACTCGCACGAGTATGTCCTGACGGAGAAAGGCCGCGACTTCCACGCCGTCTTGTCCGCACTGCGACAGTGGGGGCAGAAGTACCTCTTCGACGACGGGGACGAGATGACTCGCGTCGTCGAACGCGCAACCGGGAAGCCACCCGCAGAAATGGTGCTGACATCACAAGGCGGGCAACCTCTTACGCTTGAGGACATCACGGTCGTGCCGATCACAGTGAACCGCCACGCTGAGACCTGACCAATGTGAGGTGGCGTACGAAATGTCGGCTGACTAGGGCAGCGAATCGCACCAGATTCAGCCCGTTCACACGAACAAGGACCTGATTCCGTGAGGAGCACCGAACCGCAATCGTTTACGATCGACATCCCGGACAACGATCTTCAAGATCTGCGCGCACGACTGCGCAACTCTCGCTAGGGCGACGACTTCGCCAACGAATCCTGGGACTACGGCGTCGAGAAATCGTGGTTGCAAGGTATGGTCCGACGAATTCGATTGGCGCGCAGAAGAAGCGCAAATAGACATGTATCGCCACTGCAAGGCCGAAATCGACGGCACCCCGATCGACTATCTCCACGTCCGAGGCAAAGGGCCGAACCCGAAGTCCTCACACGGCTGGCCGTGGACGTTCTGGGACTGGAAGGAGGTCGTAGACCCAACTCGGGTATCAATGCTTTTGCGGTGATTAGGGCCGGCCCGCGTCGGGGCCGAGGTTCCGATGAACCGGCGTAGGGGGAGGCGTGTACCGACGAACGGCTCGGTCAGGCTGGGTTGGGGACTGGCCGAGTCGCCTGCGGAGGAGCTCAAAGCAGGTCACGAACCTGTTCGAGCGCGGTGGTGACTTTTGCACGCGCGGCGGTGTCGAGCCCGCGTACCGGCTGCGGGAGATTGGGCGATTCGACGAGGCCGAGGTGTTCGGCGATGGCGGATACCACGCGCAGGCTTCCATGGGTACGGAACAATTCCCAGATGGGTTCGAGTCGATTCGACAGCGCGGTGGCGGTGTTCCGGTCGTCGTTTTGAGATGCGCGGGTAAGGGACAGGCACGGCTTGGGAAGCACCCCGGCAAGCACGCTGTACCAAACGTCGCATCCGGCGTTGAGGCCGGTCGCGGCGGAGGCGTCTCCGCTGACACCGATCGTGACCGTCGACGGTATGTGAGATCGGAGGGACTGCACGCGAGAGGCTGCCTCGACAAGGTCAACGGGGACAC
>NZ_JBHWUE010000129.1:0-7431 GCF_042738615.1 Rhodococcus sp. NPDC059968
CACGTTCCCGCCCGAAATCGATCCCGAAATCCGCGACCTTGTGGATCGGATTTCAGGTCCTGAACTCACGCACTAACGAAATGAGCCAACTCAGGTCTAACAGTGAGAGGTGCGAATAGTAGTCTTGGCGTCGAAATGGGATGTTCCCTCGGTGAACGTGCCGGGTTGTGGGCCCGCGGCCCACAAGGTGTCTTGAAGTATGGACAGAATTCGCGCAATTTCTGAAGCAAAACTACCACTAGATAAGGATGAAGAATGTCATTCGCACGAACTATTTTTGACGAACGACATCAAGATTTCCGGGAGACAGTACGACGATTCGCCGAGAGAGATATATCTCCTCATATTTCTCGATGGTCTCAGGAGGGGCAAGTAGATCGAGAGCTCTATCAAAAAGCCGGAAAACTTGGACTTCTCGGTATGGGTATTCCTGAGGAATTCGGCGGGGGAGGTACCAAAGATTTTCGATTCAATGCCATACTTATAGAAGAACTGGCGCGCGCAGGGGCAAGCTCAGTGGTGATGAATCTTAGTGGTTTTAATGATCTCGTCGCACCATATCTAGAGGGGCTCGGAACTGCGGAGCAAAAGAATCGCTGGTTGGAGCCTATGGTGTCGGGGAGGATGATCGGCGCCATTGCATTAACTGAACCCTCTGCGGGGAGTGACCTTGGCGCGATTACCACAGTCGCACACTCGGACGGAGATGACTTCATCGTCAACGGCAGAAAGATATTTATATCAAATGGAATTCTTGCTGATACTGTGATTGTCGCTGTTGTAACCGATCCTCAAGCTGGCAAGAAGGGTATCAGCTTATTGCTGATAGATGCGGATAGCCCTGGATTTTTCAAGACTGGTCCGTTGAAGAAAGTGGGGCTTTTGGCGCAAGATACCGCAGAATTGTTTTTCGAAGATGTTCGAGTGCCAAAAGAAAATTTGCTCGGAGATCTAAATTCTGGATTCCAATACTTGCGCCGCAACCTCCCTCAAGAGCGATTAAGTATTGCTGTTTCTTCTATGGGTACGATGCAGCGAACCTTCGAAAAAGCGCGTACTTATGCCATCGATAGAACCGCTTTCGGTCAAAGGCTTATCGATATGCAAGCAAACCGTTTTTACCTGGCAGAGATCGCCACCGAAATCGAAATAGCGCAAGTGTTCATCGACCGATGCATCCTCGATGCCAGCGCTCAGACGCTTGATGAGACCGATGCAGCAATGGCGAAATGGTGGATCACTGAGCTGCATCTCCGAGTCGTACACCGTGCAGTTCAACTACACGGAGGTTACGGATACATGAAGGAATACGACGTGGCGCAAGACTTTTTGGATTCGAGAATTGGCACGATCTACGGCGGTGCAAATGAAATCATGAAAGAGATAATTGGTCGAAAACTTGCAAAACTTTAGCTCGGTTTAAGTCCGGGATAGGTTCCATTTCGTAATGGAATGCTACTCCGATCCATCCCTGATCGTGTCAATATAATTAGTAGAAAATGTATCACCATTGAATGGAGTATTGTAAAATGAGTCTGCCTCCTCTCCTTGAAAACCGGTTGCGTTTGCCCGTAGTGGCCGCGCCACTTTTCATCGTATCAGGACCTGACCTAGTGATTGCGCAGTGCAGCAGCGGAATCGTCGGATCCTTCCCATCTCTGAACGCCAGGCCTCAGCACGTCTTCCGTGAATGGTTAGTTCGGATCACGGATGCTCTGGAGAAGCATGATATCGATCACCCAGATAAACCAGCTGCGCCATTCGCTGTAAATCTAATCGTCCACAAAAGCAACAGCCGATTAGAAGAGGACCTTGATACTATTGTGGAATTCAAGGTTCCTATTGTAATTACATCGCTCGGTGCCCGGGCTGACGTCAATGAGACAATCCAGTCTTACGGAGGTATCGTATTTCACGATGTCATTGACAATAATTTTGCTAAAAAAGCAATCAGCAAGCATGCCGATGGGTTGATCGCGGTCGCCTCGGGTGCCGGAGGACATGCTGGAACGCAGTCACCATTCGCCTTAGTTCAAGAGATCCGAGACTGGTTCGATGGCCCTCTTCTTCTGTCGGGATCGATCGCGCACGGCCGGTCAATTCTCGCGGCGAAAGCAACTGGAGCCGACCTCGCGTATATCGGGTCAGCTTTCATTGCAACACACGAGGCGAACGCCGACATCCGATATAAACAAATGATTGTTGAATCGGCGGCAGCAGACATCGTATATTCGAATCTTTTCACGGGAGTTCACGGAAACTATTTGCGTGGAAGCATCACCGCCTCTGGACTTGACCCCGACAAGCTAGCCAAGTCGGACCCCTCCGCAATGAACTTCGAAGCTGAACTTTCATCTGAAGCGAAGCCCTGGAGGGATATTTGGGGATCGGGTCAAGGAATCGGTGCTATCTCGTCAGTTCTTTCAGCTGCTGAATTGATTGACCGTTTGTCTAACGAGTATCAGGAGGCTCGAACGCGCTTCGCTCTACACATCTAGAGAACCATGCCAGACAGGTGGGTATGGCAGTTTCCCCTTCGCTCGTCAGCTTCCAAAGTAGGCATAGTTGAGTTCAGGCGAGTCTGAATCGAGAAGATCCCTTGGTCTCCCGAAATCTGAATGGTGTCACACGTTCAGAAACTAGGGAGAACCAGGAGCATGGTAATTGCTGACGGCACGGCTGTTCTCACTACCTGGAACTGAGGGTGGTCGACGTGAACCCAACGCGGCAACGGCATCAGGGTCGTCGACGCGGTTACCAACGATGACGTTGCTGGTGCATGTCCGACTTACAGGGTTTCTCGACTTCCCGGCAGGACGCAGAGTTTTGTCCGCCGTTCCGGCCGGGGCTCGCGCTAGCCATTTCCGAACACTCACAGCGCGACCGGCGCTGGCCTCGACAAGGTTCGAATCATCACCATCGAGCCCGTGTACCGCACTTGCGAGTGACTGTTCGATATACAGATCCGGGTGGCAGCACACACACCGTGTGTCGCCGCTCTCGATTCTTGGGATCCGATCAGCGCTGTACCGCAGCGGTTTTCGGCTGGCTATGCTCGTTACCAGTCGCTGCGGTGGCTTTCTCACGCAGCGCTGCACGCTGAATCTTGCCTGTGGCGTTACGCGGGATCTCTGTGAGCACCTCGAAATGCCGAGGAATCTTGTATCTGGCCAGTCGGCCGGCGAGGAATGTGGTCACGTCGTCGGTCTCGATGGTTGTCCCCTCGACCGGTGATACAAATGCGATGCCGACTTCTCCCCATCTGCTGTCGGCGATCCCGATCACTGCTGCGGCGGCGATGTTGGGATGTTGGGCCAGTACCGCTTCCACCTCGGCGGGATAAATGTTCTCGCCGCCAGAGATGATGACGTCTTTGACTCGATCGACGATCGATGCCCAACCGTCCTCGGCGACTTCGACCACATCACCGGTGCGGAACCAGCCGTCCACCAAGCTCTCGGCCGTCTCGTTGGGCCGCTTCCAGGAGGCGCCGAACACATTCGGTCCCCGCACCAGCAACTCCGCCCGGTCTCCGGCCTCGATCGCCCGCACCGCCCCATGTTGCTGCACTGCGACATCCGTGTAGAAATGGGGGAACCCCACAGAGGTGGGGCGGCCTGACGCGCCATCTCCGGGAGCGAGATAGACCCCCGCGGTGGCCTCGGTCATGCCGTAGCCCTGCTGTAGTCGCACTCCGCGATCCAGCCAGGCGCGAGCAACTCGCTCGATGACTGGGGAGCCACCATAGACGACGTAGCGCAACGAACTCAGATCCGTATCGCTCCATGCCGGATGCTCACATATCAGCTGCAAGATCGTCGGCACCGCCGAGAAACTCGTGATCTCCTGTGATTCGATGGCCTTGAGGACCGTTGCTGCATCGAATTTGGATATCACCTCAACCGAGCCGCCTTTGAACAGAGTCGGCAATGTGACCTGGTTCAAGCCAGTCACGTGAAACATCGGCGCTATGCACAGCGCTCGATCCGATTCGAGTACGTCGATGTGCGCGAATTGGTTCAGCGTGTTGAACGTCACGTTGCCGTGATTCAGCATGGCTCCCTTCGGCCGACCGGTGGTTCCCGAGGTGTACAAGATCAGGCACGCATCATCCAGCCCGACGGGAGCGAAGTTGGCGCTTAAACTTCCCGATTCCAGGAACTGCTCGTAGTCCAGAGCGGGCCAGGGACAGGACCCCGCGTCGTGTGAGACCACGGAAACCAACGATTCTGGTGGCACCCCGATCCCACTGATTGTTTCGTGATGCGCCCCGGTTGTGAACAAAACCCTGGCGGCGCTGTCAGCCAACGTGTATTCGACCTCCGCCGGCGACAGCCGGGTATTGAGCGGCACGAACACCGCCCCCGCCAGTGTTGTTGCGAACAACGCTTCGAAGGTGGCTATCGCGTTCGGCCCCAGATATGCCACCCGGTCACCCGGCCTGACTCCTGCATCCGCGAGGGACGCCGCCAACCGAGCCACCCGGTCGGCGAGATGGCGGTAAGTCATGACACGCCCTTCCTCGACGAGGGCAATTCGGTCGGGCGTGATCCTCGCCCGCCGCCAAGGCCAACTGCCGAGTCCAACGTCGGTGTGCATGATTACCTCTCCGAACTGACAGTCGCGCGTGCAGATCCAAAGGTGAGCAACAGGATGCACACTCATTCCCCAAAATGTAAGGCTTCCTTATATTACAGCGCGCAGAGGGGTCTGTATGCAATACCCAAGTCTCCTATGGGACAGGCGACAACATTCTCGATGCCAGTGTCGCGCGACTCGACTGCCTAGCTAGGATGATCAGGAGGCCTACGAAACGAATCAGTACGGCACAGCGGGAGAAGACACGATATGACAGATGTTGTCGGCGTCCACACGACGCAGGTAGCCTCCACTCACGAGTCACCGTCGTTGCTGTACATCATCAAACAGGTCGAACTCGCGGTACGGGCGCACATGGAAGCTGCGCTCAAAAAAGAAGACATCACCACGCACCAGTACACCGCCTTGACCGTCCTCCTGCACCGGGACGGCTTGTCGGCCGCGGCACTGGCACGTAACTCCTTCGTCACTGCGCAAACCATGGGGGAAATGCTCGCAACCCTGGAGCGTCGCGGACTGGTCACACGTGAGGTTGATCCTGATAATCGTCGGCGCACCCTCACCTGCCTTACCGCACAGGGGCACGAACTGCTCGATCGCTACCGGCTCGTGATGGAAGACCTCGAGGATGACATGGCCGAATCCCTGACGTTCAGGCAACGCGAGGCACTGCGCGGATACCTCAATATCTGCCGCACTAATCTCGAAGGTTCCCCCCGCCGACGGCGCGAACGCAAGGCGTAGAAGGAGGCTCAAGGAGGCAATCTGCCGCGGGACATTGTGGACGATCCGGATGGAGGCCCGGCACCGTGGTTCGTACAAATGGCTCCATGGCGGGAACAGAGCAGGCGTGGTGGGCGCCGATGCAGTGATGAGATGACCGGAGGCCGAGACGCGAGAGCCGGGCAGGAGCACGCTCGCCGGTTCACCGGGTTGCGCCCGTTGCTGTTCACCGGTCGCCTACGAGATCCTCGGGTCCGCGGCGGAGGCCGAGGATGTCCTGCAGGACAGTTACCTGCGTTGGGCGGACGTCGATCTGGCCTTCGTCGAGGACAGCAAGGCCTATCTCGCGAAAGTCGTGACGCGTCAGTCGCTCAACGCCCTGCGCGCGGGCGTGCGCCGCCGCGAAAAGTACGTCGGTCCCTGGTTACCCGAGCCGATTCTGATGTCCTCCGACGACCCGTCCGCCGACGTCGAGCTCGCTGAATCCGTCTCCACGGCAATCCTGCTCGTGCTTGAGACGCTGAGCCCGGACGAGCGGGCCGTGTTCGTGCTGCGTGAGGTGTTCGGCTTCGATCATGCCGAGATCGCCGCGATCGTCGACAAATCAATCGCGGCGGTCCGGCAGACGGCCCATCGGGCTCGTGAACACGTCCACGCCCGCAGGCGTCGGTTCGAGCCGGTCGATGCCGAACGGGCCGCGACGATCACGACCGAGTTCCTCACCGCTGCGGCGACCGGAGACCTTGAGGGTCAGATGGCTATGCTGTCGCCGGATGTCGTCTACACCGCGGCGAGACATACAGCTCCGGCGACACGGAATCCGCGCAGCCCGATCTGGTGGCGGTGATCACCAACGCCGGACAGATCGGTTACGTCCCGTCTGACGAACTTGCCGGTCCGGCCCTCACTCTTGCGAGACGTCGAACGGTCAACAAGTACGGAGCACTCCGGCAAGGACCGTCACCGCGTCGGTCGAAGATGGAGTGACTGCGGTCGGCGACTTCACTATTCGCTGACAATCAGATCGCACAATCGAAACAAGCTCCGGGGCAACGGAATCACTTCCGTTGCGCCGGAGCCGCACGTCGAAGCGATGTTCGCTCAGTTTCGGGATTCTTATTTGTTGTTCCCCTCGCCCAGGTCAGTGCTCCTCGACGGTCTTCCACAGTCGGCCGGCGATACTCGCCTCCTGCAGTTCGTCATCGCTCGTATCAGTCGGTCGGGGGCGACCGCCTCCACAATCACCGACCACGGAACTTTGGGATGAACGGAGTTCCAGCGCGGCCACCAACCGCTCCCTCCCGGAGGCTACACGCGTCGTTGCCCGCTCCGGCCACGTTGAGTCTCCCTGGGTTCGGACCCGCGAAGAGAGCTCAACCTGCTATTTCTGTGGCTGCGACACCGCGATCGTGTCATAGGGAGACCGGGCATCGGACAACGGTCGCGTACAGCCGTACTGCGACAGCCCGGACTGTGCGGCCCGCACCGTTGAGGTCATCGTGATGCACGATCGCACGATGGCCACGACGGACCGCGCTGATGTGCGCGCCCTGGAATACATTCAGCCGACAGCGGTACACCGGAAGCGGTCGAGCGTCGAGCCGATGACTTGGTCTCCCGGCGAGGTGCCCTGGGTTCGGCAGAACACGAGATCGAGTCTGTGCCTTTTCTGCGGCAGCAAGTCGTGCATTCTGTCGCGACGGGACGACCCGCACGACACCGGCCGGGTCGAGTTGTATTGCGAGAATCCGAACTGTCATGTTCGTGTGGTCGATGTACTGGTGATGCGGGACAACACCCCTGAGACATCGGATCGTGAAGACGTGAAGATCCTGACCTTCATCGACACGCCTCCGAGCCTCCGACCTGAGAACTCGGTCGACACGAGCGCCAGGAGTCTTCGTACCCGCCAGCCGTTGCGTCGGATGGATGACCCTCTGCCGCGACGTCGATCGGAACGGTTGCCGTGGGAGCAGTGAGGTACGCACGACCCGCTGCGGTCACCACGTAGGAAGTCCTGATCGGACGTGGGCCCCCGGCGACGGCGGCCGAAGTCCCCCACCCCCAACCCGAGGTTTATCACCAGTGCGCACCCCCGGTGGTCGGCGC
>NZ_JBHWUE010000129.1:7441-23931 GCF_042738615.1 Rhodococcus sp. NPDC059968
CCGTCCCGGGCCGTCCGCCGCCGTCCCGGGCCCCCCACGTCCGCCTCCCACTCCCGTCGGTTTCGCACGAGTGCGCACGCCGGTTGGACGGCGCCGTCGTACCGACGGTCCGGCGTAGGGCCGGTCGTGTCAGCGGAAAGCGATGTATTTTGTTTCGAGATATTCCTCGATCCCTTCTGCACCGCTCTCACGTCCGAGCCCCGATTCCTTGATCCCGCCGAACGGTGCTGAGACGTCGGAAATAATGCCCCTGTTGACTCCGACCATGCCGGATTCGAGGGCTGAGGAGACGCGGAGCGCGCGATCCAGGCTCTCGGTGTATATGTAGGAAGCGAGGCCGTACTCGGTGTCATTGGCCGCTGCGATCCCCTCCGCCTCGCCATCGAATCCGATGATCGCGGCTACTGGCCCGAAGACTTCCTCCCGTAAGATCTTCGCTGTGTGCGGAACATCAGCCAGCACCGTGGGCTCATAGAAGTACCCCTGGCCCGCAACATGCCGCCCGCCGGTCATGATTGTCGCGCCCTTCGTAACGGCGTCATCCACCAGGCCGGCCACGGTCGAGCGCTGACGACTTGTGATCAGAGGACCGACTTGCGTACCTGCTAGATCTCCGCGGCCAACTTTCAGAGATTGCATATGCTGCGTCAGCTTGCTGGTGAAGTCATCCTTCACAACGTTGTCGACATAGATCCGGTTTGCCGCGGTGCACGCTTCTCCTCCGTTTCTCATCTTGGCAGCGAGGGCGCCCTCGACCGCTGCGTCGATATCGGCGTCCGCGAAGACAATGAAGGGGGCATTCCCTCCCAACTCCATGGACGTTCGCAGAACATGCTTCGCTGCACGCTGGAGAAGCAGCTTGCCGACGCCTGTTGACCCAGTAAAAGTAACTTTCCGAAGCCTGTCGTCGTCCAGAAGCGGACTTGTTAGAGTCTCGGCTTGCGTAGTTGGGAGTATTGACAACACACCCTCAGGTAGTCCTGCCTCGCACATGACTTCACCGAGAAGCAGCATCGTCAGGGGTGTTTCAGCAGCGGGTTTGACGACCATCGTGCACCCTGCAGCGAGGGCGGGAGCAATCTTTCGGGTTCCCATGGCGAGTGGAAAGTTCCAGGGAGTGATCGCCAAGGTTGGGCCAACCGGTTCCTTGGTGACCAGGATTCGTCCGGCGCCAGAGGGTGATTGGGTGTAGCGGCCATTGATTCGTACCGCTTCCTCCGCAAACCAGCGCAAGAATTCCGCGCCGTAGTTGACTTCGCCGTAGCTCTCGGCCAGGGGCTTTCCCATCTCGAGGGTCATCAGCATGGCGAAATCGTCGCTCCGCTCAATGACAAGCTCCCAAGCGCGTCGCAGGATGTCTGAGCGTCGTCGGGCGGGGGTCGCGGCCCAGACTGCCTGCGTTCGTGCCGCGGTCTCTAGGGCTCGGATGCCGTCCTCGGGTTGCGCGTCCGCGACCTCCGCCAGGATCTCGCCGTTCGCAGGGTTACGTACAGGGAAGGTTCGCTCGCCCGACGCCGCTTGTTGTTCGCCATTTATCCAAAGCCCGGTTGGTATGGAATCGAGCAATGACCGGATATCCACTACTACTCCTTCGTGATACGTCTGTATCGCCGGTTCGAAATTTCCTGACTTTCACCAGGGGCCATGACGGTGGTGCTGGGCCTCGCTGATATCTTCGGGTTTTGGCAGAACAGGACTGGGCAGACCTAGGCAGACCTGTGCAGGGCTTACGAGAGAGATGGTGAGCGCGTGAATCCGCTTAGAATAGTGAAAGAAGATTGAGGCCGAACCTTACTTCTTGCAGACGCCGCCGTTGATGCGCGCGAGCTAGTAGTGCATCTTCCAGTCGAATTCGCTTGAAATGGACGGTATCTGAGGCCCTCATCTGTCCGACGATGTCGAGGTCGCAACTGATGATAGTACCGATGGTCGCATAACCCCCACCAGTGACTGCATCGCGAAGCAGGCAGATCGGTTCTTCGCCGTTGGGAATCTGGATCGACCCCATCGGGTAGCCGAGATCGACAACGTTGCTGGGATTGTTGCCGGCGCCGAAAGGTGGTTCGCGGTCTACGAATGTAAGCGATGGTCCGATCAGGCGGTAACCGGTCCGATCCGACTCGGACGACACCGTATATGGCGACGCGAAGAAGGTTTCGATGCTGTCCTGGTCAAACCTGTGATGGCACAGACCTGCTACTACGCGAATCTCATAGCTTCCGTCGAGAATCGGGCGCAGACGTGGGTCGACCATACTTCCTGGACCGGGGCATCCACATGAATCGGCGCTTCCGATGGGGAGGTCATCGCCGATGGTGATCGCTGAGCCCCTGAGTCCACCGATTGCGGAGCTGACATATGTCGATCGGCTTCCCAGAAATGGTTGGCTGTCGATTCCGCCGCGGATCGCTATGTATGCGCGGCACCCGGTACGTAGGGCTCCGACGGTCAAGGTTTGACCAGCGTCGATGTGGAGTGTCATCCACCCTTCACTGAGGACGTCGTCGACCCAAATATCTGCGGCGCCCCCGGTAACTGCCACACACGCTGGTGAGTCGAAATAGAGCTTCGGCCCTACCAAGGTCACTTCCAGCGTTGCTGCCGAGGGATGGTTCCCGACGAGCATGTTGGCACAGCGATGCGAGAACTGATCCATCGATCCCGACGGGGGTAGTCCCATTGCGTAGTATCCGTCACGACCCAAGTCTTGTACCAGGGTGTATGCACCAGCCGCGTTGACGGTCACCATCGGAGAGTGCCCTTCAATTCCGCGGCGTAGCCGACCGGGTCGTCGAGGAATCGTGATAGAACGAATGTGACCGGATGGCGATTGTACTGATAAATCCCCATTTTCGAAGATGCTCGAATCTCGCTGTACTGGTCGCCGTGGATTGGTCGAAACTGGATGAGGCTCGAAGAAGTGGTAAGAACCATGGACTTCTGGAATCCGGGCGTCGTCTGTGCGAGATCGACGACCGGGACGGGCGAACGACCTAAAAGTTGATATCCGCCCACTCCTTTTGTTGGGTATATAACCGTGAACGCTCCTCCGTGCGCGACTGCACGGGAGGGTGTTTCGGTTCGTGGACGTAGGTACTTTGGTGCTTGAATCTGCCTGTTTCGTGGCACCAGTTGCATACTCTCAGTGTTTCCTGGCTTGAAGCACGGAAACGTGACAATAAAGGGAGCGGAAGAGTGTGCGGAAATCAATTCGTCAATCGATGAGAATCCATTCACGCGCGCTGTGTATTGGATATCGGTTTCAGTAGAGGATTGATGCCGATCGCGGAATTTCATGCAGGTTTCGGACGTTGCGGGATCGTCGTACCACACCGGTATTTCGACGATGTCAGTATCGAGAGACACGGTGCAAGAGTCAGCGAACTGTCTGTGGAGGCCGTCAAGCACCTGGATCAATCGGCGAGCGTCGAGGACGTCCGGGTCGAGTCGGATCATATAGCTCGCATTGGCGGGTGCGACGTCAACTACCCCCGCAAGATTCAGCCGTGTGAGCTCGGTGGTGATGGCCTGTATGCGAAGCGCCTCAGCGAGGTCCATGTCTTCGCCGAGTTCGACGAACACGAACTCGTCACCTCCGAAGCTCGCGCGCGACTGGTCACAAAGGAACTCGTAGGGCGTCGACGTCATTGCTGGTCCACTTTCGTGAATGGAGAGCGAACGACAAAGCCGGACTCCTCGAGCCTTCTTCGGACTGTCGCGGCGATCGCGACGGCATTGGGACGATCGCCGTGAATACAGATCGATCGGACAGGCATGGCAATCGAAGGACCGGCCGTGGTCGATACGAAGCCGTTGGCCATATCGATCGCTCGGGCTGCTACGAACTCGGGATTCTTCGGCTGAGGGCGTGGCTCGACGATGTTGATGCCATCCGCGTCGAAGTCGAGGTCTGCGGCGTTCTCGGGGATGGACGGAAGCCCTTCGCTGCAGACGGCGTCGAAGGCGGCGGTCGGAGCGAACATCAGCGGAATCCCGGGCCTGATTTTCTGCAGTTCCCGAGCTACCGCGACGGCGAGGTCGGGTGCTCGGCATATTCTGCCCATCAGGGCGCCGTGGGGCTTGACGTGGGTCAGCTCGACTGACTCCGTTGAAGCGATGGCCTGCAATGCGCCGACTTGGTACGTGATGTAGTCGATGACGTCCGCGTCGGTAGCGGGAAGAGCGCGGCGACCGAACCCTAGGAGGTCGGGATAACCGGGGTGGGCCCCGACGGAGATGCCGGCATCGCGAGCCTGGGAAACGGCTCTACGCATTGTGGTGGGATCACCAGCGTGATACCCGCAGGCGATGTTCGTGGTCGTGACGAACCTGAACAGGCCTGCGTCGTCCCCCAGGGACCACCGGCCGAAACCCTCACCCGCATCGGCGTTGATGTCGATAGCTTGCGCACTCATCTGCTTACTTTCTGGCTGAAACTCTGAATCGTTAACTGGGGCTGGTGACTACCGTGACAAGAATCGCTCGAACGATCCAAACAGCGTTCCGAGCAAACGGTTTGCGTCGCTCCTGTTGAAGACCAGAGGCGGTCTGATCTTCAGCACATTTCCTGCGGGACCCGATGCCGAGACCAGTACGAAATTGCGTCGCATGTCGTCGACGATCTTTTTCGCGAGCGCACCGGCCGGTCTCCCGGTCTCCGGGTCGTCGACGATGTCGATCCCGATGAACATGCCAGTGCCTCGGACTTCGAAGACCTGGGGCCACTGTGCCGAGGCGCGGCGTAGCTCCTCGAGAAGGTAGGTGCCGACGGTGTGCGCATTATCGATCAGGTTCTCGTCGCGGACGACGTCCAGGACGGCCTGGGCGGCTGCAATGGGAACGGTACTGCCGCCGAAGGTGTTGAAGTATCGTACGTTTTCGCCGAACGTTCGTCCCACGTCGCTTCTCAGGACGGTGGCAGCAACGGGAATTCCATTGCCCATTGGTTTGCCGATGGTCACAATGTCGGGGACTACGTGGTGCCGCTGGAATCCCCACCACGATTCACCGGTGCGCCCGAAACCGGGCTGGACCTCATCCGCGATATATACGCCGCCGGCCCCTCGGACCTCCTCTGCGAGGACGCCAAGCACCGAGGTCGGATGTGAAAACACGCCGTCGGAGGAGAAGATGCTGTCCGCGATGAAAGCGCACAGTCCGAAGCCATGTCGATTTAGGTCGGCGATCGCGGAACGGATCTGCTCTCTCATGAAGTCGGCGAGATCGCCGTGATCGTGAAGGCGGATGCTGTCCGGTTCGGCGATGACCCGGACGTGCGGTCCCAGGGGAGAGGTCTTGCCCAGGGATGGGGAGAACGCGGCGACAGCTTCGGTTACGCCGTGGTACGCGTTTCGAGTGACAATGATTCCGTCGTTGCCGGTGTGTGCACGGGCGATTCGGATGGCAAGGTCGTTCGCCTCGGAACCTGAACAGGTGAAGGTCACTCGGTCGAGCTCGGAGGGAAAAGTAGAGAGTAGATCTTCGGAGTAGTCGAGGATCTGGTCCTGTAGGTAGCGTGTGTTCGTGTTGAGGATGCCGAGTTGCTTCGAGACGGCTTCAGTGACGGCGGGATGGCAGTGTCCGACCGAGGCGACGTTGTTGTAGGCATCGAGGTACTCGTTTCCCTCGGCGTCATACAAGTAGACGCCTCGGCCGCGCTGCACGTCCACCGGGTCGGAGTAGAACAGCTGATATCCGGGCCCGAGCAGACTCTTCCGGCGTTCGATCTGAGCGCGTGTTCGTGCTGGCTGGCGTTGGAGGTCTTGTTCTGAGAACCCATTCACCATTTCTGGTCTCCGCGGCCGCGAGTTGGCTGTCGACAGTTCCATGGCGTGCCCTATCTTGTCGATGATGAAGCGTTGATCGAATGGATGCGGTCGACGACCTCAGTCCACGTGGGCCCAGGAATGGATCGAATGACGGCCCAGTCGTGAGCCGCGTGGGATAAGACGTAGTCGGCACGGGACGGATCTCTGTATGCACGCCACTGTGCGATGAGAACTCGCTGCAAGCTTCGCGACGCGGTTGCAATCGGGAGCAGGGAAAGCTCATTGGCATCAGGGGTGCGACCGGCGAGGTAGCCCGACAGCATGTCGAGGGCGCGGTGCCATGGGTCGTCGGCGTGAGCGTCCAACTGGTTCGACATCGCGATGGCGACATCGAAGATCTCCGCTGTGTCGGTGGTGTCGCCGAAGTCGATGATTCCGGAGACGTATTCCGGTTGGTTGTCGTCGACAAGAACGTTGTGCGCGCTGAAGTCTCCGTGAACCACCTGATGCCGCAGCTGAGGAATGCGGCTTCCGACATGATGGGCAAACGCGTCGAAGATCTGTTCACCCAGTTTGCGGTCCTCGGGTTGGTTGATCTGCTCGAGAAGTGGGCGAAGGCTCATGAAGTAGCGCAGGTCCCACACCAGAATCCGGGCTTGCTGAGGGTGAGAAAAATCGGCAAGGGCATCGGTTATCGCAGCGTGTGTCCGGCCGACGGTGGCGATCTGTTCCTTAGTCGGGTGGTTCGAGCTGAGCGCGGATCCAGGTAGGAATTTCATCACACGCAGTACACGCGCCCCAGGGCCGCCCGGTCCTGCCAGATCGTATTCATATCGTCCGTCGGTGCCACGCTGAACCGAGGGGATCGGCAGGTTGGGTGCCGATTGAGCGATGTGGAGGAGGGCCGAGGTTTGGAGGTTCACGATGCTGGGCGCTTCTTGCTCCCCGCTGACCTTGACGAGCAGTCTCTCGTGGTCTGTGTGTAAGACGAATGTCTCGTCCTTCTCGGTCGGAATCCGTGTCAACCGCCCGGTTAGCCGGAAGTGCTCGTCGAGTGCCGTGAGGACTGTTCGTTCGTCGAGATCGCGCGTTGGAGCGCTGAGGCCGCTTGCAGCCATGAGAGAATCGAAATGGAGCATCTCTGACGCTTCGTTACGTGGGGGCAGGTCGTGAAGCCGGTTGGTGCGTGCCATGTTCACTCCTCATGAATGCCGGATCGGGTCCACTACTCGAGGCAGGTATGGGTAGCTAGGAAGCGACCCAACCGCCGTCGATCAGCAGGCTCGAGCCGTGGATGTACGAGGCGGCGGGTGAGGCCAAGAAGGCGACGGCAGGGGCGATGTCGCTCACTTCGCCGACTCGACCCGCCGGGGTGGAAGCGAGCATCTGCTGCTCGTAGTCTTTGTCGGCGAGAAGGTGTGCGTTGATGCTTGTGCGCACATTGCCTGGGGCTACGGCATTGACTCGGATTCCCTTCGGGGCGAACTCCGCTGTCAATGACTTAACGAGCAGTTCGACTGCTCCCTTGGTTGCGCAGTACGCACTCGAGTTGGGAAAACCGACGTGTCCACAGATCGACGAAACGAAGATCACGGAACTTCCGTCGCCCAAGTGCTCCGCGGCAGCTCTGGTGAGGCGGAACGGTGCCCGCACGTTGACTGCCCACTGGGTGTCGAGCTCGGAGTCCGGCGTTTCGTCGAACGGCGTCGGAAGGAAGACACCAGCGGCGTGGACCACGATGTCGATCGCGCCGAAACGCTCGATAGCTTTGGCTCTGATCTCCTCCGGTGCTGTGTCCGCGGTGATGTCGATGCTCAACCGGTCCGCTTCTGCTCCCGAAAGACCGAGTTCGTCGACGACGGCGTTGAGGCGTTCGAGATCGCGGCCGACGAGGAGGACGTCGGCGCCGGCTCCGCTGAGTTCACGGGCGATTTCGGCGCCGATGCCTGAGCTGGCTCCGGTGACGACGGCGACCTTGCCCTTGAGCGAGGTGGGTGTGCTTGGCATGTGTGGTCCTTACTGTCGGGGGATTAGCTATGGAAAACCAGTGCATGGGTGGGACTGCGGGGGCCTTTCAGCTGCCGATCTGGCATTACTGCTGGCTGAGTGTGTTTCGGGTGCCGCCAACCGTTTACCTGCCGAAACACCCTAATGTTAGATTATCTGCGTTAAGGACATTATGCTGGTCGCTGCGCCGTAAAGCAAGAAATGTTGCAAAGATCAGGTCGGCGCCAGGTGTAGTACCCCTCTGGCACTTGCAGTTTGGACCAGGACGACACTCGCGCACCGAGAAGGGACGAGATGTGGGAACGAGGAAGTACCCGCCAGAACTGCGTGACCAGGCAGTACGCATTTATCGGGAAATGGAACCGAAACCGCTGATCCGGTCGCCTCGCCAAGCAGCTGAATGTGAACCCGCAGGCGCTGAGGAACTGGATCTGGCTGGAAGAGGCCGAGACCGGGAAACGTCGTTCGACAAGCGACAGTCACGCCGCCGGAGAGCCGAGGGGCAGTCAATAAGGACTGGGGTTCGTAGCGGCCCATCTTTCGGACGCCCGCGACGCAGGTCGTCAGCGGTCATGGACCAAACCCACACGTCGCGGACGCATAGAACCCGGTACTGCTCCCTGGCTGGCCCCTTCGATCGCACCTGAGTCATCGAGGCCAGTTTCGCTGCGGATAAGCACGTTTCAGCTCGGTCACTTCGGTAAGCCCGGAGCCGACCTCGCCAATAATTTGCCAGAGTCGTTCCGTGAACCGGCTCCGACACATTCCGAAATTGACGAAGGTCTCCTCCTCCGGGGCGCCGCCGAACGGTGCCCAGGTTCGGGCGAAGTCGAGTATGTCTTCAGCTTCTTTGCCCAGCATCGATGGCCGGGAGCGAAGACGCTCGGCTTCTCGTCGTCGATCGCGCCATCGACGGTAGCGCCGGACGTCCACCTCCACCGGATCAGAGTTACCTGCGGATGATTTTGTCTGCCGATCAGGGTTCTCCCCGTCGGATGCGTGTGTTACGGACATGTCTCTTCTGCTTCACCGCGAAGGGTTGTTAAGTGGTCTTGCAGGAGTGGAATTTGGACAGTTGCGGACGTCGACGGGCGGGGTCCAGGGTTCGGCTCCTACGTCGGTGGTTCCTGGCCTGAGTAGTGAGGCGGGGCGGTTCACGCGAATCGCGTACCCAGCACAACCCGAATGCCACGCTTGCCGGCGTGATGACGAGGCCGGCCCGGTCGAAGTGAGCAAATTCGTCTGGGGCACGGTGAACCACGAGCGGTCGACCAACATGGCGAGGGCAGATGCGGGGCTACCCGTACCAAGTGTCCATGCGATCGCGACAGAATCAAGGTGAACAGCTGTGTCTCAAGTGTATTGCTCTGATCTCACCGAACTTGCGACCATTCCCGGCTCACATATGGTGTGAATCTATGTTGCGATGAGCCGGACGCTGTTCACTCCTGAAGGTGTTCTTCAAGGGAGACATCGCTGTTCCGTCTGTAGGCGATGGCCCCGTACGCAGCTCCTACAACCAGGACAACTGGCATGAAAGCGACGTACCGTGACTCACTCCCTGTCACCTCCTGATAATGGGCCACGATGATCGTGCCGATGGAGATCAGCCCTGCGGCCGCAATTGCGGGTGCGATACGTACTGACCACACCGTGCCTGGTAGAAAACCTCGCGCGGAGGCAACGATGACACTTACTGCGCACCCTGTCATGAGGTAGATGATCGCTAGGGAGGTGACACCCGACACCGCCGGAATGAGGTTGATCAGTGGATCCATGCCGGCAACGATGAACGGCAACAGAATGACTAGGCATAGGACGATCTGGGTCAATGAAGCAATAACTGGTGTCCCGAATCGGGGGTGGACGCGCGCGAGCCCGCGAGGAAGCAAGCCGGCCCGAGCTAGCGAGAAGTGGTAGCGAGCGGCCATACTATGGAATACGACTGCGGCTGCCAAGAAGCTGAACGCGAGGCAGAAGCTGATCGCTGCACCCGACCAGTTTCCGAGGTACTGGTCCGAGGCCCTCATCACTAGCGTGCCTGGATCTTCCTGGGCTGCGGCTTCCACATCGCCGAATGCGGCAATCAAAGACCATGTCGATCCAATGAAGACGGCGACGAGCAGCGCGAGAGCGAGGAATGTTGCAGACTTGATGCTACGACCAGGGGATTTGCATTCTTCCCCGTAACTGGCCGCGGCTTCGTAGCCTGCGAAGGACAACATGCAGAAGACCAAGGTCAACGCATAGTTGCCGTCGAGCATCGCCGATGGCGTATATCCGTCGAATGTAAATCCGCTCGGCCGCTGAAGCAGGACGGCGATGGCTAGCGCGCCAAGCAGCACGAACTGTGCGATACAGATCGACGCCGTCACCTTCGAGGCGATTTGGATCCCGAAGTAGCCAAGTGCCCAGACTGCCGCGAGAGCCACCAGCGAGTAGATGTACCAGCCGATTTCGATACCCAGGTACGTTGAGAAGGCAATTTCTGTGAAGTACCCGGCCGCCGACACCATCGCAGCTGTGCCCATGTTGTAACCGATGCCGGCGATGAACGCCGACGCTGAGCCGGTGGTGCGGCCAAGTCCGAACCCGATGAACGCGTAGTACGCTCCCGCATTGACGACGTGACGACTCAATGCCACGTAGCCGAGAGTGAAGATGCCAAGCAACGCACCGACCGCGACGATCCAGCCCAAGGTTCCTGTACCGGAGCCGAATCCGAGGCTCAGTGAGAGGTTGGATGCCATTGCCGTTAGTGGTGCAGTAGCAGCGATGATCATGAAGACCATGCCGGGAACGCCGATGGAATTTCGGCGGAGACCCGAGTGCGAATCGGGTGCGGCCTCCGTTTGAGGATTTGTTGTCATGGTGCTGCCTTCTGTGAGTGTTCCGGAATCCCCCGGGCGTTGCCGATGCAGCGACAGAGAACGATGGTGTGTGGTTACGGAGAAGGAAGGTGGTGGGCCCTGGCGCAATGACCACGCTGTGATGACTACGTGCATTCGTTTGGCCTTGGGCGCGGGTCGCCCCGACTGATGCGCTTGAGCCTGCACCAGTCGGGGCATCGGTGTCTCAGCGGCCGCGTCACACATGGGTGAATGTTCCCGAAGTGCGGTCTTCCGAAGCTTTCCTATGACGGTTCAGGGAAGCTTATCGACGAGGATGAACTTCTTGGGGCACTCATGATCTGCCAAACTCATACGACATTGTGTGTTCAGTTCGTCCTCGGTGACCGTGTCGTTGCCTTGGCGACGTGTGCGGTGACCAGTTCTCCCTATCTAGCGGTGGAATGAGCCGTGAGTACGTCCTCGACTTCAACGGACGACGCATCCTCTCCGCCGGAGATGGCAATGTCCCTTTTGCGGTCGGTGACGATGCGGTGACCGTTATCATCGAGCTTGCTCGACATCACCTGTGCGCACCTATCTCGACATCACCTGTGCGCACCTATGAAGCCGCCTCGACCTTTTCGTTGGCATCCTCGTCGCGCCAGTAGACGAGAAGGTTGTGGTTCGATCGCGCGAGTATCGCTCCGTCGGGCTCCTGGATGCGGACCTTAGGTAAGGGTTCCCCAGGATGTGGTGGGCGGGTCAGGTTCGTCGACTAGCGCGACCCGGTCCATGTAGCCAATCTCAGCCCGGTTGAGGAAATCGCGAATATTCAATGAGACGGGCATGCCGACTTCTCCGCCGCCTACTGAGGATCTTCACTCGTGACGGGTGTTCGGACATCGAGCCAGTCAAAGATCCGACCGAACGCATAGCGCTGCCCGCCCAAATGGCAGTGCGCATCGGCGCCTTCTTCTTCGGTGAATCTCATCAAGGTCTTGTCTGACGTGGTCAGTGCGTTATAGACCTGCTCCGGCTGGCCTTCGAAGAAGAGGTCGTCCGCAGCCTCGCATACGAGTACGGCGCACGAGATCTTCTCTGCAATCCCATCACGGAGGTGGTACGCGAGGGTCTGGGCCGCGTACTCTCGCGGGGTGGTACCGCCCATCACAAATTGGCCGTGAGCGAAGGCCCAGCGTGCGGTCGGGCTGGATTGCATTGCCTTCTCGATGTTTGCGTCGATCTCAGGAGCAGCGTCGGCTGTGACTGCCTTCTCCACGTCGTCGCGACTGCCTTCGATGAACTTCATCGTGACGGCACCGAGATCGTATACGCCGTCGACGGCCATCACAGCCTTCAGGCGTGGTTCGAACGCGGCTGCGCGGAGGCACAACTCGCCGCCAAGACTAACTCCGAGCAGGCTGATTTTGTCCGTATCGACTTCCGGTCTATCGCTCACATAGTCGATCACAGGACTTACGACATTCTCCCAGTCGGGGCGGAAGAGCAGCCCCTTGTGATGCCGTGTCCCGGGCTGGCCGGGTCCGTCGAAGCACAGAACGTTGTAACCGCGTTCCTGTGCAGCAAGCGCGCCGAAGAACCGCATCTCTTCAGCAGTGCCGTCGAAGCCGTTGTGCATCACGATGAGTGGCTGCGGTGAGGGGAGCTGGCTCGGGTAGAAATAGCCCGGAAGTGTGGTGCCTTCGAAGGGGATTTCGACGTATTCGATGCTCGGACCGGACAGGTCGACAAAATGACGGTATGACGTGATCGACTTGTCGTATGCCGCGAGGATCCGTGGATCATCCGGATTGCCGTGCAGGAAGAACTCGGCCGTTCGGTAGTAGTTTGACGCACGCAGGTAGCTGTCGCGGGCGCTGATCGGATGGCCGGCTGCATGCGCCTCTGCGGCGACGTTCCACACCCGTTCTGCGGTCGCGAACCACTCGTCGTACCAACTGTCGTAATCGCCGGCCTTGATGCGATCGGCGGTGAGGAGTACTTCACCCAGATCAGCGCCTCCGTAGGCGATGTGTCCCAAGGACCGCAGAGTCTCGAACCAGAAGTTCTCGTCTCCGTGGAAGAACAGTTGCTTCATTCTGCCAACCCCTTAATGTAATTGATTCTGCGTTTGCAGTATGACTCACGACACAGCGCAAACGCAAGAGAGGTTGCGTATGGATTTCCTGGCACGTAGCCTGCGGACATGACGAAAGCTGCAGGAGCGGTCCGCCCTGGGGGTCGCACAGCACGAACGCGCCGAGCTGTGCACGATGCCGTGAAGGAGCTGCTGTCCGAGGGTCGCGACACCGTCTCGATCCGGGACGTGGCACTTCGATCTGGTGTCCACGAAGTCACCATCTATCGCAGGTGGGGAACCCCCGAGTCCCTGGTCCTCGATGTCGCGGTGACCCAGTTGAATGAAGAGTCGCCTCTCCCGGACACCGGAAACCTCCGAACTGACCTTATTAACTGGGCAAAATCGGTGGAGTCCATGCTCCAGACAAACGAAGGTTTCGCCTTCTTCAATGCGGTGTCGGCTGCGCGTAGGTCCGTTCACCGCAAGGCAGAGGAAAACGCAGCGCCGACCGTCGCCGCGTCTGAGTACCTAAAGGAGCGGGCCGACCGGATACGGGACGTGCTCACGCGCGCCGCGGAACGCGGTGATGCACCACCGACAGTCGACACGGTCCTCGACGTCGTACTCGCACCGATATACCTGCGAGCCATCTTCGGCTACCGACAAGGCGAATCCGACCTGTCGATACTTGTCGACCGTGCACTTCAGCTAGGCGAGTTCGGCCGCTAAATTCGTCGAGCGGATCGCATAGCCGAACTTGTCGAGGCGCCGAGCGATCTTCCCTCGATCTTGCGCGGCTGTGAAGCAGGGGATTGTGAGAAGATGTCAGTAATGATTGCGCCGCTTGCGGTGGCTGCGTTGGCCTTGTTGGTCGAACGTGACATGCACCCTTACGAGATGCTTCATCTGCTGCAGCTGCGCGGTTTGCAGCGATACGTCAAGATTCGGCCTGGCTCGTTCTACCACGCGGTCGCCCGTTTGGAACGGGACGGTCTGCTCGTAGTGGTCGGGACCGCTCAGCACGGCAATCGTCCTGCGCGGACTATCTACACGATCACCACTGAGGGACGTGCCACGTTGAGAGAGAATGTTATGCAAACTCTGACGGGCACGACACACGACCGCCCTCTCCCACTGGCCCTTGCTCAGGCACATCACCTCGATACCGACACCGTTGTCAGCTCGCTTACCGAGCGAATTCAAAAGCTGGACCAGCAACTGGAGGAGTTCGAGCTCCTCGCTGCCAGTTTCTGTGGCCGCCCTCGGATGCTAGGGCTTCACGCAGACTTCATGCGCGCGATGACCCGCACCGAGATCCTTTGGCTAAGAAACGTCGTGGAACAGCTCGCTGCCACACCTGGCGCGGCCGATCCCACGTAGTCGTGCAAGGAGTCGGGGCCCGAGCCGGTTTGGAGGCCGAGACTGGAAGCCCGGTGATCATTCGAACCGCCCGCTACGGCAAGGGGAAGGGCCAAGTAGTGGGCGGCGTACAGTCTGACCGTCTCGTGACGAGGGAGATCCTCGACCGGGCGGAGGCGCTGGCGGAGGTGTTCGAGGGTACGAGCCGCGCCGGGGAGATCGCCGCGACCTGAATGCGGGCGACACCGCAAGTTGCGGTTGACGACAGAACACCCCTCACCTACTCGAGGTGAGGGGTGTTTGTGTGACGTAGTCGATGCTTGAACTTTGAATAGATGTCTGGTGGCGACGGCAGTCCGCCGATATTCTGGCCGCGCACCGATCCGACTCCCAGTGTTTGGTCGGTGCAGGAGTCCCTGCCTTCCCCCGAAAGTTGGGCGGGGCTTCGCCTGCCGCGGCTGTGGGTGCCTGCCGGCAGTGAGACCCCACCAGCAGCGCGTCACGGTTCAGCCGGTGGGGTCTCTATGCGGTCGGCCGTCGATTGGTTCGCAGATCGCGCCAGGCCCGGGACGGACAGCCCGGGGCGGCGCATTCGTACAGGTCGGTCTCGACGAGCACGCCGCCAAGGCTGGCGTAGATGTAGTGCCGGAACGCGGCGTTGCCACACGTCACGCAGTCAGTGTTGAGCTGGATCCACTCGCCTCCCGTGGCCGCACCCTAGCTGGACAGAGCGCGGCGCCGGCCGCGAGGTCGGATCGCGCTGGTGACGACGCGATAGAAGCGCATCAGGATTCGAATCGGCCTTGGTGTGAGCAGAACTGACGCGTCGGAGTCGTGGGTGTCGCGGCAGAAGACGATCATGTCGTGGTAGTTCTGCAGCCCGGTCTCGATCGGGGTGTCCTGGACGAGGTGGTTGCCGCCGAGCTCGATGTGCAGCAGGTCGGCTGGGTAGGTGAGGAGTCGGTCGCGCAGTCGGTAGGCGGTGTCGGGGTCGGGGTCGGGTGAGGATCGACTTCCAGTGGCCTGTAGATCTCCGGCGTAACGAGCCGGATCCGCCAGTGGCATCGTCGGGGAGATGTGTCCGAACCGCGCCTGGTCGAGAACAACCAGTGGCAGCGGTTGGTCCGGCGCTGTCACACACCTCAGCCGACCACGACCGAGTCACCCTGAACGGAGACACTTCGTGGGACGAGCGCAGCGATCGCCGGACCGGTGTGCACAGACCCGTCGAGATTGAACTTGCTGTCATGGCACGGGCAATTGATGGTGCCGCCGGAGACGTCGGAGACGGTGCATCCCGCGTGCGTGCATGTCGACGAGAACCCGCGGAAGTCACCACCGGTGGGCTGTGTGACGACAACATCGCCGAGCACCGTGCCGCCACCGACGGGAACGTCGCCGGTCGGCACGGTTGCACTCGCGGGATTCGCAGCTGGCCTGGCGCCGGTGCCGGGCGCAGCCGACGCGCGGGTTCTGCGGAACAGCGCGCTGCCTGCGGCCAAGGCGGCTGCCGCAGCGCCGATACCGACGAGAACTGTACGGCGCGGAAGCGCTAGTTGATCGCTCCGCGGGCTCTGCTGCTGGTCACGTTCGTCGGACGGCATGTCAGGCGCTCCCTTGTCTGGGGCTGGGGTCGATGGGACCTCTCATTGGTTATAACGAGGGACGGGGACGACTGGTTCACACGCGCCACACCGGGCAGGGTGTGCCCGACTCGGCGGATGGCTGAGAACCCGTTCACCGTGCGCGGTCGGTTCGCTCTACGGGCAGCATGGGCCGCTCTACACGTGGCGTTGGCTGTGGTGCTGGGTGCCTCAGGGTGTGTCGGAGCTGCTGGCCCGAGCTGATTTCCCCGGGGTGCTGGAGGACATGGAGTCACGGCAGGTCAAGAGCCGATTCGGCTGCGCCGCAGCGTCGGTGATCGTCAGGCCGTTGTGGGAATGGTGATCTGCTCGCTGCCGTCGATGGTCGAGCGCAGGTAGTGCGGGCAGGTGAGCACCTGTCGGGGCACGGGAATCGCCTGACGGTCGGTGCCTGGGTAGAGGCGGTATGCGAGCTGCCCGTCTCGGTGGCGGCCGGTGTCCGGGTCGACGGCGCCGAGGAAGTATCCGTGCGAGGCGCCGGCGGTGGAGAAGATCGTGCGCGCCCACTCGGCGGGCTCGGCGGGCGGCAGATACCGTGGCCGACCGGTTGTCGCGGCGAGGGTGTGCACGAGAACCGTGACCGCGAACCCGGCCACGGCGGGGAACCACTGCTCGGCCGCGACGCCGAGCGCCGTGATGGATGAGTGGATCCGCAGCTCGATGTCCGTTCCGGTGCGCGCCGCCACTGTGATGAGGTGTGGATCCGCTGGGATGCAGATGGTGGCCACGTGGTGCTGTGCGATATCTCCCAATCCCGAAACTCCTCCTGTGGATCGTTAATACTATGCACTGTAAGTTGATT
>NZ_JBHWUE010000130.1:0-23759 GCF_042738615.1 Rhodococcus sp. NPDC059968
GAAAGAAAGCGACCCTGCTACGCGCGATCGCGCAGTACAGAATCAGCTTCCTCCCGGCCCTAAAGGGCCAGGCTTCCTCTGATTAATCCGGTGAAGACAGCCCTCGGCTAGGGCACTCTGTCGTCGGCTAGGGCACTCCGTCCTCGGCTCGTACCCGGTCGCGGGATTTCCGGCGAGCGTGAGCGATCAGCTCACTGGCGTGGTGTCGGTGATTGATTCGCGGTTTTCTGTCCGGGTCTATGTGCGATGGTGGAATCCATTCGGTGCGTCCCGCGTACGTGTCACCGGGCGGCGCGCTGGTGGTCGCCCAACCTCCAGGACCGTCGTGGACCTGAGCGTGGCACGCATCGCACGCGAGCGTCAGTGAGTCGATGTCGGTGTGTCCACCCTTGCCCCACTCATGCACGTGGTGCACCGCGCACATGCTGGCCGGGGCCGCGCAGCCCCGCTCGTGTGCATCCGCCTTCGGCAGCGATGAGAGCGAGGCGTTGGTCCGCGCTCGCCACTCGTCGGCGCCGTCCCAGATGTAGGGGCCGGCCGTCGTGGTCGAACAGGACGAGCACCGGGTGGGCGCATTCGGCGAGTGTCAGCGCGTCGTCGATAGGAAGGAGTCCGCCGGTGGCCGTGGTGGCCACACCGCCGGCCGCCTTCTCGAGTTGGTCGAGGGTCATGGTGATGATCACCGTGACGGGCAGACCCCGATGCCGGCCCAGGATCCCGGGTCGTCCGGGTTGTTCATGCCGGGGCGAGCCCATTTCGCGAGGATCGGGTCGAGCAGAGCGCGCGCAGTGGGGTCGAGCTCACCGGAGATCTTCGACATCAGTTCGGAATCTTGACGGCCCAACGAAACACCACGCCGTCTCGAGCGATCACGGTCGTCACCCAGGTTTCCGTCGGGATCGAGATGAGCGAGTAGCCGGTGGCCGGCATTCTCGACATCTTCGGGCGTACCAGCGCGTGCACACCCCGCCAGGATCGACTCCGCCACTGCGACATCGGCGTTGTCGACCGCATGCGGGATCTTTCGCATGATCTTCCGGATGACGCGTGCATGGTCGGCGCCGATCTCGCCATCACGTTGAGCTGCGGCGGTTTCCGGCAGCGCTGCCTCCATCTGCTCGCCCGAAGTTGTATGGAAAAGTCCGAGATCACGGGCCGCCACTATCCGAGCAGAGGCGTCCGCCGCCGAAACTCGTAGTACCTCGACCAATAGCTTGTTCGGGGAGTTGTACCCCAATGCCGCGGGCAAGGAGCGTTCGACGGCCTCGACGACAAGCCTGTGCGACACCGCGCCCGCGCGGCGGAGGGACTTCTCGAGTTGCTGCATCAAGTCGATTACGTCGGTGCTCGGCAACCCCGTCACATCTGCCTCGAGAAGCCCGTTGACGGCGGCAGCGAGCGCCGTCAGGTGCGTCTTCACTTCGCTCATAGCCCCACCCCCGCCCTTCGTCCGATCCCCCGATCGAACTTATGTGCGAATCATACTGCGCCCCACCGACACGTTCGCCGAACCGGATTGGGGACCCCTCGGCATGTTCCCGCCTGTCGTACCCCCGGTGCACTATGGAACGGTGACCGACGTCCTGGGCAGGTTCTCCGCTGCCACCCGCGAGTGGTTCGTCGGCGCCGTCCCGGCGCCGACGGCCGCGCAGCTCGGTGCGTGGGAGTCGATCGCCAGCCGCGCGCACACGCTCGTCGTCGCCCCGACCGGTTCCGGTAAGACGCTGTCCGCGTTCCTGTGGTCCCTCGACCAACTCGCCGCCACCGACGGCAAGGACCGCAAGACCAGGGTCCTCTACATCTCCCCACTCAAGGCCCTGGGCGTCGACGTCGAACGCAACCTGCGCGCCCCGCTCGTCGGGATCACGCAGACGGCCAAGCGGCTCGGGCTCACGCCGCCGGAGATCTCGGTGGGCGTCCGCTCCGGCGACACACCCGCAGGCGACCGGCGCGCCCTGATCAAGAATCCGCCCGACATCCTCATCACCACGCCGGAGTCGCTGTTCCTCATGCTCACGTCCGCCGCGCGCGAGACGCTGACTCAGGTCGACACCGTCATCGTCGACGAGGTGCACGCGGTGGCCGGCACCAAGCGTGGCGCCCATCTGGCGCTGTCCCTCGAGCGCCTCGACCGGCTTCTCGCCACCCCGGCGCAGCGCATCGGGCTGTCGGCGACGGTGCGGCCGCACGAGGAGGTGGGCCGGTTCCTGTCCGGTTCGGCGCCCATCCGGATCGTCGCACCGCCGTCGCCGAAGACGTTCGACCTCACCGTGCAGGTACCGGTCGAAGACATGACCGAACTCGGTCTCGCCGAACCCGCCGAGGGGTCGGCGTCGGCGACCCCGCAGGCGGGATCGATCTGGCCGCACGTCGAGGAACAGATCGTCGACCTCGTCCTGGCGCACCGGTCGTCCATCGTTTTCGCCAACTCGCGGCGCCTCGCCGAGCGCCTGACGGCCCGACTCAACGAGATCTACGCCGAACGCGCCGGGACCGCCGTCGACAAGAACCCGAAACCGGCCTCACAGATCGGCACGCCGTCCGAGGTCAATTTCGGCGCGGACCCCCTGCTCGCCCGCGCCCACCACGGGTCGGTCAGCAAGGACCAGCGGGCCCTGATCGAGGACGACCTCAAGTCCGGGCGACTGCGGTGCGTGGTCGCGACGAGCAGCCTCGAACTCGGCATCGACATGGGCGCCGTCGACCTGGTGATCCAGGTCGAGGCACCACCGTCGGTGGCGAACGGCCTGCAGCGGGTCGGTCGCGCCGGACACCAGGTCGGGGAGATCTCCCGGGGTGTCGTGTTCCCGAAGCACCGCACCGACCTCGTGCACTGCGCCGTCACCGTCGAGCGCATGGTCACCGGCAAGATCGAGGCACTCGCCGTCCCCGCGAACCCGCTCGACATCCTCGCCCAGCACACGGTGGCCGCCACCGCCCTCGAGCCGCTCGACGTGGACGACTGGTTCGAGACGGTCCGGCGCAGCGGTTCCTTCGCGACGCTTCCGCGCTCGGCGTACGAGTCCACCCTCGACCTTCTCGCGGGCCTCTACCCGTCCGACGAATTCGCCGAGCTCAGGCCCCGCCTCGTCTGGGACCGCGAGGCCAACACGCTCACCGGACGCCCCGGCGCGCAGCGGCTGGCGGTCACCTCGGGCGGCGCCATCCCCGACCGCGGTCTGTTCACGGTCTACATGGTCGGCGAGAAGGCGTCCCGCGTCGGCGAACTCGACGAGGAGATGGTGTACGAATCGCGGGTCGGCGACGTCTTCGCGCTCGGGGCCACCAGTTGGCGGATCGAGGAAATCACGTTCGACCGGGTGCTGGTCAGCCCCGCCTACGGGCAGCCGGGGCGGCTGCCGTTCTGGCATGGTGACGGTCTGGGCCGGCCGGCGGAACTGGGCGAGGCGCTGGGGCAGTTCCTGAGGGAGATCTCACTCGGGCACGAGACAGAGGTGCAGGAACGCTGCCGGACCGGCGGGCTGGATGAGAACGCGACGAACAATCTCGTTCAGCTCGTCGCCGAGCAGAAGACCGCCACCGGGCAGGTCCCCACCGACCGCACCCTGGTGGTCGAACGGTTCCGTGACGAGCTCGGCGACTGGCGTCTGATCCTGCATTCGCCGTACGGCCAGCGCGTTCACGCTCCGTGGGCGTTGGCCGTGAGTGCTCGGCTGAGCGAGCGGTACGGCCTCGACTCGAATGCGACAGCATCCGACGACGGCATCATCGTGCGTCTTCCCGACACCGAGGACACCCCACCCGGCGCCGACCTCTTCGCCTTCGACACCGACGAGATCGAGGACATCGTCACCGAACAGGTCGGCGGTTCGGCGCTGTTCGCGTCCCGGTTTCGTGAGTGCGCTGCCCGGGCGCTGCTGCTGCCGCGCCGCACACCGGGAAAGCGCGCACCGCTCTGGCAGCAGCGGCAGCGGTCCGCCCAGCTGCTCGACGTGGCCCGCAAGTATCCGACGTTCCCGATCCTGCTCGAGACCGTCCGCGAGTGCCTGCAGGACGTGTACGACCTACCGGCCCTGAAGGACCTGCTTCGCCGGCTCGCGCGCCGCCAGATCCGCATCGTCGAGGTGGAGACGCAGTCGCCGTCACCGTTCGCCGGCGCCCTGCTGTTCAACTACGTCGGCGAGTTCATGTACGAGGGCGACAGCCCGCTCGCCGAACGCCGGGCGGCGGCGCTGTCCCTGGACTCGACCCTGCTGGCGGAATTGCTCGGCCGGGTGGAACTGCGCGAACTGCTCGACGCCGACGTGATCGCCCACGCCGAACTCGAACTCCAGCGCCTGCTTCCCGACCGCGAGGCGAAGGATCTCGAAGGCGTCGCCGACCTGCTGCGCCTGCTGGGGCCGCTTACCACGGACGAGGTCGCCGCGCGGTCGGCCAGCGATCCCCTCCCCTGGCTCGACGAACTCGTGCGCGCGAAGCGGGCGCTCGCCGTCTCGTTCGCGGGTCACGAATGGTGGACGGCCATCGAGGATGCGGCACGCCTGCGCGACGGGCTCGGGGTGCCGCTCCCCATCGGTGTTCCCGCCGCGTTCATCGAACCCGTCGACGATCCGCTGGCCGACCTGATCAGCCGGTACGCCCGCACCCACGGTCCGTTCACGATCACCGACGCCGCCGCCCGTTTCGGCCTCGGTTCCGCGGTGGCCCGCGACGTGCTGCAACGGCTCGGGCAGGGCAAGCGGGTGGTCGAGGGCGAGTTCCGCCCCGGCGCGACGGGCAGCGAATGGTGCGACGCCGAGGTGCTGCGCCGTCTCCGCAGGCGCTCGCTGGCCGCGGCGCGTCAGGAGGTCGAACCGGTCAGCACCGCGACGCTCGGCCGCTTCCTCCCGGGCTGGCAGCATGTGGGGGGCACGCTGCGCGGAATCGACGGCGTCGCGATCGTGGTGGAACAGCTTGCCGGTGTCCCGGTTCCCGCCTCGGCACTCGAGTCGCTGATCCTGCCGTCCCGGGTGGCCGATTACTCCCCCGCCATGCTCGACGAACTCACCTCCACCGGCGAGGTGCTGTGGTCGGGCGCGGGCAGCATCTCCGGGAAGGACGGGTGGGTGTGCCTCCACCCCGCCGACACCGCACCGCTCACGCTGACCACGCCCGCGGAATCGGACCTGTCCGATGTCCAGCGCCGGGTGCTCGACACGCTGTCCGGCGGCGGCGCGTACTTCTTCCGGCAACTCGCGGACACCCTCGAGATGACCGACGACACCGCGCTCGCCACCGCATTGTGGGATCTGGTGTGGCTGGGCCACATCGGCAACGACACGCTCGCCCCGGTCCGCGCCCTGCTGTCGGACACGTCCAGGACCACGACGAGTCACCGGTCGCCGCGACGCCCCCCGCGTGCCCGCGCGTACCGCAGCCTGACGGTCCCGGTGCGCACTGCACCTCCGACGGTCGGGGGGAGGTGGTCGATCCTCCCCGCCGCCGAATCCGATGCCACGCTGCGTGCCAGCGCCACGGCCGAACTCCTCCTGGAGCGGTACGGGGTGGTGACGCGCGGATCCGTGATGACCGAGAACGTTCCCGGCGGATTCGCACTGATGTACAAGGTGCTGGGCACATTCGAGGACAACGGTCGCTGCCGGCGAGGACATTTCGTCGAGTCGCTCGGTGGTGCACAGTTCTCCACTCCGCCCGTGGTGGACCGACTCCGGAGCTACGCCGACTCGCTCGAGGGCAGGCACACCACCCTGCCCGCCGTGACGCTCGCCGCCAGCGATCCCGCCAACCCGTACGGTGCGGCACTCCCCTGGCCGAAACGCGGCGACGACGCGCCCGCGCACCGTCCCGGACGCAAGGCCGGCGGCCTGGTGGTGCTCGTGGAGGGTGAACTGATCCTGTTCGTCGAACGCGGCGGGCGCACGATCCTGACCTTCACCGACGACCCCGGCGTGCTCCGCACCGCGGCGGTCACGCTCGCCGGTGTGGTCAAGCGCGGCGGGATCGACAAGATCGTGGTCGAGAAGGTCGACGGCGGCACCATCCACGGCAGCGACTTCGCGCCGATCCTGACCGAGGCCGGTTTCTCGCCCACCCCTCGCGGGTTCCGGTTGCGAGCCTGAGATGCCCGAAGGCGACACCGTCTGGCGCACCGCCAACTCGCTTCGCGACGCCCTCGCGGGGAAGGTGCTGACCCGCTGCGACGTGCGGGTCCCCCGGTACGCCACCGTCGACCTGTCCGGCCAGCTCGTCGACGAGGTGGTCAGCCGCGGCAAACACCTCCTCATCCGGGTCGGCGGCTACTCGATCCACACGCATCTGAAGATGGAAGGCGCGTGGCACATCTACGCGCCGGACACGAAGTGGCGGCGTCCCACTCACCAGGCCCGGATCGTGCTCGCCACCGACGACAGGGTGGCGGTCGGATTCTCGCTGGGCATCACCGAGATCCTGGGGCGTGACGACGAAGAATCCGCGGTCGGCCACCTCGGCCCCGACCTGCTGGGACCGGACTGGGACGCCGACACGGCGCTCCGCAACCTCCGGGCGGCCGGCGAGCAGCCCATCGGTCTCGCCCTGGTCGATCAGCGCAACCTGGCCGGCCTCGGCAACGTGTACCGCAACGAAGTCTGCTTCCTCCGCGGAGTCCACCCCTACACTCCGTCGAGCGGCGTGGCCGACCTGCCCGCGCTGGTCACGCTCGCGCATCGCATGATTCACATCGACAAGAACAACTCCGTCCGCCATCGGCCGTGGGTGTACGGGCGTGCCGGAAAGCGTTGCCGCCGTTGCGGGACGGTGATCGAAGGCCACGACCTCGGTCAGCAGCAGATCTTCTTCTGCACACACTGCCAGCCACCGATGGTGGATTAGCGAAGGACGGTGGTCGGCGGCCCGAGCGGCGGCGGTCGGCGAGTCCGCCTGCGGCCGAGCAACCACGCGGCAACGTCCGGCACCCACAGCACCGCGGCAGTGGCGATCGTCAGCAGATACGTCGGCGCGATGACGGGCAGGAGGAGGCACCCGAGCAGGGCGACGGGAAAGTCTCTGCGCCACAACAGCGACAGCACGACCGGAAGCACGAGAAGGAGGGCGGCGAGGCCGACGTGCGACGTCGCCAATGCCCACGGCACTCCCACCACCCAGCACAGCATCCCGAACACCTGGTGCGCGATGAGCAGGAACCGGGCGACGTCGGTGAACGTCCAGAACCGGCCGACCTCGACGCCGACCCAGAAGATGCGGCTGCGGAACGGTCCGACGCCCTCGTCGAGCAGGGCGAGCCGGAACAGTTCGTCCGCGCGCCGTCGCAGCGTGTTTCCCTCCGGTCCCTGCGCGCTCGCACGTTTGCAGAGGTCGTCGTGCATGATCGCGGGAAGCAGCTGCCGGCCGTACGGGGTGAGCAGGCCTTGCAGCGGCGCGGGGATCGAGGCCAGATCCGTGCGGAGTAGGCACGGCATCGGGGCGCACCCGGGCACCGTCACCACCGTGTCGCCGTGGACGTAGACGAATTCGCCGACGAGTTGGAAGAACTTGCGGTCGAGTACCCGAAGCTCGGGTTGCGGGCGAGTCGGATCGTCCACGGATACCTGGAACGGCATGCGCACCTCACTCGTGGCCGGCCTTGTTTGCCTCCACCACCAGAGTGACGCAATGAGCGACGAATTGCTCGCGCGACGCGGCAACAGTTCCGTCGAGATATCCGATGAACAGCGTCGTGAGTGCGCCCACCACACCGACCGCGACGAGCTGTTTCTCCACCTCGTCGTCGACGGCGGACAGCTGGTCGTGCACGAGTGCGACGAACCCGGGCATCAGGTCGATGCCACGCCTGCTCAGCGCGGGTTCGGACAGCGGTGCGAGCAGCAGCACACGGCCCATGGCGGGATCGTCGACCATGAGTTTCACGAACGCGTCCACGGCGGCCTCGGCGCGCTCCCGCGCGGTCTCGGTGGACGCCACCGCTTCCACGAGAGCGGCCTGCGCCTCGTCGCCCACTGCGGTGTAGACCGAGCGCACGAACTCGTCCCGGTCCTGGAACGACTCGTAGAAGTACCGTTCGGTCAGCGACGCGGCGCGGCAGACTGCGCGCACGTTCGCCGCGGGTCCGTCCGGCGATCCGAGCAGCGCGACGCCCGCACGGAGTAGCGATTTCCGCCGTGCGTCCCGCCGGTCCTCCAGCGTCACTCTTCTCGCTCCGATCCTTGACTACGTGTGTTGTCAGATCTTAGTCTGACAACGTGCGTAGTCACTTGAACGCGGACGGTACGCCCGTCCCGGCCTCCACTCCCGTCCCGCTCGGCCCCGACTCGTTGACCTGGAAGTATTTCGGCGACTGGCGCGGAATGCTGCAGGGCGTGTGGGCCGGGTCGATGCAGAACATGCACCCAGGGCTCGGCGCCGGCGTCGAGGAACACTCCCGCTTCTTCGACGAGCGGTGGGAGCGCCTATACCGGTCGCTGTACCCGATCGGCGGCGTCGTCTTCGACGGTGACCGCGCCCAGCAGACCGCGGAGCAGGTGCGGGGATATCACGACAACATCAAGGGAATCGACAAGCACGGCCGCAGGTATCACGCCCTCGACCCCGACACGTTCTACTGGGCGCACGCCACGTTCTTCATGGGCACCGTTCTCACGGGTGACCACTTCATTGGTGGTCTCACCGAAGACCAGAAGCGCCGGCTGTTCACCGAGCACATCCAGTGGTACCGCCTGTACGGAATGAGCATGCGCCCCGTTCCGGAAACCTGGGAGGCGTTCCAGGAGTACTGGGATCACATGTGCCGCAACGTTCTCGAGGACAACAAGGCCACCCGGGACGTCCTCGACCTGTCCGGTCTCGGCGTTCCCCCGTTCCTGTCGTGGCTACCCGACCCGATCTGGGCGATCCTCCGGATCCCGGTGGCGAAGGGCTTCGTGTGGCTGACGGTCGGCATGTACGACCAACCGGTGCGCGACCTCCTCGGCTACCGCTGGACCGCACGCGACGAGCGCCTGCACACTCTCGTCGGCCGCACCGTGAACGCCGTCTTCCGTCTCGTCCCCTGGCGGTACCGGTACCACCCGCGTGCCCGCGCCGGCTGGGACCGCGAGACCGGACGCACCCCCGCCCACGCACCGCTCGTCCACACGCCGCGACGCAATCTTCCCCCGGTCGACCGGCGCGACGACCCCCAGCACTACAGCCCGAAAGTCTGAGTTCCCAGGGAGCTCACAGACAACGCCCACACTCCTCACGGGTTCCGGGACGACGCTGAATCACATGGAATTCATCGCTGTTTCAGCCCTCGTCGTCATGGCGCTCTCCGGGGTCGTCGCCGCACACGCGCCGAAATCGCTCGTCCACACTCGCTGACCGCGTGCGCGTGGAATGCTCGGGGCCATGGAGTGGGACCTTCCGAAGCTCTTCAACCGCCCCGCGCAGCTGACCGACGCCCCGATCGACACCGAGCGTGTCGCCCGGCGCATCAGCGCCTACATCTATGGCAACATCCTCGTCCTCGCTGCGCTGATCCCCGTCACCAAGGCGCAGGAAACCCTCGGCATCGCGATCGTCGTCGGAGCCGCGTTGTCCACCTTCCTCGCGCATCTGTTCGCCGAGTCCGTCGGCCAGACACTGCGTCTCGACCGCACCCTCACCCGAGCCGAACGCAGCGGGGAACTCCGTGACGGCCTGCCCATCCTCACGTCGGCCGTCGTCCCCAGCGTCATCCTGTGCACCGCGCTGATCGGCTGGCTGGAGCCGAGGACGGCGCAGTTGATCGCCGAGTTCGCGATGATCACCCGGATCGCGTCGATCAGTTACGTGATCAGCCGTCTCCGCCGCGAGAAGGTCACGTCCGGCACCCACTGGGCGGCGATCGGCCTCGCCGCCGTCGCCGCGGCCATCGTGGTGATCAAGGTATTTCTGACACACTGACCGGCGGTTCGAGCAGTTCGACCCGCGACTCGGGCGCCGCCGCCCGCAACGCGTCGGCCGACAGGTCGTCCGGCTGGGCCTGCGACTGCACCTCCGCCTCGACCCGCGCCTGGTACGTCTTCACCTCACGGTCGATGTCGTCGGCGTCCCAGCCGAGGACGGGGGCCACCAGCTGCGCCACCTGCTCGGCGCAGTTCACACCCCGATGCGAGTACTCGATGGCGATGCGGGTGCGCCGGGCCAGGATGTCGTCGAGATGCAGGGCACCCTCGGCCGCCGCCGCGTACACGACCTCGACCTGCAGGTAGGCGGGTGCGTCCGTGATGGGCCGGAGAAGTTCCGGCTTGTCGGACGCCAGGTCGAGCACCTCGTCGATCAGCGAACCGTACCGATCCAGCAGGTGCTTCACGCGGTACGGGTGCAGGCCGTACATCTGGCCGAGGTGAACGGTCTGATTGACGAGCGCGAAATAGCCGTCGGCACCGACGAGCGGCACCTTCTCCGTGATCGACGGCGCCATCCGCGCGGGAATGTCCTCGGCGGCGAGATCCACGGCGTCCTCGGCCATCACCCGGTAGGTGGTGTATTTGCCGCCGGCGATGGCGACGAGACCCGGCGCGACACGCGCGACGGCATGTTCGCGCGACAGCTTGGACGTCTCGTCACTCTCCCCCGCGAGCAGCGGGCGCAGGCCCGCGTAGACGCCGTCGATGTCGTCGTGGGTCAGCGCCGTCACCAGCACCTTGTTGACGTGGCCGAGGATGTAGTCGATGTCGGCCTTGGTGGCCGCCGGATGCGCGAGGTCGAGGTTCCAGTCCGTGTCGGTGGTGCCGATGATCCAGTGGCTGCCCCACGGGATCACGAACAGCACCGACTTCTCGGTGCGCAGGATGATCGCGGCGTCGCTGACGATCCGATCGCGCGGTACGACGATGTGGACGCCCTTGGACGCGCGGACGCGGAATCGGCCGCGCTGCCGCGACAGCGCCTGGATCTCGTCGGTCCACACCCCCGTGGCGTTGATGACGACGTGCGCCTTCACGTCCGCGGTGCGGCCGTCCTCACAGTCGCGGACGCGCACTCCGGACACCCGGTCGGCCTCCCGAAGGAATCCGACCACCTGTGTGGACGTTCGCACTACGGCCCCGTAATGAGCGGCGGTGCGGGCGACGGTCATGGTGTGCCGGGCGTCGTCGACCACTGTGTCGTAGTACTGGATGCCGCCGGTCAGCGAGTTGCGCTTGAGCCCCGGCGCCATCCGCAGCGCACCCGCGCGAGTCAGATGCTTCTGCGCCGGAACCGATTTGGCGCCGCCCATCCGGTCGTAGAGGAAGATCCCTGCCGCCATGTAGGGGCGCTCCCACAGCCGGTGACGGATCGGGAACAGGAACTTGAGCGGCTTCACCAGATGCGGTGCGAGGGTGGTCAGCGACAGCTCACGCTCCCGAAGCGCCTCCCGGACCAGTCCGAACTCGAGCTGTTCGAGATAGCGCAGGCCGCCGTGGAACATCTTCGACGAGCGACTCGACGTCCCGGACGCGTAGTCGCGTGCCTCCACCAACGCCACCTTCAGCCCGCGGGTGGCCGCATCGAGGGCCGCACCGGCTCCGACCACGCCACCGCCGATCACGACGACGTCGAACTGTTCGGTCTGCAGCTTGTCCCATGCGGCATCACGCTGCCGGGGACCGAGGAACTGCACACCTGGCTGACTACTCAAGTCGGGCTCCTGTGAGATGACAACGGATTCTCTGCCAGGCTAGTAGCTTCATGCGTGTGATTCAGTACATCGCCGCGATAGACCAGGGCACCACCTCCAGCCGCTGCATGATCTTCGATCACGACGGCGCCGTGGTCAGCGTCGCCCAGAAGGAACACGAACAGTTCTTTCCGCGCGCAGGCTGGGTGGAGCACGATCCGACACAGCTGTGGATCAACACCCGCGAAGTGGTGGCGTCCGCGCTCGCGAAGGCCGATCTCACCAAACGCGACATCGCCGCGATCGGCATCACCAACCAGCGCGAGACGACGGTCGTGTGGGACCGGAACACCGGAGAACCCGTGTACAACGCCATCGTCTGGCAAGACACCCGTACCGACGAACTGTGCACGGAACTCGGCGGCGACGAAGGCCCCGGCCGGTACCAGAAGCGCACCGGCCTGCCGCTGTCCACCTATTTCTCGGGGCCGAAGGTCCGGTGGATCCTCGACAACGTCGACGGCGCACGGGCGAAGGCAGACGCGGGCGAGCTCTGCTTCGGCACGATCGACAGCTGGATTCTGTGGCACATCACGGAGGGCACCCACGTGACGGATGTCACCAACGCCTCACGCACTCTGCTGATGAATCTCGAGACCCTCGACTGGGATCCGGAGATCTGTGCCGATTTCGGCATTCCGATGTCGATGCTGCCCGAGATCCGCAGCTCCTCGGAGGTCTACGGCGTCGGACGCCCCCACGGGACGCTGCCCGGCGTGCCGGTGGCCGGAATCCTCGGCGACCAGCAGGCCGCAACGTTCGGGCAAGCCTGCCTGTCGGAGGGCGAAGCGAAGAATACGTACGGAACGGGGAACTTCCTGCTGCTCAACACGGGGACCACACCCGTGCACAGCAAGCACGGTCTCCTCACCACCGTCTGCTACAAGATCGGTGACGCACCTGCCGTCTACGCGCTCGAGGGGTCGGTGGCCGTCACCGGCTCACTGGTGCAGTGGCTGCGCGACAACCTGGGAATCATCAAGTCCGCCAAGGATATCGAGGATCTGGCCAAGTCGGTCGACGACAACGGCGGCGCCTACTTCGTGCCCGCGTTCTCCGGGTTGTTCGCACCGCGCTGGCGGCCCGACGCCCGCGGGGCGATCGTCGGGCTCACCCGGTTCGTGAACAAGGGCCACCTCGCCAGGGCCGCCCTAGAGGCCACCGCGTATCAGACCCGCGAGGTGATCGAGGCGATGCGCGCCGATTCGGGCGTCGAACTCGCCTCCCTAAAGGTGGACGGCGGCATGGTCGTCAACGAGACCCTCATGCAGTTCCAGTCCGACATTCTCGCGGTGCCCGTCATCCGGCCCGTCGTCAACGAGACGACGGCACTGGGCGCCGCGTACGCCGCGGGGCTGGCCGTCGGCTTCTGGGAAAGCGAGGACGACATCCGCGCGAACTGGGCCGTCGACAAGACGTGGGAACCCGCGATGGACGAGGCCGAGTCCAGCCGGCTCTACGCCGAGTGGAACAAGGCTGTCGAACGGACCTACGACTGGGCGTGACGGGCGTACGCGTCGCCGAGTCTCGCCGCCGCACCCGTCAGCACGTCCTCCGGACAGGTCGCGAAACACAGCCGCAGCGCGCTCCGGTGCTCCGCGGCGACGCCGAAAGCCGATCCGGGAACGAAGGCCACACCGTGGTCCACGGCGGTCTGCAGCAGTGCCGCCGTGTCGAGGTCGTCGTCCGTGAACTCGGTCCAGCAGAACATCCCGCCCGCCGCCGAGGACACGCGGGCGCGGTCGCCGAACGTCGAGGTGACGCCGTCCGCGAGCGCCCGCGCCCGGGATCCGTAGCGGGCCCGCAGCATCTCCAGGTGCAGATCCAGCCACGGCTCGTCCGACAGCAGTCCGGCGGCGATCTGGTGCGTCAGCGACGAACCGCAGAGGTCCGCGCCCTGCTTGAGCAGTTCGACGGCCTCGCACACCCGCCGGTCGCCGTGCAGCCACCCGACCCGGAGCGCAGGCGCCAGGATCTTCGACGCGCTGGACAACCGGATCACCCGGTCCGACAGCGCCGCGACGGGCGCGGGCGGTGGACCGTCGAAGAAGAGTTCGCCGTACGGGTCGTCCTCGATCACCCAGAATCCGTAGCGGTCGGCCAGTGCGGCCAGGTGTTCCCGGCGGCCGGGCGCCAGGACGACGCCGCGAGGGTTGTGGAAGTTGCTCACCGTGTGGACCACGGTGGGACGCAGGCCATCCTCGAGCATGCCCTGCAAGGCGGCGGTGTCCATCCCGTCGGCGTCGAGTGCGACGGACCGGACGTCGGCCTCCGCGGCCCGTAACACCTGTAGTGCTCCGGTGTAGGCGGGTTCCTCGACGATCACGACGTCGCCGGGATCGAGCAGCACCTGGGCGAGAAGGCTCAGCGCCTGCTGCGAGCCGTGGGTGACGACGACGTCGGCGGCGCCCAGCGGGCGGCCGATCTTCGCACCTTCCCGTGCAGCGAGCACGTCGCGGAGCCGGCGCAGCCCGGTGGTCTCGCCGTACTGGACGGATGCGGGATCGCCGAGCGCGAGTTCCGCTTCCTTCCGGATGCGTTCGCGCGGAATGAATTCGGGGTCGGGCAGCCCGCCCGCAAGGCTGACGACGTCGGGCCGGGCGGTGAGGGTGAGAAGGTCACGGATGGCGGAGCTGTGCAGACCATCCATGCGGCGGGCAAGTGATTGCGGCATGTCGACTCCCAGGAGGCACGTCAAAGCAGGGATCAGGTGAGGAACACCCTGTCCGTCCTGGGTCTGCGGGGCGGGAGAGCGCCGAGGCACGGGCCGATGATTTCGAACCGTGCCTCGACTATCCCACCGGAGGGGCCACTATGTGAAATGCCTTTCCCACACTTCGGGATCAGTCCAGGTCGTCGTGCCGCATCAGCTGGCGAGCCGCCTCGGTGATCGAACCCGTCAGCGACGGGTACACCGAGAACGTCGCGGCGAGGTCGTTGACGGTGAGGTTGTTCTGCACGGCGATGGCGATGGGCAGGATCAGCTCCGACCCGTTGGGAGCGACCACCACGCCGCCGATGACCACACCGGTGGCCGGACGGCAGAAGATCTTCACGAAGCCGCGGCGCAGACCGGACATCTTGGCGCGCGGGTTGGTGTTGAGCGGGAGCATGACGGTGCGGGCAGGTACCTCGCCGTCGTCGATCGCGGCCTGGCTGACGCCCACGGTGGCGATCTCGGGGCGGGTGAACACGGCCGAGGCCACGGTCTTCAGCTTGATGGGGCTGACGCCCTCACCGAGCGCGTGGTACATCGCGATGCGGCCCTGCATGGCGGCGACGGACGCCAGCGGCAGCAGGCCGGTGCAGTCGCCCGCGGCGTAGATCCCGGACACCGGCGTCCGCGACACACGGTCCACGCGCAGGTATCCACCCTTGTCGAGCTCGATGCCGACCTTCTCCAGTCCGAGACCCTGGGTATTGGGAACCGAACCGACGGTCATCAGGGCGTGGCTGCCCTCGACCGTCCGGCCGTCGGCGAGCACCACGACGATGCCGTCCTCGGTGCGCTTCACCGCATCGGCCCTGGCGTGCTTGACCAGGGTGACGCCGCGTTCGGCGAGGACGTCCTCGAGCACCAGGGCGGCATCGGCGTCCTCACCGGGCAGGACGCGGTCGCGGCTGGACACCAGCGTGACCTTGACGCCCATCTCGGTGTAGGCGGACACGAACTCGGCACCGGTCACACCGGAACCGACGACGACGAGGTGCGTCGGCAGCTCGTCGAGGTCGTAGAGGTCGCGCCACGTCAGGATGCGCTCGCCGTCCGGCTCCGCCCCGGGGATCACCCGGGGGCTCGCGCCCGTGGCGATGAGGACGACATCCGCATCGAGTGTCTTCTTCTCGCCGTTCTCGAGGGTGGCACACACCTGGTGGGACGCCATGCCGAGCCGCGAGTCGGTGAGCTCGGCGGTACCCGACAACAGTTCGACACCCACCGTCTGCAGTCGGGTGCGGATGTCGGAGGACTGCGCCTGCGCGAGGCTCTTCACGCGGGCGTGGATCTGCGGCAGGGCGACCGTGGCCTGCTCGGGATCGAGCGCAATGCCCAGGTCGGTGGCGCGCCGCATGTCGGTGCGCACGCCGGTGGAAGCGATGAAGGTCTTGGACGGCACGCAGTCGAAAAGAACGCAGGCGCCGCCCACTCCGTCCGAATCGATCAAGGAGACGGAGGCGCCGTGCTGTGCGGCCACCAGCGCTGCCTCGTATCCGGCAGGCCCGCCACCAATGATCACGATTCGGGTCATCTGTCCTCCAATTCAACTGACGACCGGGGTCTCCGGCCGGCTTTTGGTGCGATCGCAGCGCGTCGTGTCGTGCACTGCATGCAACAGATTACTAGCCACCGTTTAGGCTTGCCGCCGTGTCGATCTATGCCGCCTACGGGTCCAACATGCATCCCGAGCAGATGTTGCAGCGCTGCCCTCACTCGCCGATGGCGGGGACGGGCTGGCTGCACGGCTGGCGACTGACGTTCAGTGGCGGGGACATCGGCTGGGAGGGCGCACTCGCCACCGTGGTCGAGGACCCCGATTCCAAGGTGTTCGTCGTGCTCTACGACGTCCCCGAGGAGGACGAGGTCAGCCTCGACCGATGGGAGGGCTCCGAACTCGGCATCCACCGCAAGATCCGCGTCCGCGTGGACACCGAGGGCGAACCCGCGCTCGCCTGGTTATACGTGCTCGACGCGTACGAGGGCGGCCTGCCGTCGGCCCGCTACCTCGGGGTGATGGCCGACGCCGCAGAGATCGCCGGGGCCCCCGCCGACTACGTGCGCGACCTGCGCACCCGCAACAGCCGCAACGTCGGACCGGGCACCGAATAGAACCGCCTGGCGCCGCGCCTCAGCCCAGCACGAGGCTCGACAGCACCCGGACCCCGATACCCAGCGCCCGCTCGTCCAGATCGAACGTGGGCTGGTGGATGTCGAGTTGCTCGCCGACGCCCGACCAGACGCCGAGCCGGGCCATCGCGCCGGGAACCTCTTCGAGGTACCAGGAGAAGTCCTCGCCGCCGCCGGACTGCGGCGTGTCGGCGAGGGCGTCCGGGCCGACCGTGCGGATGGCATCTTCGAACATGCGCGTCGACACCTCGTCGTTGACGACGGGCGGGACGCCGCGGCGGTAGTTGAGCTGGTACCGCACCCCGGTGGGCGCGAGCAGACCGTGGACGATCTCCCGGACCAGCGGCTCGAGCATCTCCCACGTCTCGTGATCGCCGGTCCGCACGGTGCCGGTCATCATGCCGGTCTGCGGAATGGCGTTGGGCGCCCGGCCGGCGCTCACGGCGCCCCACACCATCACGGTGCCGGTGCGCGGGTCGATCCGCCTGCTGAGCATGCCCGGCAACCCGGTCACTACGGTGCCCAGCGCGAACACGAGGTCAGTGGTCAGGTGCGGACGCGACGTGTGGCCGCCCGGTGAGTCGAGCACGACCTCGATCGTGTCGGCCGCGGACGTGATCGCACCGAGCCGCACACCGACCCGCCCGGCCGCGAGCCGCGGATCGCAATGAAGGGCGAAGATCCGCGACACACCCTCGAGCCGTCCGGCAGCGACGACCTCGAGCGCACCGCCCGGCATGACCTCCTCGGCGGGCTGGAAGATCAGCCGGACACCCACCGGCAGGTCGGGGATCTCGCTGAGCGCCAGACCGGTTCCCAGCAGGATGGTGGTGTGGGCGTCGTGTCCGCACGCGTGCGACACGCCCGGCACCGTCGACGAGTACGTGGCGCCGGTGAGTTCCTGCAGCGGAAGAGCGTCCATGTCGGCGCGCAACGCGATGCGGGGACCCTCAGACGGTCCGAGATCGCACGTGAGCCCCGTCCCCCCGGGCAGCAGTTCGGGCGACAGGCCGGCCGCGGCCAGCCGGGTCGCCACGAATTCCGTCGTCGCGTATTCATGTCGCGCGAGTTCGGGATTGGCGTGGATGTGTCGACGCCACTGGGAGAGTTCGTCGGTGTGAGCGAGAATCCATTTGTCGACTGCCGCGTTCACCGGCGATCAACTCCTTCCAACAGCCGCACCCGCTGTGTGTCGTCCGTTGCCGCGCGAACTGCCGTGCGAGCCAGCGCAATCGCTCCGTCGATCACGGCGCGGTCGGCGGACTCGGTGATGCACGCCGCCGCGAACCGAGGCTGATGCGTCACCGCACCGTCCGAATCGAGGCCGATGATCGGATGAATCCCGGGCAGGACGTTGGTGACGTTGCCCATGTCGGTGCTGCCCAGCGGACGAACCCCCTCCCACTCGAGCGGCAACGGTGTCCGTCCCATGTCGATGATCTGCTCCCGGTACGTCGCGACCAGCCACGGGTCCGGCGTCAGCTCCGTGTACGTGGGCGACACCGTGCGGATCTCGTGCGTGCACCCGGTGGCGAGTGCGCCGGCCGCGAAACACGCCTCCGCTCGTGTCGTCAGCTCGGACAGCGCCCACGCCGTCTCGGCCCGCAGGTAGTACAGCATTTCGGAGCGTGCGGGAACGATGTTGGGCGCGGTGCCGCCGTCGGAGACGATCCCGTGGATCTGCTGCCCCGGCGAGAGGTGCTGGCGCAGCAGGCCGATCCCGACCTGGGCGACGGTCGCGGCGTCGGCGGCGTTGCGCCCGAACTCCGGTGCGGCGGACGCGTGCGCCTCGCGGCCGGTGAACGTGACCGCGATGTCGGCCAGCGCGAGCGACGTCGCACCCGTGATGTCGATCGGACCCGGATGCACCATCAGGCCAGCCGCGACATCGTCGAAGACGCCTTTCTCGAGCATGACGATCTTCCCGCCGCCGCTCTCCTCTGCGGGCGTCCCGATGACCCGCACCGTGATCCCGAGCCGGTCGGCGACCGTGGCGAGCGCGACGCCGGCACCGACCGCGGACGCCGCGATGATGTTGTGCCCGCACGCGTGACCGATCTCCGGGAGCGCGTCATACTCGGCGCAAATACCGATGACGAGGTCACCGCTGCCGAACGTGGCGTCGAACGCCGTGGGCAGGTCCGCGATGCCCGACCGGACATCGAACCCGCTGCGTTTGAGCAGTTCGGTGATCTTCGCGACGCTCCGGAACTCCTCGAACGCCAGTTCCGGTTCGCTGTGGATCGAATGGGACAGCGCGATCAGATCGGTCTCGATTGACCTGACCGCCGCCTCGACATCCGCATTCACGTGCTCATTCTCTCACCCGAAGCTGAAGTTGCTCTTGTCCGTCACCGTGGCGAGCGCGGCGAGGACGTCGTGATGGATTCCGCGCTTGATCCCGGCGAGGTTGGCGCCGCGGGTGGCGGTGAGCGCGGCGGCCCGTGTCACGGCGGCCGCGAGGACGCCGTCCCCGTCCGCGATCTCGTCGACGATGCCCGCGGCGAGCGCGTCGGAGCCGCCGAAGCGGCGGCCCGTCGTCATCGCCTCGACCGCGGTCTGTTTGGGCAGACGGGTGTTCAGGAGCGCCGACATCCCCACGGTGAAGGGCATGTTCAACGACACCTCAGGGAGGCAATAGAACCCGCGGTCGGCGCGCATGACCCGGAAGTCGTGCGACGTGGCGAGCATCGCGCCGGCACCGAAACCGTGCCCCTGGACGGCGGCGACGGTGGCCATCGGGAACGCGAGGAGGCGGGTGTAGATCGTGTGCACGCGGTCGAGATATTCCGGGAGCTTGTCCGTGTTCGCGAAGATCCACGTGGTGTCCAGGCCGTTCGTGAAGAACTTGCCCGTCGCGGTCGTGACCAGTGCGGCGGGACCCTCGTGGGCTTCCACCTCGTCCAGCGCGGCGTGGGTGGCGTCGATCCAATCCGGATGGAAGCGGTTCTCGTTGTCCGTCTCGCCCTCGTTGCCGAGGTACAGGATGAATACGTCGCCGTCGCGATCGAGATAGGGCATGAGTGGAAGACTATCGCCTCATGGGAACGCCAGACGCCGCGGCCGCCGCGCTCGCCGCGCACACGAACTGCGCCGAACACTCGATCGCCCTCGTCCTCGGATCGGGGTGGAATGCCGCCGCCGACCGGTTCGGCGAATCACTCTGCACCGTCCCGATGGCCGACCTGCCGGGGTTCACACCGCCGGCCGCCGCGGGGCACGCCGGAACGATCCGCTCCGTGGACGTGGGCGGCAAACGGGTCCTTCTCCTGCTCGGCCGCACCCACGCCTACGAGGGCCATCCCCTGTCGTCCGTCGTCCACCCGGTGCGCACGGCCATCGCCGCCGGAGCGACAACCGTCATCCTGACGAACGCCGCCGGCGGAATCCGCGAGGACTTCACCGTCGGACAACCCGTGCTGATCAGCGATCACCTCAACCTCACGGCCCGGTCTCCGCTCGTGGGCGCGGAGTTCGTAGACCTCGTCGACGCGTACGACCCCGAACTGCGGGCCCTCGCCCGCGACATCGACGGGTCGCTGAGCGAAGGCGTCTATGCCGGTCTGCCGGGTCCGCACTACGAGACCCCCGCCGAGATCCGCATGCTGCGGACGATCGGCGCGGACCTCGTCGGCATGTCCACCGTCCACGAGACGATCGCGGCACGGGCGCTCGGCGCCCGCGTCCTCGGCATCTCGATGGTGACGAACCTCGCGGCCGGCATCACCGGCGAGCACCTGAACCACGAGGAGGTCCTCGCCGCGGGCCGGGCGTCCGCCGACCGCATGGGCGGGCTCCTGCGAGAACTGGTGGAACGCCTGTGAACGATCCGATCGCGGACTGGATCGACGCCGATCCCGACCCCGAAACCCGGGCGGAACTCGCGAATCTCTCCGCCGACGAGCTCGCCGACCGCTTCGCCGCTCCACTGAGCTTCGGGACCGCGGGTCTGCGCGGGCCGGTGCGGGCAGGCCCGAACGGCATGAATCTCGCCGTGGTGATCCGCACGACGGCCGGGCTGAGCGCGTGGCTGAAAGACCGGTGCCTGGGCGGCTCCACCGTCGTCGTCGGGCGCGACGCGCGGCACGGATCCGAAAAGTTCGCCGTCGCCGCGGCGGAAGTACTGGCGGGCGCGGGATTCTCGGTCGTCCTCCTCCCCCGCCCGCTCCCCACCCCGATCGTCGCGTTCGCGGTCCGCCGCCTCCGCGCCGCTGCCGGCGTGCAGATCACCGCCTCCCACAACCCCGCCGCCGACAACGGGTACAAGGTCTACCTCGACGGCGGCGCCCAGTTGATCTCGCCGTCCGACAGGGAGATCGAAGCATCGATCACCCGGATCGGGCCCGCGAATCTCGTACCCCGCACCCCGGTGACACCGGCGTCCGAGGAACTCCTCGACCGCTACGTCGACCGCGTCGCGTCCCTGCCGACGGGACGGTCGCGGACCCTGCGCATCGCGCTCACCGCCATGCACGGCGTCGGAGGCGAGACCGCGGTCACCACACTGAAATCCGCCGGATTCACCGACGTCCACACCGTCACCGCACAGTTCGACCCGGACCCGGACTTCCCGACCGTCGAGTTCCCCAACCCCGAGGAGCCGGGCGCCTCCGACGCCGTCCTCGCCCTCGCCGCGGACGTCGACGCCGACCTCGCGATCGCCCTCGACCCCGACGCCGACCGGTGCGCGGTCGGCGTGCGCGGGCCGGACGGCTGGCGGATGCTCCGCGGCGACGAGACCGGCGTCCTGCTCGGCGAGCACGTCCTCGCGTCCGCCCCGGCCGATCCGCTCGTCGCGACGACGATCGTCTCGTCCGCCCTCCTCGGAAAGCTCGCCGACGCCCGCGGCGCGCGCTTCGCCCGCACCCTCACCGGCTTCAAGTGGCTCGTGCGGGCCGGCGAGGGACTCGTGTACGCGTACGAGGAAGCGATCGGTCACTGCGTCGACCCGGAGTCGGTGCGCGACAAGGACGGTATCTCCGCCGCGGTGATGGCCGCCGACCTCGCTGCCACACTGCGGGCAGAGGGGGCGACACTCCTCGACAGGCTGGACGACTACGCGCTCGAATTCGGGTTGCACACCGGAGACCAGGTGTCGCGACGCGTCACCGACCTCGCCGACATCACCGCGATGATGCGACGCCTGCGGTCGCAACTGCCGGCCGAGCTGGCCGGCGAACCCGTCGAGGCCACCGATCTGGCGGAACTGCGGGGGCAGTCCCGCACCGACGCGGTCGTTCTCGCCGGGTCCACCATCCGGATGGTCGTGCGTCCCTCGGGAACCGAACCCAAGCTCAAGTGCTACCTGGAGGTGGTCGTACCGGTGCCGGAACGATCGGCGCTACCCGCGGCCCGCGAGAGTGCCACGACCCGGTTGAACCTGTTGCGCGAGTTCGCCGAAGCCCTGTAACCGGGGAGTCAGCGCGGCCCGAACTGACGGTCCCCGGCGTCGCCGAGGCCGGGCACGATGAACGCGTCCTCGTTGAGCCCCTCGTCGACCGCAGCGGTGACGAGTCTCACCGGATGACCCGACTCCGAGAGGGCGGCAACACCTTCGGGCGCCGCGACGACGCACACGGCGGTGACGTCCGTGGCGCCGCGGGCGACGAGCAACTCGATCGTGTGCACCATCGATCCGCCGGTCGCGAGCATCGGGTCGAGGACGTACACCGGGATGCCGGACAGGTCCGCGGGGAGCGACTCGAGGTACGGCACCGGCAGATGCGTCTCCTCGTCCCGGGCCATACCGACGAAACCGACTCGCGCCTGCGGGATCAGGCTGCTGGCCTGCTCGACCATGCCCAGTCCTGCGCGCAGGACGGGAACGAGCAACGGCGGATGGGTGAGCCGCACCCCGTCGGTCGTCGCGATGGGCGTGACCACGTCGAACGTCTCGACCGGAGCCTCGCGCATCGCCTCATACACCAACATGTGTGTCAGCCTTCGTAAGGCGGCGCGAAATGTGGCATTGTCGCTGCGCGCATCGCGCATCGTTGTCAGGAGGACTGCTGCGAGCGGGTGGTCGACGACGTGCGTGTTCATGTTCGAAGAATAAGGGGGCGCGGGGCAAGATTTCGCAGGAGAGCAATTCTCGGCGAATCGGGGAGGTTGCGTACTGTTTGCTTTATCTGACCGATTGATGCTGTTCAGGGTTGTTTAGTGCCGTGATGTTGAAGGGTTGGGCGGCCACGGACGGTGTGAAGTACCGGACCGCGTTGGTGTGGTTACATGCGGGGGCCTTGCCGGTCCGTGCTCGGCAGTTGCCGTCCGGCAGGTTTTTGGTGGGGGATCCGGGCGTCGGCACCCTGTCGGTGGGTTGTGGGGGTGCGGTGGTCGTGTAGTGCCGGGTGTCGTCCCTGATCAGTAAGCCGATTTGGAACGCCAGGGCGGGCGTGTGGTGATGGTGACCGAGTCCGGACAGCGTGGTCTGGGTGTGTCGAGGACGGTCACCGAGATCGGTTCCGGCCCGAGGCGGGAAACGCACCACACTCGGCGGGCCGCCGGGTGATCCGAGTATGTCGACGATCACTCGCCGAGCATCGGGACCGCCGCGCCGGGTTCGGGTTCGGGTTCGGGTTCGGGTTCGGGTTCGGGTTCGGGTTCGGGTTCGGGTTCGGGTTCGGGTTCATCGAGGCAGTATTGTCGGTGCCCTGTCGTACCCTGCTCGTGTTTCAACGACGACGGGGTGGCTGATGATCTGGGTGCGCGAGAGGACCGAGGTGATGACCTCGCTGTGCGCTCGCCGGTCCGGGCGGTGTGGTGCACGCCGGAGTGCCGCGTCAGCGGGGACCGCTGCGGCGGACCTGTCGTGACGCCCACGGCTGCGCTCGCCGATCCCGGTGACCAGGTCACGGCGTCCTTTCCGGTTCCGGCTCTCGAAGAGGCTGCGGACCCGTGTCGGACGGTGATCCGTGCGTTCGTGTACGTCCTCGACCCCACCCCCGAGCAGGAGTCGGTAATGCGTTCGCACTGCGGGGCGCAGCGGTTCGCCTACAACTGGGCACTGTCGCAGGTCAAGGCGAACATCGACCAACGCACGGCGGAACGGTCGTATGAGATCCCGGACGCGGAGTTGACGCCGCCGGTGTCCTGGTCGGCGTACAGCCTGCGCAAACACTGGAACACCGTCAAGAACGCCGTCGCCGTCAACCCCGAGTCCGGGCAGCCGTGGTGGCAACAGAATTCGAAAGAGGCATACAGTTCCGGGATCGCGAACTGCGCTGCCGCCCTGTCGAACTGGTCCGATGCCCGGTCCGGGAAACGTAAAGGCGCCACCGG
>NZ_JBHWUE010000131.1:0-23304 GCF_042738615.1 Rhodococcus sp. NPDC059968
GGTGGCCGTACCACGCACGGGGTGTTCGCCCGCGTCGCCCAGCGTGTGCTGGCGATGGCCGCCGGCATCTGGCACAACTGGAACATCGGCGCCACCGCCAAGCGATCATTGATCGCCTACGACCACTGATCCGTTCAAGGAATCAATCATCTAGACGTCGCGTGCGTTCGACACGAGTTGATGGACGTCCTGGTCGGTGGCGCCGAGACCGAAGCTGATGATCCGTTCGGGGTGAATGCGAATGGTCGGTCCACCGAGATCGTTCGCCTCGGCGGCCTCGGCGACGAGGGCCTCGGCGCGCCCGCGGATTTCGACGCAGCGCACCCGCCACGGGTCGACGGACGGCACGTCGTCCACGACGAACGCCACCTTCCCGTTGTCGGCGACGTTGCGGAACTTGCGGCTCGCCGCCATGTTGTAGCCCTGGATGTCGATCGTGGACGTGCCGGCGTTGTAGTGGAAACCGACGGGACTGACCTGCAACGTGCCATTCGGCTGAACCGTCGCGAGCCGGCCCAGGCGTTGTGACGCCAGGTAGTCGAGTTCCTGCTGTGTGAAGGACATGAGATCAGGCTAGAACCTGAAGCGCGCTGCAGGTCAAGGTTCCGGGACGGCCTCAGCCGAGATCGTCGACTGCGCGCCGGGCTTCCTCGACGCGCCGCTCCGCCGCGTCGAGGTCTCGTTCACCCCGGTGCACCGCCTCCGCCGACGCCTTCTCCGCGTTCCGGGTGAACTGCCGCTCCTGCTCGGCGTGTTCGAGTTCGGCGCGCAGTTCCTCGATCCGGTGGTCGATCTCCGTCAGCGTCGACCGCGCCTGCTCCAGTTCCGTTCTCGCGTCGTTCAGTTCGCCGCGGACCTCATCGGCCTGGGACGTGGCGCCCGCCAGTTCGGCCTCGGCCGCCGCGCGTTCGGCGTCGCGGTCGCGCTCCACCGACTTCTTCTTCGACTTCTCGGCCGGGGGCGTGATGGCGGGTTCGGACTTCGGGGTCTTCGCGGTCTTTCCCTGGACGACGGCGAGTCCGGCCGGACCGAAACCGCTGTAGCTCGCCGCCGTCACCACCCGGCCGCGCCGCACCTGCTCGGCGGTCGCGGCGTCGGCGAGTGCGGCGTGCAGCGTCTGACCGACATCCCGCAGCGCGTCCTCCCCGACCGTCCGACCTCGCTCGGCGGCGAGTTCACCGGCCTTGCGCGCCAACGCGCGCACCACCTGCTGCCGTTGGGTGTTCAGCCGCCGAAGGTCCGGGCCGGACAGGTGTCGCTGCGCGTCACGGAGGGCGTCCCCGAGGGCGAGGAGCGCGCCGACCTCGTCGGGCAGCTCGCGGGCGAGCAGGTTGACGAGCCAGCCGACGACCGTCGGCTTCCGCAGCTTCCCGATCGCGGTCGCCAGTGCGCGGTCCTTGTCCTCCCTCGCCGCGGTCACCTGCGCGGTGCGGGCCTCGACGAACTCACCGGGGTCGAGGCCGTACAGTTCGTCGGCGACGTCGTCGAGGGTCACGGCCCAATACTTTCACCGTGACCGCTCTGTCCGGGCAGACTCGGGTCAGACCAGTCGTTCGGCCGCGGCCGCGATTCGTTCGTCACTGGCCGTGAGGGCGATGCGCACGTGGGTGCCGCCGCCGGGACCGTAGAACTCCCCTGGTGCCACGAGAATGCCACGCTCGGCGAACCACTCGACGGTGTCCCGGCAGGCTTCGCCGCGGGTCGCCCACAGGTACAGCCCGGCTTCGGAGTTGTCGACGGTGAATCCGGCGCCGCGCACCGCTGCGAGAAGGATCTCGCGGCGACGGCGGTACCGCTCACGCTGCTCGTTCTCGTGGTCGTCGTCGCTGAGCGCGGCGGTCATCGCCGACTGGATCGGCAACGGCACCATCATGCCCGCATGCTTGCGGACCTCGAGAAGTTCGGCCACCAACGCCGGGTCACCGGTGACGAAGCCTGCGCGGTAACTCGCGAGGTTGGACGTCTTCGACAGCGAGTGCACCGCGAGGAGCCCGGTGAGATCACCGTCGTTCACCCGCTCGTCGAGGATCGAGAGGGCTTCGCCTTCCCAGCTCAACCCCAGGTAGCACTCGTCGGACGCCACGATGGCGCCCCGGCGGCGCGCCCAGTCGACCACCTTGCGCAGATGCTCGAGACCGAGCACCTTGCCGGTGGGGTTGGACGGCGAGTTCACGAAGATCAGCGACGCGCCCTCCGGGCCGAGCCGGTTGAGACCGTCGGCCCGGATCACCCGCGCACCGGCGAGGAGCGCGCCGACCTCGTAGGTCGGGTACGCCAGCTCCGGAATGACCACGAGGTCGTCTGCGCCGAGCCCGAGAAGGCGTGGCAGCCAGGCGATGAGCTCCTTCGTGCCGATCGCGGGCAGCACCGCAGCCGGATCGATGCCGGTGATGCCGTAGCGGCGACGCAACGCCTCCACCGCGGCGTTCCGCAGTTCCTCGGTGCCGTGCGTCGTCGGATATCCCGGAACCGCGGCGACCGCGGTCAGCGCGTCCTGGATGATCGGGGCGACCGGATCGACCGGAGTTCCCACCGACAGGTTGACGATGCCACCCGGGTGGGCGAAGGCTTTCGCCTTCGCCGACTCGAGCGAGTCCCACGGAAAGTCGGGAAGTGCTGTGGCTACCGGGATACGAGGCACATCTAGTCCTCGCCCATGGGGGGCAGAGCCTTGACGAACGGCGGGTCGTAGTCGACCTTGCCCAGCTTCGCCGCGCCGCCGGGAGAACCGAGGTCGTCGAAGAAGTCGACATTCGCGGCGATGTAGCCGTTCCACTGTTCCGGGACGTCGTCTTCGTAGAAGATGGCTTCGACGGGGCAGACGGGTTCACAGGCGCCGCAGTCCACACATTCGTCCGGATGGATGTACAGCATCCGCCCGCCCTCGTAGATGCAGTCGACAGGGCATTCCTCGATACACGCCTTGTCCAACACATCCACGCACGGTTCAGCAATCGTGTAGGGCACTGCCGCTCTCCCTGCCTTTCTGACACGAGTAAGCACGGGGTACGGGCCGCTTGTACCCCGCGGAAGACACTATTATCGCCTGCCCGGCGGACCTCTCTGCGGTGAGGGTTACCTGACCCGGCGTACCGCCGCGGGCAACGGCGCCCGGGACGCGATCCACTGCTCGCCCTGTTTCGCGGCTCTCACCAGCGCGCCCCGTTCGCCGAGATACCCGGCCACCACACCGACCACCGGGATGTTGCCCAGCAGCGAGTAGGTCGAGCCCGGCCCAGGACGCTTGTCGAGTTCGTCACTGAGCGCGCGCACCGTGCGGGCGGTGCGCCACAGCGCGCCGATCAGCGCGAACGGGCGCCACAACGACTCACCGTCCGCGGAATCGGTTCGCGCCGTGTCGGCGAGCACCGCGTCCGTCTCACGCCGGCAGAGCACGGCCGCCAGCAGGTCCACCTGGTCGGACCGGTTCGTCACGCCGTGTTCCCGGGCGACGGCGACGAGAACGACGGCCTGATTCGCGAACCCGAGCACGTCCTGGATCGGGAACCGGTTGAGAAGCACACCGAACATGCCCGGGAACGCGACCACGATCGTGTTCGACGCACCGATCCGGGTCACCCACCACCGCGCCCGCTCGTCGTCGCTCGCCTTCTCCCACGACGCCGTCCCCGGGAACTGCACGGTGTCGAGAACCCAGGCGATACCGTCGAGCAGCGCCTCCGCGGCGCCCCGGTCCTCCGCGGTCGGGGTGAACGTCCGGCTCTTGATGCCGAACGGATCCGTGAGGGCCAGATCGAGCACGGGGTTGATGCCCCGCGCGGCACGATCCAGGATGCCGACGACCTTGTCGTCGCCCAGCCGATCCGTCTCGCTCACGCCGCGGCGTCCCGTCGTGCGTGTGTGGTGGTGCGCTCGCGGGCCGGGCGGCCGATTTCCTCGGCGATGGCCCGCAGTTCCTCGACGGTCTTCTCGGATCCGTGCTCGGATCCCGCCATCCGGGAGATGGTCTCCTCCATCAACGTGCCGCCGAGGTCGTTGGCGCCGCCCTGCAACATCACCTGGGTACCGGTGACACCCAGCTTGACCCAGCTGGTCTGGATGTTCGGGATCCGCCCGTGCAGCATGATCCGGGCCAGGGCGTGGACGGCCCGGTTGTCCCGATTGGTCGGGCCCGGACGCGACGCGCCCGCCAGATACAGCGGCGCGCTCTGATGCACGAACGGCAACGGAACGAACTCGGTGAAGCCGCCGGTCCGGTCCTGGATTCCGGACAGCACCCGCAGATGCCCGACCCAGTGCTTCGGGTTGTCGACGTGGCCGTACATCATCGTCGAACTCGACCGCAGACCCACCTCGTGCGCCGTGGTCACCACCTCGATCCAGGTGGCGGTGGGCAGCTTGCCCTTGGTCAGCACCCAGCGCACCTCGTCGTCGAGGATTTCCGCGGCCGTGCCGGGAATGGTGTCCAGACCCGCCTCACGCAGTTCCGTCAACCAGTCGCGGATGCTCTGCCCGCCGCGGGAGGCGCCGTTGACGATCTCCATCGGGGAGAACGCGTGCACGTGCATCGACGGCACCCGCGCCTTCACCGCGCGCACCAGATCGGCGTACCCGGTGACCGGGAGCTCCGGGTCAATACCGCCCTGCATGCAGACCTCCGTCGCGCCCGCGACGTGCGCCTCCCAGGCCCGGTCCGCGACCTCGCCGGTGGACAGGGTGAACGCGTCCGCGTCGCCCTTGCGCTGCGCGAACGCGCAGAACCGGCACCCGGTGTAGCAGATGTTGGTGAAGTTGATGTTCCGGTTCACCACATACGTCACCTCGTCGCCGACGGCGTCCTTGCGCAGCGCATCCGCCAACGCCACCACCGCCTCGAGCCCCGGCCCCTCGGCCGTCGCCAACGCCAGGTATTCGTCGTCGGTGCAGCCCGCCGGATCGCGTTCCGCGCTGCGCAGCGCCGCGAGGACGTCCGTGTCCACCCGCACCGGGCCGCTCAACTCCAGCACCTGCTCGCGGACGGTCTCCCAGTCCCCGAACGCGCTGCCCAGGTCGCTGCGGGTCTCGGTGTTGCGGCCGTCGGTGTCGATCTCGGTGTGCAGATCCACCCGGCCCGTCGACTCCCACGACTCGTCCGGCTCCTGCCACGGCAACCCGACCGGTTTCGTATCGAGCTTCGCCAGTCCGGTGTGCGGGTCCGCGAGGGCCTGCACATGCCCGGTGATCCGCGGATCGATCCACGGCGAGCCGGCCAGCACATACTGCGGTTGCGCCGCCGTGCGCTCGGTGAGCTCGAACCCGGCCTCCGCCGTGATCTGGGCCAGGGTGTCCAGGTTCGGCCACGGCCGCTCCGGGTTCACGTGGTCCGGGGTCAACGGCGACACGCCGCCCCAGTCGTCGACACCCGCACCCAGCAGCGCCGCGCATTCGGTGTTCGAGACCAGGTTGGGCGGCGACTGGATCCGCATCCCCGGGCCCAGCAGCAACCGGGACACCGCGATGGTCGCGGTGAACTCCTCGAGACCCGCATCCGGGGTATCGCGCATCGCGGTGTCCGGCTTGGCGAGGAAGTTCTGCACGATCACTTCCTGAACATGCCCGAACGCCTTGTGCGACTTACGGATCGCCATGATCGACTCGGCCCGTTCCCGGACGGTCTCGCCGATGCCCACCAGAATGCCCGTCGTGAACGGCACACTCAGCCGGCCGGCGTCGGTGAGCGTGCGCAACCGCACCGCCGGATCCTTGTCCGGGCTGCCGTAGTGGCACTCGCCCTTGTCGGTGAACAACCGGGTGGACGTGGTCTCGAGCATCATGCCCATCGACGGGGCCACCGGCTTGAGGCGGGAGATCTCCTCCCAGCTCATCACGCCCGGGTTCAGGTGCGGCAGTAGTCCGGTCTCCTCGAGGACCCGGATCGACATCGCCCGCAGGTAGTCGAGCGTCGAGTCGTAGCCCCGCTCGTCCAGCCACTGCTTGGCCTCCGGCCACCGATCCTCGGGGCGGTCACCGAGGGTGAAGAGGGCTTCCTTGCAGCCCAATTCGGCGCCCTGCCGGGCGATCTCCAGCACCTCGTCCGGCTCCAGATACGCCCCGCGCCCCTCGGCCCGCAACTTACCCGGCACGGTGACGAACGTGCAGTAGTGGCACTTGTCCCGGCACAACCGGGTCAGCGGGATGAACACCTTGCGCGAGTACGTGACAGCCTTGGGTCTGCCCGCCGCCAGCAACCCGGCGTCGCGGACCTTCGCCGCCGACGAACACAAATCCGCCAGATCCTCGCCGCGGGCCTGCAGCAGGACCGACGCCTCGTCCACGTTCAGAGTGGCGCCGTCGCGGGCACGCCGCAACACCCGCCGCATCGCGGAGGCGGAGGGGGCCACTTCCTGCGCAGACGCGCCGGACGGAGCTGGTGCCGGAACACCGGGCATTGGAAGCATCGTGGGCCGGCCGGATTCTTCACCTGAATGGGTCACCCAGCGATCATGCGCCATCGACGACGACCACTGCCACCCAGACTCCCGCAAGCCGTGCGAATCGCTATCCGCGGGGGTAGTCCTCGTCGACCGGAACCGCCCTGCTCTGTTCGGCCACGTCCGCCTCGTTCACCTCCAGCGACGACACTTCTGCGACCTCGTCGGACGCGTCGTCGTCCACGGCGAGTTCTTGCTCCAGCCGGTCTGCCTCGGGAACCTCCGGAGAATCGGCCGCATCGAATGACGTCATGTCTGCGCTCCTTTCACTTCGGGGGGTTCTCCCACGATAGGTCGGTTCTCGACAGAATGCCGGGGCACGGCCAAAGTAGGGGCATGAGTGTGCCCACCACCGTCACGATGGCGGACCCGCTGTGGCGGCCCAGCCCCAAGGCCAAGCAACTGTGGGCGATCAACGCCGCCCTACTCTGGCTTCCGCTCTTCGTTGTGCAAGCGGTCGCTCTCGTCTTCCACTGGTGGCCCGTGTGGGTGCACGTCACGGTCCTCGCGATCACCGTCGTTCTCGCGATCCTCCACGTCGCCGTCGTCCCGCTCTGGCGGTACCGGGTGCACCGCTGGGAGATCAGCGACACCGCGGTTTACACCCGCAGCGGCTGGTTCACCCAGGAACGACGCATCGCGCCCATCTCGCGCATCCAGACCGTCGATACCGAACGCGGACCCATCGACCGCATGCTCGGGCTGGCGACCGTCACCGTCACGACGGCGTCGTCCGCCGGTGCCGTCAAGATCTCCGCCCTCGATCAGGACACCGCCGACCGCACCGTCGCGCAGCTCACCGAGATCGCGGGCACCAATGTCGGTGACGCCACATGAGTGCGGCACCGGAACCGGGAATCGCTCCCCCCATCGCGCACGGCGAGGCCGCGGTCGCCGCCGAGGAAGAGCAGCCCTGGTTGCGTCTGGACCGCCGGATGCTGCTCGTCCACCCGGTCGACGAGATCGTCAAACTTCTGCCCGTGTTGCTGATTTCGCTGGTGATCGGCACCCAGAGCGGCAATCACGTCTGGAGTCTCGTCGCCATCGTCGTGTTCGTGGTGTTCGGCATCTCGCGCTGGTTCACGACGAGCTACCGCATCGGCCCGGTCCACGTGCAACTGCGGCAGGGCCTGTTCCGCAAACGCCTGCTGTCGGTACCGCGCAACCGCATCCGGTCCGTCGATGTCGAGGCGGGGGTTCTGCATCGCCTGCTCGGGCTGTCGATCGTGCGCATCGGCACCGGCCAGCAGGTGGGTTCCAAACCCGACGCGGCGAAGTTCGAACTCAACGCCCTCTCCACCGGGCTGGTTCCCGACCTGCGGGCCGCACTCCTCGCCCGCCAGCCCTCCCACGACATCGAGCAGCCCGCGGTCACGCAGGAGCCCGCGGTCACCGAGATCGGCCACTGGACACCGGCCTGGGTGCGCTACGCCCCGTTCTCGGCGACCGGCGTGGTGACCATCGCGGCGATCGTCGGTCTCGCGTTCCAGTACGGAATCGGCGCGAAGATCGCCCGCTCGTCGACGGTGGCCGAGGGCATCGAAACCGCCGAGCGCGTCGGCATCGCCATCGCCGTCGTCGTCGGGATCGTCGTCCTCCTGATCGCCGCCAGCGCCCTGGCCTGCATCCGGTACCTCCTGACGTACGGCAACATGACACTGACGGACAACGGCCGCACCCTGCACGTCAGCCACGGCCTGCTGAAGACCCGCCAGACCACCCTGGACCGCGCCCGTCTGCGCGGTACGACCCTCAAGGAACCGCTCCTCCTCCGGCTCGCAGGCGGCGCCCGACTGGATGCCGTCATGACCGGCGTCAGCGCCGAGAGACGGGAGTCGTCACTGCTGCTCCCCCAGGCGCCGCGTACGGAAGCGGAGCGGGTGATGGCCACCGTCATCGGCGACCACCGTCAGGCCGCGGCCCCGCTCACCCCGCACGGGCCGGTCGCCCAGCGGCGGCGCTACACGCGGGCCCTGATCCCCGCCGAGATCGCGCTCGCCGTCGCCCTGGTCTTCGTGATCGTCGATCGGTCCGTGTTCTGGGCCGCGTGGGCCGCGATCGTCGCGCTCGCCGTCGGCGGCGTGATGCTGGCGTGGGATCGGTACCGCGGCCTCGGCCATGCGGTGCTGCCCGGGTGGCTGATCACCCGCAGCGGCTCCCTCGACCGCGCCCGGGACAGCCTCGAAGCCGACGGGATCATCGGGTGGACCGTCCGTCAGACGTTCTTCCAACGGCGGGCCGGGGTGGCGACCGTCATCGCCGCCACCCCCGCGGGCATCGGAAAATACCTGGTGATCGATCTGCCTGCCGACCAGGCGTGGTCGCTCGTCGAGTCGGTGACACCCGGCGGAGGTGACGTGTGGGCGCGGCGCTGACCGACATCGCCGGTCTCGACGCCCAGCTGATCGAATGCCGAGCCTGCCCCCGCCTCGTCGAGTGGCGGGAAAGGGTCGCACGCGAGAAGCGTGCATCGTTCCGAGACGAAACCTATTGGGGGCGTCCGGTTCCCGGGTTCGGTCCACCCGATGCACCCCTGCTGATCGTCGGTCTCGCCCCCGCCGCCCACGGCGCGAACCGCACCGGGCGCATGTTCACCGGCGACCGCAGCGGCGACTTCCTCTACGCCGCACTCCACGCCGTGGGTCTCGCGAGCCAGCCCACCGCCACCCACATCGGCGACGGCCTCGAACTGTCCGGCGTTCGCATCACGTCCCCGGTGCACTGCGCGCCGCCAGCGAACAAACCCACCCCGGACGAACGCGACCACTGCCGCCACTGGCTCGACGCCGAACTGCGCATTCTGCAACCCCACCTTCGGTCGGTGATCGTGCTCGGCGGATTCGGCTGGCAGTCGCTGCTCCCCGTCCTCGACGACGCCGGCTGGGCCGTCCCCCGGCCGCGACCCAAGTTCGGGCACGGCGCGCACGTCGAACTCCCCGGTACCGAACGTCCCCTGCACCTGTTCGGGTGCTACCACGTCAGCCAGCAGAACACCTTCACCGGCCGCCTCACCCCCGCCATGCTCGAGTCGGTGCTGTCCGACGCCGCGCACGCGGCCGGGCTGATCGAGTGACCCCGGGCGAACGGTACATCCGACCGATCTGAGGCGCCGAAAGTGCCGTTCACCCCGCGTGCCGCCGCCTGGGGAGTTCCTCGATGATGTATTTGGCCATGCTGCCGAGCCGGGGGCGGGCGGGTTGCATGGTGTCGACGCCGAGGGCGGTGAGGGGCGAGGCCGTCACCGAGCCGACGCAGACGGGCGCGACCGGACCGTGGAACGCGTGCAGGAGGGCCTCGACGCGGTCGGTGTCCTTCGCGGTGCTGAGGAGAGACGACACGGCGGGTGCGCTGGTGAAGGTGACGGCGTCGACGTCGGCTCGAATGATCTGATCGAGCAGCGTCAGCAGCGGCTGCTGATTCTCGGGTCTGATCCACCGGTACACCGATACGGCCGTCGTCTCGGCCCCGGCGCCGGCGAGGGAGACGCTCAGGTCGGTCATCGGTTCCCATTCGGTGATGGTGCCGTGCAACTGGACCGCGACACGCAGACCGCGCACCCCCTCGGCGACGAGGTGTTCGTGCACCTCCTCGGAGGATTCCGTCTCCGGCGACCACTCCTCGCGTAAGCCGACGCCGCGGACCGCGCCCTTCGCCTTGGGACCGCGGGTGATGATCCGTGCCGACTGCAGGGCGGCGAGCAGTGCGTCCTCCTCGTCCCAGGCCCGCGCCGCGTCCAGCCATCCCCGGAATCCGACGGCGGTGCTGACGACGAGGAGGTCCGGCGGCGACGCGATGATGTCGGCGGTGCGGGATCGCAGATCGGTGTCGTCGACGAGCGGCAGCACGTGGATGGCCGGTGTGTGGACGATGGCGGCCCCGTGCCGTTCGAGGAGCGTGATGAACTCGGCGGCCCGGCGTTCGGCGGTGACGGCGATGGTCAGTCCGGAAAGTTCGTCGTTCGACATTCTCCCAGTGTGACGGACGAATCGCACTAAGCTGCCCACATGATCACTGCTGTGCACACACTGGTCTATGCCGACGACGCCGAGTCCGCCCGCGACTTCTTCCGCGACGTGCTCGGCTGGTCACACGTCGATGCCGGCGGCGGGTGGTTGATCTTCCGCACCGGACCGTCCGAGATGGGTGTGCACCCCACCTCGGACGATCGGGGCGGTGAGCCGTGGTCGACTCGGCCGCATCACGAGATCTCGCTGATGTGCGACGACATCGAGTCGACCGTCGCGGAACTCGAAGCGAAGGGTGCCGAGTTCACCCGAGGAATCCGCGACGACGGGTACGGCCTCACCACGTCCCTGAAGATTCCCGGCGCGGGCGAGATGACGCTGTACCAGCCTCGGCACCCGGTGGCGTTCGAGAGCTAAGCCTTCGCCTGCGCGCTGCTGCGCGCCGCATTGGCCTGTTCGCCCGCCTTGGGGTCGGCCTCCGACTGCTTCTTCCCGACCCCGTCGGCGATCCGATCGCCGAGGGCCTTGTCGACGTTCCGCCAGTACTCGAACGCCTTCGCCAGAACCGGTTCGCTGACACCGTTCAGCAGATGCCCGACGATGTTGTCCACCAGGCGGTCCCGGGCCGCGTCGTCGAGCACTTCACGGACCATCGTCCCGGCCTGACCCCAGTCGTCGTCCTCCTTGTGGAGCGCGTACGGCGAGCGCACCATGTCGCCGGCGCTGTACCAGGTGGCGGTCTCCCCCACCTGCGACGGGTCGGCGTGCGGGCCACCCTTGGAATTCGGCACGTAAACCGGATCCCCGGGGTTGTGGTGGCGCATGTTGCCGTCCTTCGAGTACGAGCGGACGGGGACGTGCGGCCTGTTGACGGGCAACTCCTTGTAGTTGGCTCCGATCCGGTAGCGGTGGGCGTCCGGGTAGGAGAACAGCCGGCCGATGAGCATCTTGTCCGGGCTCGGGCCGATGCCGGGGACCAGGTTGCTGGGCTCGAACGCGGCCTGCTCGATCTCACAGTGGTAGTCCGTGGGGTTGCGGTCGAGCGTCATCCTGCCGACGGGGATCAGCGGGTAGTCGCTGTGCGGCCACACCTTGGTGAGGTCGAACGGGTTGAACCGGTAGCCGTCGGCGTCCTTGAACGGCATGATCTGCATGTTCAAGGTCCAGCTCGGGTACTCGCCGCCCTCGATGTGCTCCCACAGGTCTCGCATGTGGTAATCGGTGTCCATGGACGCCATCTGGTCGCCCTCGTGCTGCGTGAAGAACTCGATGCCCTGGTCGGTCTTGAAGTGGTACTTCACCCAGAACTTGTCGCCCGCGGCATTCACCCACATGTACGTGTGGCTCGAGTACCCGTTCATGTGCCGCCAGGTGCGTGGGATGCCGCGGTCGCCCATGAGCCACGTGACCTGGTGCGCCGACTCCGGAGACAACGTCCAGAAGTCCCATTGCATGTCGTGGTCGCGGAGGTTGTTGTCGGCACGCCGCTTCTGCGAACGGATGAAGTCCTGAAACTTCATCGGGTCGCGCATGAAGAAGACGGGCGTGTTGTTCCCGACCATGTCGTAGTTGCCCTGGTCGGTGTAGAACTTGACGGCGAACCCGCGTGGGTCGCGCCACGTGTCCGGGCTGCCGCGCTCACCGGCCACGGACGAGAACCTGATCAGCATGTCCGTCTTCTTGCCGGGCTGGAAGAGATCGGCTTTCGTGTAGGCGGAGACATCTTCGGTGACTTCGAACCGTCCGAACGCCCCGCCCCCCTTGGCGTGCGGTTGACGCTCCGCTACCCGTTCGCGGTTGAACTGGGCCATCTTCTCGATCAGATAGTGATCCTGGAGGAGGATCGGCCCGTCCGTCCCGATGGTGAGCGAGTGCTCGTCACTCGATACGGGGATGCCGGCGTCGTCGGTCGTGAAGTTCTGATCTGTCATCGCGGTGCTCCTTCAGCAGACTGCTGGTCGCTACCGCGTACCCTCGCCCTCCGTCGGCGAAACAGATCCGAAGGCCGCCTTCGCGCTGACTTTCCACAGGTAGACCGCCGCCGGGACAAGGGAGCCGAACAGCAGCAGGAGCGTCCAGACGGACGCGAGCATGAGCACATCGCCGCCCGGACCGCCGAACATGCAGAGCAGGAAACCGAACCCCCACCCCACGAGCGGCAGCACCCCCGTCCTCACCCGGCCGGTCGTCGACCGGGCAGCGATCACCAGCGCCAGGTTGGCGACCGCGGCGGCGAGGATGCTGATCGGAAACGGTGTGGCCCCGAGGTAGGTGGGCAGAAAGAGCACCGAGAGGACGGCACACAGAAAACCGTCGAACACCAGCAGCGCGAGGGTGACCCTCCCCAGAACATCGAGGTGCCCGGGTTTCGCTGCGGTGCCGACGGTCATGTGTCAATAGTGGATCAGGCGACGGGCGGGTAGCCCAGCAGGGTCAGCAAATGGCTCTGCATGTCGGCGAATCCGTACAGCACGCTGTAGTACAGGTCGTGCTGGGCCGGCCACGAAGGCCGAAGCGTGTCGACGAACGCGACGATGGCGTTCTGAACATCCCAGTTGTACATCTATCGCCTCTCCTGACGGGTGCCACGCGGACTCGACCGGGGTCGCTGCGTGACGTGGGCCACAGTGTAATACGCAACGCCGGTCACAGATACCTGCGGTCAGCGACCGATGCCACCGAAGAGGTCCCGTTCCCTGCCGTCGGCGTCCCGATCCCCGACGGCGCCACGGACCAGCACGAAATGCTCCTCCGCCAGAATCGGCTGTGCGATGTCGTTGGAGAGCGCGTACTCGGTGCCGCTCGGCGCCACCGTCACCTGGGTGGCGTGCGCCGACAGCGCTTCCCTCTTCGCGTCGAGCGCGCCCCGCACGTCGATCACCGTCGTCACGTCGGCGTCCGGGACGCTCGGCAATTCGCCGGGCTCCGGCAGCCGCCAGCCGTCGGGGATGTCGCCGATACGGCAGATTCCCGACTCCAGCGCGCTCGCCTCGGTCACCGTCCAGTACAGCTTCGCGACCTCCCACGCTTCGCCGCAGTCCGGGTACTGCGCCGAACCCGCCGCCTCGACGGCCGCGGTGGTGATCGTGTGCGCCTGGATGTGGTCGGGGTGCCCGTACCCGCCGTCCGGGTCGTAGGTGACCACGACGTGCGGCCGCAGCTCCCGGATGACCGCCACCATCGCGGCGGTCACGGAGTCGCGGTCGGCGTTGACGAAAGCGCGCGGGTCGGCCGCCGACGCCGTGCCGGCCATGCCGGAATCACGGAAATGCCCCGCCCCCAGAAGGAACCGCGGCCTTCCCGCACCGAGACACGACAGCGCGGACGTCAGCTCACCGATTCGGAAGCCACCGAGCTGATCGGCGGCGTCGGCGACCAGCTGCGCCCACTCCGCGCCGATCACCTCGCCTTCCTCGCCGAGCGTGCACGTCAGGACGTGAACGTCGGCACCCTCGGCGGCGTAGCGCGCGATGGTGCCGCCGGTGGTGAGGGTCTCGTCGTCGGGATGGGCATGAACCAGCAGTAGTCGCCGCTCACTCATTCCTTGATCCTGCTCCAGCCCGCTGCGTCACTGAATATTCCGACCTGCACGGCGCCCGACAGTGACACCCCGTCGACGCCGGGTCCCGCCGCGACAAGCGTGCGGTCCTGCATGATCGGCAGCACCGCGGCCAGATCCCAGAGTTTGCGGTCGGCGTCGGCGAGAGCTTGCGGCACATCACCGACCCCCCGCAGCGCGGCGTCGATGGACGGCTGAAGGGTGGGGTCGCAGACTCCCGACAGGTTCGACGGAGCCTCGGCCTCCGCGACCGGATCACGTTCGGGGCCGGTGGTTTCGGTGTTCGGCTGCTGGGTTGCCGCGACCACCGCGGGCGGACAGCTGTGACGGGAGGCCAGCGCCGTCGCCGGGTCGGACCCGGCGCGCGACCAACCCACGACTGCCCCGATGTCGCCCTTGCTCAACGACTCCCCGTACAACTCCTCGGCAGGCAGGGACGTCACGGTGGCGTCGACGCCGGCGCCGCGCAACTGGTCGGCGGCTGTGTTGGCGACCGCGCCCGCGGTGTCGTCACCCTCGGGTGTCCCGATGACGAGCGTCAACGGGATGCCGTCGCGGACGAGCCGGGTCGACGGCGCCGTGCCTGCGGGAACGACGGTGTCCGTGGGCGTTTCGGCGATGTATCCGTACTCGGCCAGCTGCGCCAGCACCTGTTCGCGACTCGGCCGCGCGGGTGCGGTCGAGGTGTAACCGGGATCGGAGGGGGCGTAGACCTGTGAGCGCGCCGGGACCGCCGCCGCCTCGCTGCCGGCCCCGACGACGGCGAGCAGTTCGGTGTCCAGCAGCTGCAGAAGGCTCTTCCGCACCCGGACGTCCGCGAGTTCGGGAACCCGGCCGTTCAGTGTGAGGTCGAGTCCGCGCGGCTGGAACGACGAACCCGTCCGCACCGTGGGGATCGCCGCGAGCTGGGCGGATGTGGCTGTGCCCCCGTGAACCTGGACGATCTGGGTGTCGTTGTTGCGCATCGAGTCGGCGAGCTGCGACGGGGTGCCGTCGCGGCGCATCAGGATCTGGTCGGGGGTCGCCGGTTTGTCCCAGAACCGGTCGTTGCGTTCGAGCAGGATCTCGTCGCGGCCACGGTCGATCGACTTGATGTGGAAGTGCCCGCCCGATACCGGGATGTTCTCGGACAGTCCGGTCGCGAAGCCACCCGGGGAATCCTTGATGAGATGTGACGGCAACAGGTCGGTGAAGAGTTCACGCCACGCCGGGTAGGCGGCCTTCATCACGACGGTGACCGTCTTGCCGCCACCGGACGACCTGACGTCCTCGATCATTTCGTAGCCTGCGGGGTCGACCACGCCGGGGGCACTGATCATCTGCTGCCACAGGTAGCGGAAGTCCTCGGCGGCGATGGGCGCGCCGTCGGACCACTGCGCCTCGTTCCGCAGCTGGTACGTGACGGTGAACGGCTCCTGCGACGTGACGTCCGCGGAGATCACGAGCGAGGAGTCGGGAATCCAGTTGCTGCCGCCCGGGCGGGCGGGGTCGGGCACCGGCCGGAACGGGCTCGGCAGCACGAGGGCGCTGACCGCGGAGTTCGCCGGCGACTGGTCCGACAGCAGGTGCGGGTTGAATCCGCTGCCCACGTCGTCGATCGCGACGACGACGGGCTGCTTCTCGGTCGGCGACACCGTCGGCTTGGGACTGTCGGTGCTCTCGACCGGTGGGGGCGGATCGGCGGTGCACGACGTGAGTACCGTCGTCGTCACTGCCAGCAGGAGCGCGGTCACCGCTGCCCCACGCCTTCGGCCCCGAACTCCTCGACCTCTCGCGAGTCCACCCCCAGCAACCACCGCGCCGCCTTTCCTCAGAGATACCGGAAGGCTCCGGAAACCCACGAGCGAATGTACCTTCGGCCGACGATCGACCGAAGGTACATCCGCCCGGTTGTGTATGACGTGGTCGGACGTGCCGACTACAGGGCCGCCTTGTCACGGGCCTTGGAGCGCGAACGCTCACGGGCACGGTCGGTGGCCGACAGGTGCACCTTGCGCACACGCACGACCTGCGGGGTGACCTCGACGCACTCGTCGCCGGCGCAGAACTCCATCGCGCCTTCGAGCTCCAGCTTGATGGGCTTGGCGAGGGTCTCCATCACGTCGGCGGAGGACTGACGCATGTTGGTCAGCTTCTTCTCGCGGGTGACGTTGATGTCGAGGTCCTCCTGGCGCGGGTTGATGCCCACGACCATGCCCTCGTAGGTGTCGGCGCCGGGCTCGACGAAGAAGGTTCCGCGATCGGCGAGCTGGATCATCGCGAACGGGGTGACCGAACCGGTGCGGTCCGAGACGAGCGAGCCGGTGTGGCGGGCGCGGATCTCGCCGGCCCACGGCGCGTAACCGTGGAAGACGGCGTTGGCGATGCCGGTGCCGCGGGTCTCGGTGAGGAAGTCGGTGCGGAAGCCGATCAGGCCGCGCGACGGGACGATGAACTCCATCCGGACCCAGCCCGCGCCGTGGTTGGCCATCTGCACCATCTTGCCCTTGCGGTTGGCGAGGAGCTGGGTGATGGCGCCGAGGTACTCCTCGGGGCTGTCGATGGTGAGCTCCTCGAAGGGCTCGTGGACCTTGCCGTCGACCTGACGGGTGACCACCTGCGGCTTGCCGACGGTCAGCTCGAAGCCCTCGCGGCGCATCTGCTCGACCAGGATGGCGAGCGCGAGCTCACCACGACCCTGGACCTCCCAGGCGTCGGGGCGGCCGATGTCGAGGACCTTCAGCGAGACGTTGCCGACGAGTTCCTGGTCGAGGCGCGACTTCACCATGCGGGCCGTCAGCTTGTGCCCGCTGACGCGGCCGACGAGCGGCGAGGTGTTGGTGCCGATGGTCACCGAGATGGCGGGCTGGTCGACGGTGATCCGCGGCAACGGGACCGGGTTCTCCAGGTCGGCGAGGGTGTCGCCGATCATGATGTCGGGGAAACCGGCGACGGCGACGATGTCACCGGCGACGGCCTTCTCGGCGGGCTGACGCTCGACACCCTTGGTGGCGAGCAGTTCGGTGATCTTGGCCTTGGTGACGACGGGCTCGCCGTCCACCTCGCGGCACCAGGAGACGGTCTGGCCCTTGGTCAGCTCGCCGTTGTGGATACGGACCAGCGCGAGGCGGCCGAGGAACGCGGAGGCGTCGAGGTTGGTGACGTGAGCCTGCAGCGGCGCGTCGACGTTGCCCTTGGGCGCGGGCACGTAGTTGAGGAGCACGTCGAACAGGGCGTCGAGGTTCTCGGCGTCCGGGGCGTGACCGTTCTCGGGCTGAACCTTGGACGCCTTGCCCTCACGGCCGGAGGCGTACAGGACGGGGAGGTCGAGGGCGAGCTCGGCGGCTTCCGCGGCCTCGTCGTCGAGGTCGGAGGCCAGGTCGAGCAGCAGGTCGTGGCTCTCGGAGACGACCTCTTCGATGCGGGCGTCGGGACGGTCGGTCTTGTTGACCACGAGGATGACGGGCAGCGACGCGGCGAGCGCCTTGCGCAGCACGAAGCGGGTCTGCGGCAGCGGGCCCTCGGACGCGTCGACGAGCAGGACGACACCGTCGACCATGGACAGGCCGCGCTCGACCTCGCCACCGAAGTCGGCGTGACCGGGGGTGTCGATGACGTTGATGACCGTGACACTGCCGTCGCCGTGATGCTTGTGGACGGCGGTGTTCTTCGCGAGGATGGTGATGCCCTTCTCGCGTTCGAGGTCGCCGGAGTCCATGACGCGATCGACCAGTTCGGCGCGCTCCTCGAATGCCCCCGACTGGCGCAACATGGCGTCGACGAGAGTGGTCTTGCCGTGGTCGACGTGTGCGACGATGGCAACGTTACGGAAGCTGGTGATGGTCACGCGGTGGCTCTCCTGGCTGAGTTGATTCGGCCACGCGAAAGTTCCCTCGCACGGCTTTCTGGCGGCCGCCTTGTCATCTCGATTCAGAATCCTCGTCGAGGCGATGGTAAATCGCCCAGTGCAGGCATCGCGGCCACGTGAATACTACCCGCCCGAGCGCCTACTTCGCGCATCGCCGGCTGCCCGGGGCGTGCCCGACCAGCGTAAAGTGATCTGCGCCACGTCGAATTCGGCCTGTCGCGCGTGTGGGTCGGGGCCGAAAGCTGAGGGGACGCTAACCTGGGTGGAGCCGGCGATACCGGTGTTCACCGTAGTAGGAAGGCCGAGCCGAGTATGGGCAAGGTGAAGGCCGGCAAGGTCTCGGGTCTCAAGCCGAAGAAGAAGTGCTGCCGCAGCAAGACGCGCTGCATCAAGTGCCCGGTGGTCATCATGCGCATGAAGAAGCTCGAGAACGAGGGCGCTTCCAAGAAGGAACTGAAGAAGGGGCTCAAGAAGGCCCGCGCGGCCTGAGGTCAGCCCCAGCCGTTCAGGTGCAGTCGCAGGTCCGGCACCCACCCGCGGTCGTTGCCGACGAGCTCGATCTCCCCCAGTTCCCGTCCGTCCACCCACCGCAGTTCCGCGTGGTCGAGCGCGACGGGGGTTCCCGACACCAGTTCGACCCGGTACGCGCGGAGCACCCGGCCGTCGGGCAGCGGCACGTCGTCACCGATCCGGTCGCCGCCCGACACCTCGACCCCGAGTTCTTCCCGCAGTTCGCGGCGCAGCGCATCCTCGGCGGTCTCCCCCGCCTCCGCCTTGCCCCCGGGCAGCTCCCACAGTCCCGCGAGTTCCGGGGGCCGCGTCCGTTGCGCGAGCAACAGCCGGCCGTCGACGATGATCGCGGCCGCCACCACCTCGCCGGCGTGGTCGACAGGCCTTGCACGTTCCACTGGCACCGCACCATCATGGGGTATGGCCGAGTTGCTGTCAGACGGAGAGATCGACACCGCGCTCGCAGAACTGCCCGGGTGGCGGCGGGCGGGTGATTCCCTCGTCCGCACCGTCGAGTCGCCGAGTTTCCCCGAAGCCGTCGAGCTGGTCCGGAAGGTCGCGGAGGCGGCGGAAACAGCGAACCACCATCCGGACATCGACATCAGGTGGCGCAAGGTCACCTACACGCTGTCGACGCATTCCGCCGGCGGGCTCACGCAGCTGGATCTGGATCTTGCTGCGCAGATCGACTCACTGGCGGGCTGACCGCGGCGGCCGCCGCGGCATGCTTCGTGCGGCGCCCGGCGTAGGCCACCCAGGCGTAGACACCGAACGCGCCGACGACGTCGACCGTGCCCAGCCACGCGAGTACCGCGGGCCGGGAGATCAGCCAGATCGAGTCCTGGAAGAAGCTGAGCACCCACGGCACGCCGATCAGGGTGGTGACGAGCCAGTATCCGGCGAGGATCCGGGTGCCCAGCATCGATCCGTAGGGGCCGTGCAGCAACCAGATCAGCATCGGAATGACCCACACCCAGTGGTGTGACCACGAGATCGGTGAGACGAGCAGCCCCAGCAACTCGACGATGACGAGGGTGCCGAGCCGATCGTCCCGGGCGATCGCGCGCCAGGCCAGGACGGCGAGGACCACCGTGACCGCCACGGACAGCAGCCAGAGGGCGCCCGTCTCGACGTCGTACCCGAGCAGCCGCGACAACGCGCCGCGCAGGGACTGATTCCACACCGAGCCGACCGGCCCGATGCGATCGGCGTCACCGAGCAGGTGGGTGAAGTACTCCCGCGCCTCCGAGCCGATCAGGAGGTAACTGACTCCGACGGTCGCGGCGAAGGCGACGCCCGAGAAGACTGCGGCCTTCCACCGGCGCTGCATCAGGAAGTAGAGGCCGGTGATCGCCGGGGTCAGTTTGATCCCGGCGGCGAAACCGACGAGCGCACCGGACAGCCACCACCGGGAGCTGCGGACCGCGGTCATCACGAGCAGCGCGAGGAACACGTTGATCTGGCCGTAGTCCAGCGTGGTGCGCACCGGTTCCACCCACACCCCCACCGTGGTCCACAGCACCGCGACCGCCCGCCAGTGCGGGCTGCGCGCGGCGTCACCGAGCACGAGCCCGAGGCTCATTCGCGCCAGCGCGTACAGGGCGAGGATGGTGAGCAGTTGCCAGCCGACCCCGACCAGCGGGAACGGCAGGTAGTGCAGGGGAAAGAAGACCAGCGCGGCGAACGGCGGGTAGGTGAACGGCAGCGGAAAGTCCGGTGTCACTTCCGAATAGGTGAAGTCGTAGAGACTGCCGCCGCGGAGCGCCTCGGAACCGTCGACGTAGACGTGCAGGTCGACGAGGTTCATCCCGTTGGGACTCAACAGCGTCCACGCCATGCGCCCGAGCACCGACAGCACGAGAAGCACAGGCGCGCACCGCAACAGGCCGTGCAGGGCGGACGCTCCCCGGGACGACGTGGGAGAACGCTCGGATGACGGGTCGTCGGAGGCTGCTCCGTCGTCGGACGCTGCATGGTCGGACACAGTGTGGTGCTCTCCCCGTGAGGTGTGTAGATGTCTCAGCCGATCCCGAAACGATCCCGCACAGCGTAGACGGCGGCGTCCGCGGGCCCCGAGGTGTCCGTAGCCGCGCGTAACAGTTGCATCACCAATCACACGAACCACACGTGCCACAAGCTATGGTCACCGGAAGATCACCGTCGGGGTCTGTATGCCATACACTCCCACCGGGATGCCGCAGCTATCGGTGAACGAACTCGTTGAGCTGTACAACCCGGGGGCGCTGTACATAGAGTGACCCCCCGAGCCGTCAGACGTGGATTGAGTTGTCGTCCACGCTGTTATGACCAAGGATGGGGAGACTGTGCTTCGAACCCGAGGTATGCGCAGAGCAGTTACTGCTCTCGCTGTTGCCGCAGCAGCCGCTATGGCAGTGCCGGCCCAGGCGAATGCGCAGCCGACGCCGCCGCCCGTGCCCGAAGGCATCCCCGTGGAGATGCTCGCATCGTTCGCACCCGCGATCATCGGCGCAGCCGCAGGTACCGAAGACATCGCCGCAGGACCTCAGGACGCGATCCTGGACCAGGCCCGCATCCTTCTCGAGTCCCCCGGCATCCCGCCGGAACTCAAGTCCACCCTCGAGCGCGTCATCACGTTCCTCGACGGCAGTGGCGGCGGCGGTCCCGAGATCCCGCAGGAGAACGCACCCGTCATTGCGCAGTTCCTCTACCCGACCATCGGCAAGGGCTGCATCGGAGAGGGCGCCGACTCCGTGGGCACCGCACTCGCGGTCCCCGGTCCGGCCCAGCTGCCCCCGCCCGGACCCAAGGCAGGTCAGGCCGGTTTCGTGTTCACCGCCCTCGGAACCAGTTCCGTTGCCGCCGAACAGCCCAATCCACTGACTGTGACGTGGATCAACCTGGACAACCAGCGGCGCGCCACCCAGAACCTCACCAACGAGGCCAAGATCAACCCCGACGGTCCGGCAACCCTGTCGGCGATCGCGGACACCGGCCCGGGCCGCGTCCTCGCGGTCGTGTCGGGTGGACTGACCACGCAGAAGGAGGGTGCCGCGCCGATCACGTGCAGCTTCCTCCCCACCGTCGGCATGTTCCAGGTCGCGTAACTCCGTACAGCTGACGAGCGAAGGGCCCTCCGGACTTTCGGAGGGCCCTTCGCTCATGTCTGCACCGCTTCTCTGTTCGCCGACGGCACCGCCGTGGTAGACCGAGGAATGCCCTCGACGCATCACACACCAGACCACTCACTGCGATCGCGACACGCCCGGCGTTCCATATTGTCGATCCGTTCGGAGGGGTCGATCCTCTCGATCGGTTCCGCCTACTCCATCCTGTCCATCGGGAGTGTCGGCTCGGTGCTCTCGATCGGGTCGGTCGGGTCGGCCGGCTCGGCCCTGAGCACCGCCTCGTTCGCCAGCCTCGGGTCTGCGCTGTCCGGGTTGTCGCGGTGGTCCCTGATGGCATGGAAAGGGTGGCACGACTCGCCGCCGGAACACCCTCACCTCACGATCATCGCCGAGGAACCGGACCTCGCCCGGGACGCGACGGCGCACGTCCAGTCCTGACGCGGTCCGGTCAGGACTTCCGTTCGGCGCGCGGCCAGGAGTTGCCGTCGTACTTCTCGATCTCGCCGTTGAACTTCGTCAGCAACCGGCGCAGCTCGTCCCGGTCGTGGTCACTCCACTCGGCGATGATGCGCTCGACTCCTTTTCGGCCCAGCGCCCGGTCGGCGTGAAGCTGTTCGAGCCCCAGCGCGGTGGCCTCGACCTTGCGGGCCATTCCCCCGTCCGGGTCTGGGACGCGTTCGACGAGGCCGCGCTTCAGTAGCGCGCCGATCTGCCGGTTGATCGTCGAGATGTCGAGCCGGAATGCCTCGGCGAGCTGTTTCAGGCTGAGGGGATGTTCCAGTTCCAGGCGTCCGAGGAGGAGGTAGGCGGAACGGTCGAGTTGGAATCCCGCCCGTTGCGCATGGGCGTGGTAGCGCGACAGCAATGTCAATTCGTTCTCGACATCTGCCGCCACCTCGTCACGATCGGACACCGACACCTCCAGTAGTTACCGTCATTCTGCCCGAGGCACTATTATGCACCATACACATGATGTGTAGTGTCCACATTCACTGCCGGCGTTCGAATGTCTCCGCCAGGGCGCGCAGACGGGGATCAGGATCCGTTGACGAACAGCGCGGTATAGAGGAACGAGGCGACGGTGTACACGAAATTGACGAGCAGCTCCATGGGAGGACCTCCGGGTCCAGAGTGAAGAGAGTGACAACAGGTAATCGGCGTTGCCCCGAGGAGCGTTTCACGCCGTCCCATCCACCGGAAAACGCCCCACACGAGAACTGAAACGTGTTCTTATTTTGCGAGGCGCCCACACTCGGGGCGCCGGACGAGAGAAGGGGATGCACACATGCCGTGGAGTCGAGCCGAGCTCGAAGAGGCCTTCGCGCACTATCAGCGAACCGTCAGCCGCTGCGTCGAACTCGGGAACTGGAACGGCTTCGCCGACCTCTTCACGGCGGACGCCACGTACGTCGAGCACGCCTTCGGCCACTTCGACGGCCGCGAGGCCATTCGGAAATGGGTCACGCGCACCATGTCCGCCTTCCCCGGAAGCCGGATGACCGCGTTCCCGGCGAACTGGTACGTGATCGACGAGGACCGCGGATGGGTCATCTGCGAGATCGACAACCCGATGGAGGATCCCGGCGACGGTTCGGAGCACGCCGCAGCGAACATCACGATCCTGCACTACGCCGGCGACAACCTGTGGTCACGCGAGGAAGACGCGTACAACCCGATGAATTTTCTCGCCGCGGCCAAGAAGTGGTGCCGCGCAGCGGAAGCCGCCGGCAAGCTACCCGACGACGCCCGGGAGTGGCTCATCAGGATGGGCGGGCAACCGGCGGCCTAGCCCGAAGTTGCGGTAGCTCTCGGCGGAGATTGCATGATCGACCTGAGAAGACGACGGAAATCGATTCGGAAATGTAGCCACTAATACTGCGTGTCG
>NZ_JBHWUE010000132.1:0-22937 GCF_042738615.1 Rhodococcus sp. NPDC059968
GGGGAGCAGGTCGACGTTTCCGCGTTGGTGGTTGCCTCGGACGGATTTACTCCTGCTGATGTGGCGCATGCGGCGCGGATGGTGGCGCAGACAATCTTCGAGTGCAGTATCGACACGGGCGGACGGTGTCATGCCAGTACCGAGGATTATCTGGGGGTGATCGGTGCGATGCGCCCGACTCTCACCCCGGATATGCTCGACGCCTTCACCGTGGACATCGACCGCTTCGCCCGCAGCTAAGCCCATATTCTTGAGTGCGGACTTCGTCTGCCGATTTGGTTGTACAGAACCCTTTCGAACCGACCAGCAGTTGGTGACTTTCCCAATGGTTGCCCATGTCTACAGGTTCGAGCGGTCCGGCCCTGACTCGCTGTCGTGGCAGCGGTGACGCTGGTCGAGTTTTACAGGCCAGTTGTAACCTGTCCTTTAGTTTCGCTCCGTGGATATGTGAGGACACGAGGACGTAGTCGCCGGGATGTTCCCAGGCGGAGCCCGTTGGTAGTGCGCGATACCGCCTATGGCGGCGATATCCTGTGTGAGCACACCGTCACGAGGTGAGTTCAAGGTTGTTTGCGTTGGTTGTGCCGTCGGGACCAGCGCGGGGGAATGACGAGCTGGCGGAGTGAGTAGACCGTTTCAATGGGTGAAGGTGATCCGCTCGACACTCAGCGGTATCCGCCTGCCCCGGCCGCGGAGCTGGGAGGCGTTGGTTTCGAGAACGCGGAGGAGATCGGGCGCGGGGGCTTCGGTGTGGTCTACCGCTGCTCCCAGACGGATCTGGATCGCACGGTGGCCGTCAAGGTACTCACCGTCGAACTCGATGAGGAGAACCGGGCGCGCTTCTTCCGGGAACAGCGGGCGATGGGGCGGCTGACCGGGCATCCGAACATTGTGAGCATTCTGCAGGTCGGCGCCACCGGCAGCGGTCTTCCCTACATCGTGATGCCGTACCACCCGCAGGATTCACTCGAAGTGCAGATCCGCCACCACGGTCCTCTGTCGTTGGACGAGGCATTGCGGCTCGGGGTGAAGATGGCTGGTGCGATCGAGACTTCGCACCGACTCGGAATCCTGCATCGCGACGTCAAACCCGCGAACATCCTGCTCAGCGATTACGGCGAGCCCGAGCTCGCCGACTTCGGTATCGCGCACATCACCGGAGGTTTCGAGACCGCCACCGGTGCCATCACCGGGTCACCCGCGTATACCGCCCCGGAAGTGCTCGCGGGAGAGCCGCCGAGCCCGGCGTCCGACATCTACGCGCTCGGCGCCACCCTGTTCAGTGCCCTGACCGGGCACGCCGCGTTCGAACGCCGCAGCGGTGAGCAGGTCGTCGCCCAGTTCCTGCGGATCACCACACAAACTATGCCCGATTTGTCCGAACACGGAATCCCCGATGATGTGTCCGCAGTGATTTCGCAATCGATGTCGCGATCGCCCGATCAACGTCCGGACACCGCTTTCGACTTCGGTGAGCAACTCAGACAGCTCCAAAGCCGCCACGGCCTTGTGGTCGACGAGATGGCGTTGCACACCACACCCGAGACGCCAGGAAACGACCGAGGACACGTGCCGGAAGGTCGACGTCGCGCACCAGGTTCCTCACCCGCGGGGAACCTTCCATTGGAATTGACCAGTTTTGTCGGGCGCCGCCACGAGCTCACCGAGGCGAGGAATCTGCTGGCCCGGGCCCGCCTGGTCACCTTGACCGGAATCGGAGGTGTCGGCAAGACACGGCTGGCGTTGCAGATCGCGGCGAGCGTGCGACGTGCGTACGCCGACGGTGCGTGGCTGGTTGAGCTGGGTGAACTGCGCGACGAGTCGCTACTCGTGGACGCGGTGGCCGGCGCCCTGAGGATTCAGCACCACTCGGCGAGGCCGCTGCGTGAGGTACTGGTCGATTACCTGGCGACCCGCGAGGTCCTGCTCGTCCTCGACAACTGCGAGCACCTCGTGGACGCCGCCGCGGAGCTGACCGAGACCCTTCTGCAGGCATGTCCCCGTCTGCGGATTCTCGCCACCAGCCGCGAACCCTTGGCTCTCGGCGCAGAGGCGGTGCTGCGGGTGCCTCCGCTGGCTCTACCGGATCCCGACCGGCGGCCCTCTCTGCAGGGATTGCCCGCCTACGATGCGGTGACGCTCTTTGCCGAACGCGCCGCCGTCGCCGTTCCCGGATTCGCGCTCACCGACGACAACGCCCATGCAGTGGCCGGGATCTGCCACCGGCTCGATGGTTTGCCATTGCCGATCGAGCTGGCCGCGGCCCGGCTGCGGGTGATGTCGCCCGAGCAGATCCTGCAGCGGCTGACTCACCGTTACACCCTGCTGAGCGCCGGCCGTAGGGACGCGCCGACACGGCAGCAGACCTTGCGCTGGTGTATCGACTGGAGTTACGAGTTGTGCACCATCCGGGATCAACGGGTGTGGGGACGATTGTCGGTGTTCGCGGGGAGCTTCGAACTCGAGGCGGCGGAGCAGGTGTGCGGGGCAGACCTCACATCGGAGGAGATCTTGGACGCAGTCACCTCCCTGGTGGACAAGTCCATCCTGATCCGAGAGGAATACGAGTCGGTGGTGCGGTTCCGCCTACTCGAGACCCTCCGCGATTACGGGCAGTCGAAGCTCGAACAGACCGACGAGAAACCGACAGTACTTCGGCGGCATCGGGATTGGTACGAGGGGTTGGCGCTCCAGGCCGAGACGGAGTGGATCAGCGGACACCAGCTCGAGTGGATCGCCCGCCTGAAGCGGGAACTACCGAACATCCGCGAGGCGCTCCAATTCTGCGTCGACGACGAGGACCCTACCGCCGGATTACGCACCGCCGTCGCCCTCCGACCGTTCTGGACTTCTCAAGGCCTCTATGACGAAGGCCGGCGCTGGTTCCGCCACCTGCTCGACCGCTACAGCGGGCCCCCCACACTGGTGCAAATCAAAGCGATCTACAGCGCGTCCGTGATGGCGAGCACCCAGGGCGACCTGGATGCCGGTGCAGCACTCGTCGAGAAGGGACACGCGCTCACCGCTGACACCGGCGACCCCGTGATGCGCGCAGTTGTGTCCTACGCCGACGGCATGCTCGCCCTGTACAGCGGACATCCTGACGAGGCATACCCCCACCTCGAAGCCGCACTAGCGGGGTTCCGCGAACACAACGAACGCACACCCGAAACCAGCGTCCCCTACCCGTTGGGTGTGGCCTATGCATTGGCAGGGTTGACGGACAAAGCCGTCGAGTGCCTCGAGCATGCGCTGGCGATCACGGAATCGAGCGGTGAGCAGATGTACCGGTCACACTGCTTGTGGGCCTTGGGAATTGCAGTGTGGCGACAGGGTGACGCCGAACGTGCAGTACGGCTTCTCGAAGAAGCGCTGCAATTGGCCCGCAACGTGCACAGCCCCCGCGTCGCCGCGACGTGCCTGGAGGCACTGGCCTGGATAAACGGCGAACAGCACGATGCCCTTCGAACCGCGATGCTACTGGGAGCGGCCGAAGGGTTGGCACGGTCGATAGGAAGCCCCGCGATCATCCATCCGAATTTGCTGCCCTATCAGGATGACTGCGTCAAATGGGCACGTCAGAAACTCGGGAACGGTGCCTTCGCGAAGGCGTATCGCACGGGCGAGCACCTCGGCTTCGACGGCGCGATCGCCTACGCGCTTCACGAACAAACCCCAGGCACCACTAGTCCTACCGTCCAAACATCATCGACCTCATTGACCAAACGAGAAGGACAAGTCGCCGATCTCATCGCCGAAGGCCTGACGAATCAGTCGATCGCTGAGCGCTTGGTGATCTCACCGCGAACCGCACAAGGCCATGTGGAGCACATCCTGGCCAAACTGGGCTTCACCTCCCGGTCGCAGGTCGCCGCCTGGGTCATCGAACGACGCCACGATTAGCTACTTCGATCCGAAAAACCTGGCGATGGGTAACTCACTCCTGGGTGTAGTGCGCAGCAGTGGTCTGCCGTCTCCAGTCAGCGTTCGCAAAGGGCTCACCCTTCGCGACGCCCGCCGCGACAACCGCTCCGAAGACGTCATCGCCGGCTTCCCGTACCGCGATGTGATGCCCGTAGTTCGCTAAATGGCCAAGCCGCGGATGGTCGCGCTCGAGGAGCAACGTCGCATCTTGGCTTCGCCACCGATGTCGCTCGATCGAATCTCCCAGCGGGGCTCCGTTCCTCTGGTGGACAAGAATTTGAAGTAGGGTTTGCACTTGTCCATCCGCGCCGGGTGTGGCGAGGGCGGTGAACCCACCATCCGCGTCGCGGACCAGGATGGGCGCCAGGGTATGAATGGGCCGTTTTCCCGGCGCCGGCGAGTTTGCGCCCTCGGTAAATCCGTCGCATCTGTTGTTGAGGAAGATCCCGACTTCCGGTACCCATGCTGCCGAACCGAAATCATCAAAGACGCTGATCAGCGACGACACGATCCTTCCGGACTCATCAGCGGTGGCGACTCCAGCGGTGTGCAGGTAGGCCCGAGGCCCCCGGCGATTGGTGGCCCGCTTGGTGTCGACGTCGAGTGCCCGTTCGAGCAGTTGTGCGCCGAGTTCGCAGTCGGACCGGGACCCGAAACAGGCACTAGTCAACTCGACTAGGACATGTTCGAGTTGTGCCGCATCGAACGAGGTAGCCCGCGAATCGAGCCAGTTGAGCGCCATGGCAAGCAGCACACCTTGTGACACCGGTGGCTGAACCCACACCGTGCCGGCATTCCACGACACGGGAATGGGTGCGCCGATGACTGTCGTCTGGGCTTGGAGGTCAACGACTGACAGACCTCCACCGAGTTCGTGCACCTTCTTCGAGATCGCGGCCGCGCGCTTTCCTGTATAGAAGGCGCTCGGTCCGTGCGCGATGAGGTCCTGGAGTAGTGTCGCGAGCTCGGGTTGGTGCCACCGATCTCCCTCGGTGAGCGTGAGCAGCGGCGCATCGGGGGAGACGTCCTCAATTCGTGCACGCTGGGCACGAATCGCCGCTGACAGGTGGTGATCGACGAGCACCCCGTCTTCGGCCAGTCGCAGGGCGGGTCGTAGTACCACGTCGATTGGGACGTTGCCCCAAAGCGCGTGCATGTCGAAGATCGCCTGGACTGCCCCCGGAACTGCGATCGAGGTGCCGACACAGCCTGCGAGCTGCGTTGTGGGCCAATGGGATGCACTCTTTCCCGTTCCATTCACGCCTACGACTTGGTCGTTGGAGTCTTTGACGATCGCTAGGACGTCGCCGCCGAAACCCGCGGCCTGCGGCATCGAAACCATGACGGCCGTCTGTGCTGCCAACGCCGCGTCGACCGCGTTGCCGCCGGCCTTGTGTACTTCCGCGGCTGCCGCTGTTGCGTGAGCGTTGCCGGTTGCCGCGGCACCGCGGCGAATGGAAGGGGTGGTCATCTTGTTCCTCACGTTTTAATCTGGCCGGCTGTCATCAGGTCGCGTGTCGCACGCGTAGGACTATCCCAGGAACAGTGGCCGATGATCGCGACTGTTGCAGTGGCGATGGCCGATACTGCGATGGCATAAGTCATGTCGACCGCGAGCAGAAGCGTTCCGGCGCCGGCGCCGACGAAAATGATGCAGATCGCTCCCGCGCGTCGGTTCCACAGGCTGTCGCGTCGGCCGCGGATGAAATTTTCTCCGGCCAGTGAGGTCAGTGTCGACGTCACAACGACGGTGGTCATGTCTCGCACAGCCAACTTTCGTGCAATGCAGGCTTGTGAGCCCATTTGCAAGGCGATGACGGCGGCGATGATCACGCTGGTGGTGTGAGTCAACGCGGGACCGGCAACCAGCGTGGCTATACCCACTGTTACCAGGACGGCGGTTCCGATTGTGAGCAGGACAGCGATGGTCCAATTCCATCGACCTGCGTGGGTTCGCAGCGCAATGCCTGCGCCGACTGCGCCGAGTGTGAACATCACCAGGGCAATCAATGGCCCCAGAACAGGCAGCTCCTCGCCGCTGCCGAGACTCATCGCCAAGATAACGACATTCCCGGTCATGTTCCCGGTGAATACCTTGTCGAGCCCGAGGTAGCCCACAGCATCAAGGACTCCGGTCACGAAGGTCAGTACCAACATGAGGACGACGCGCCGCTGCCCGGTTCGTATCTCCTTGACTTGATCATTGTGACCGGACATCGAGGGCTCCTTGGATCGTCGCGGGCGCAGGGGCATGGGGTCGCAGCCACAGGGGCCAGAGCTGAGCACCTCTCGGATTCTTCCTCCGTGATATCACCACGTAAAGTGAGCATTGGTTACCTACATCGGTCAGGAATTCGAAAGAGTGAGTGGATGTTGCAAGTCAATCGACTCCGTCTGTTGTGCGAATTGCATCATCGACGCACCCTCGCGGCAGTCGCGCAAGCCCTCTCGTACAGCCCATCTGCCGTGTCACAACAGCTGCGCCAGTTAGAAATTGAGGTCGGAGCCAAACTGATCGAACCCGCGGGCCGCGGCGTCAGGCTGACCGAACAAGCGTTAATTCTCGTCAGTCATGGCGAACAGATCCTCCGATTGCTCGAGCAGGCCAAGTCAGAGGTCGAGGCGTCCCTCCATGAGGTGCGAGGCGCGGTTCGGGTCGCGGCCTTTCAAACCGCGGCGTTAACGCTCATCCCTGTTGCGATGTCGGACATTCACGAGAGGCTTCCCCTGGTCACAATCGAGTTCACTCAGGGGGAACCGGATACAACGCTGCCGGGGCTGGTGTCCGCCGAGTTCGATTTGGTGGTCGTCGAGAGCTACCCGGGCTATCCCGGTCCCGCTGCTGTTGGAATCGTGCAAGACAAGCTGATGGACGACCCGCTATGGCTGGTGATGTCTACCACGATGGCCGATCGGCTCGACCCTGAAGTCAAGCCGATCGGCCAGCTTGCCGACGTCGGCTGGGCGCTGGAACCCGCCGCCTCGGTGCCCAGTTTGTGGGTAACCGAACAGTGCCAAAAGTCGGGCTTCGAACCACGTGTCGTGTGTAGATCTGAAGACATTCTGGTCCATCGCCGCCTGGCCGAAACAGGGCAGGCGGTCGCCGTTCTGCCGGGTCTCGCTCTTTCCGACCCCACTCCGGCATTGACGTCGTTTCCGATCGAGGCGGGACTTGCGCACCGTGAGATCTTCGTCGCGACCAGGGCGGCGACGCGCAATAGCCCTGCCATCAACGCTGTCCGGGAGGCGCTCACACGAGCAGCGCACATGTTCGCGGGAAGGGACTGGACCGAGAAGTCGACACCAGATTGACAGCCGTCCTTATCGCGAGCGGGTAACGGCTCCGCAGGCAGGCCGTCAATTGTGACTCCACAACACAGAATACGGGGGTAAAGCCCCCTTGGTACCTCGAGCGCGCCCCCAGTTCGGCGCATCGAAACTGTGCATTCCGATTTCGGACGGGTCGCCGACATGGCTGGGGGACCGCCTGCAGCGCATGCGCTCTATCGACAGCGGTGTCGCAATGGGACGCATGGAAACGTCATCTCACACGTAGTTCACCCCCCGGATCACAGTCATCGACTGCGGTGGGTTCCGCGGTCGATGACTCCGTTCTCGACGATCTGTGTACCGAGGAATGTCGAACTCGAGGTCGGCGGAGACGTCACTGCGTAGACCGCTGAACCGTCCGGTCCGCCCATCGATCAAGGTAGGGAACGGCTGTTTGCGTGGCAGAAGCTCGGGAGGATACGCGCTGTCGGGCAGGGCAGTACGATCATCGTCGCTTGCATGGCCCGGACACTGCCGGGAGTGGGGCCAGTCCAGTCGCCTCGACGAATCTGTGTTCTGAACTGTTCTAGCAGTTGCTACGACGGATCCTCGACTAACTCCTGTGAGCCGTGGGCGTTCGTGCCACCGGGCGACTTTGTCAGCGAGAACAGGGGCGGGTGAGCGTCCGGCAAGGCAAGCCAGGAGTGGTCGGTCAAGGACCTCCCAGATGTCTCCGGCATCGCCAGAATGAAAGGAATGGAGATCAGGGCGAGCGCTGCAAAATAGATCGCGGGCAAAGCGTCGATGCCGCTCAGATCGATCAGCAGAGCGCTCATCAGTGCGGCCGTGCCACCGAACAGTGCTGTGGCGGTGTTGAAGGCAACCGATGCGGCGGTGTACCTAATCTTGGTAGGGAAGAGTTCGACCTGGCCTGGTGAGATCCCGAGGTCACTGAATGCACAGAATGACAGGACGAGGAGCTGAGCGAGACCCGCCAACAAAACGAGACCCGATCCCGCCAAGAGGAAGGCGGGCACCATGAAGATGACTGTCCCGACCGCACCGATGAAGAGGACTGCTCGGCGTCCGATCCGATCACCAAGCTTGCCGGCAAACGGAGCCAATACCGTGTAGCCGATGGGCGCGATGGCGCTGGTCCAGAAGACTGTCGACTTGTCGAGTCCAACGTTCTCGATGAGGTACGTCGGAATGTAGGCCATCGCCAAGTAGAAGACGCCAGCGCTCCCCGCAACGGCCATGAACAGCTGCAACATCCGAACCTTGTTCTGCATGAGCAGACTCTTGGTGTCAACCCGGGCATCGGTCGTCCGCTGATCTCTGAGCTGTTTGAATGCGTCAGTTTCGGGGAGCCCGGTACGCACGTAGAGCCCGACAAGCCCGAGAACGCCACCGAGGATGAAGGGAATCCGCCAGCCCCAGGCCTCGAAGGATTCCGGTGAGACGGTCGAGCTGATCGCGGCCATGACGAGCGCACCGACGCTGAAGGGTACAAGGGTGCTTCCTGCCGCCAGGTATCCGAGATATTTTCCACGCTCACGATCGGGGGCGTGCTCGGCGACAAAGGACGACGCCCCGGACTTCTCACCCCCCAGCGCGAAACCTTGGATCAGCCGACAGATCAATAAGATGATGGGCGCTGCGATACCGATCCGCGCGTATCCGGGCGTCAGTCCGATACCCATCGTGGCTGCCGCCATCATCAAGATGACGATCGACAGAGCAGTTCGACGGCCGAATCTGTCTCCCACTCTGCCGAAAACGACACCGCCGAGCGGCCTCATGAAGAATGCGACGCCAAACAAGCCCAGCGTAGCGATGATACTGAAGCTGCGGTCGGCGTCCGCCGGGAAAAAGACTGTTGCGATCGTGGTGGCCGCATAGCCATAGATCGCAAAGTCGAAGAACTCGACGAAGTTCCCAATGGCTGCGCCAATAGTCACTTTTCGTATCTTCTGATCACTCATTATGTTCCTCGCTCGGGGCTGCGGTGGAGGGGTAAGGGGTAGTGGAGTGGCGGAATATCCGGCATCGGGACGAGAGCGGCGGGGACGCCCCCGTCCCGATGGGTTAACTGACCGTGCTCGGTTCGACGGTCACGGTCGTCGTTCCGTCGAACGCAGGAAGGGGAGACTCGCTGCGTACCAGGACGCCGTCAATGTCGTCGTATACGGACAGCCGCAAGTCGCGCCAGGACCGGCCGGTGAGATCGACTGTTATCGTGCCGCTGCTGGAGCGAGCGCCCACGACCTCAGTGTTGGCGTGTGCTTCCGCGTAGTCTGCGATCTCGTCATAAGAGGCAGGAATTTGCTCGAGTCCGCGCAACTGGCTGTCGGCCTGCTCGATGATCCGGGTCATCTCCCCAGGCGCGAGGTGACGGGTGAAGTGTGAGTGTGTGATGGAACCGCCGAAGAACAGCGCGTCCAGACCGATCTGGGTGTGCTCGGCAAGTCGGTCGGCGGCACTGACGAGATCCTTATTCTCTGGTTCGGGTCCCGCGACCAGACCGTTGAGGAAGTCCCACTTCTGCCGTCCGTAGCCGCCGCGGCGGTGGTAGTTGAAGTGAATGTTGTCTTCGGTGGTGTAGACACGGGCGCTATCGAATGAGGGGTCATGGTTGAACACCGCGAAGAAGTCCGACAACTCACCGGGCAGATAGTCGAGTGCGTAGCTCATCGAACCATAGGGGGCGGGATGCCAGTCGGTGTGAGGATCCGTCCAACGCTGTCCGGGCAGAAGGATATTCATCTTGTGCCGGAATCCGCGCTCCCGGATGAATGGGATCGCATTGGCGCTGGTTTCGTGCTCGTGGTCGGAGAGAATCGTCGACCACCTCACGCCCCACTGCTCTTTCGCCTCATCCAGCTCCGCGAACATTGACCGCAGTTGCTCGGTAGTGTATTCGCCGTTGTGATCGCCGTAGAAGAAGCTCTGAGCGGGTGCGTAAGTGTGCGGCGCGAGATCGATCCTGCCGGCCTTCTGTAAGCGCGATACGTGAGCGATGCCTTCGGCAGTCAACGCCTTGAAACAAAAGCAGATGGACGGGATATGGCCCATCTTGTTCAACTCGTCAACGAACGCCAGGTCCGATGGGTTCTTCCAGTGGCCGTTGCAGTCATCGAAACGGAATCGTACGTACGGCGGGAGCGCATTCATGATGAACGGCTTCGGAGCAGCCCAGGCAATCGCGCGCCAAAGTAGAGAGTCGATCCCGTGTGCCAGCCCAAGATACCCGCGGTTCCAGATCTTGGGGGAAACCAGCCATTGAACGAACTTTCCGGTGCCCACCGACCGTGTCACAAGTAGTGGTTCACCGCGACCGGATCGCGTCGGTGATCTTGCGAGGCGCGCCGGGCCAACAGCACGTCCCCCTGCAGACCCGCTGCACGCAACGCGGGCAAAGGAAGCCGCAGTCGCGGCCCAGAACCGCGAGGTCGGCCGGTGAGGACGGCGTGCGCGGTGTCCGGGATGACCAGGGAGTCAACATCGATCTCTTCGGACTCACCGGTGATGTTCAGAAGTTCCTGGAATTCAGAGGGGTACTCGAACAGAGTGTGGTCGAGGTTGATCAGCGCAGATCCATCCTTGAGCCGGCGCACGATCGCATCGAGTGGGTGACCGGTCAGCACCTCTCCCAGATACTCCTGGGCGATAACAGTGACCGCGCTGCGCGCCAGCGCGCGGTCCAGATCCGAGACTGCGGCCAGATCGATGATGCGGTGGGGGATGCCCCAGTGCTTCATGGCGGGCACGATGGTGGTCGCGGCCATCAGATATTCAGCGCGGCGACTGTCCAGGATGAGAGACACGGTTGGATCCCAGTGTCCAGATTCGAGTTGTGTAGCGGCGGTCACGTAATTCTCCTTGAGTGATTCGTGGCAAATGCGTGTCTCGGGCATCGATTCGAGGTGCGCATGCCAGAAATTCGGTTCCTGGTTCCTGACGCCTCATTGCTCAAAGCAAATCGAGTCGAGACTCTGCGGAAACGCGTATTTGTTCGCGTTTTACATCAATGTATATCGGCTTTCTCTATTCGAGCTTTGGAGGACCCTTTTCGCGTTTTCTGACGAACTAATTGTTCGTCCATCGACTGCGATGTTGGCGGTTGTGACGGATTTCCCATCGAGATAGTCCAGCATCGCAGCGACGATGTCGACACGAAGGCGGACCTCGGAGCGGGTCGAGTACCACGCGGTGTGCGGTGTCAGCATCAGATTGGGGGCCGATAGCAGCGGCGAATCGGGCTCGGGCGGTTCTGTCTCCAGAACGTCGAGGGCGGCGCCCGCGATCGTCCCGGCGAAAAGTGCTTGGCCGAGCGCGTGTTCGTCGACGATACCTCCGCGTGAAATGTTGACCACCGAGGCGGTGCGTTTCATGAGCGCGAGTTCGGTACTGCCGATGAGGTGTCGCGTCTCGTCGTTGAGTGGGACGTGGATGCTGAGGACGTCGGAGTTTTGCAGCAGTTCGCCAAGGTCAACTGAGGTCCCGATGTCGACGCCGCTGACGTAGGGGTCGTGGACGATCACGCGACCGACGAAGGGTTCGAGCCAGCGTGCGAGGAGCGAACCTGTGCGCCCGTATCCGAGAATTCCGACTGTCTGGTCGCTGATAGGTGCGATGTCGCCGACCAGTTCCCATTCTGACCATTTCGAGCGGGAAATAGGGTCCGATTGAGGTAGGCGGCGAATCATGGCGAGGATGAGCGCCAGGGCATGTGACGCGACTTCTTCGTTGCAGTAGTCCGGACAATTGAGGATACCGATGCGACGGGATGCTGTGTGCGCGAGATCCAAGTTGTCGAGGCCGACGCCCGCACGACCGATCACTTTCACGGTGCTCGGCAGTTTGTCGATGTATGCGGAGCCGAACGGCATCGTTCCGAGCACAATTCCGTCTATCTCATCGAATTGTTCGGGATCGGTCCGGACCGCACTGAAGTCGCGGAAGTCGAACGTAACACCACTGCTGCCGAAATGTTCGCGTTCGACAGAAAGGTCCGGGAATAGTGAATCCTGAACAGCGAATCTTCTGCGCATTTAAGCAGTCACCCACCGTCGGTCGGTGCCGGTCGTCGGGGACAGTGCGCGCAGCGAAATGTGGGGAGGCAGTGGAGTGCCCGCCGAGGTGAACAGATGCAAGTGGGATGGTGATGTGCAACACATGACTCGATCATCCCGCTGCATCTATCTTCAGTACAGCGACTGTTTCTTACTGTTAGTCATTAGAGAAGCTGGCTGTTCGGGTGGTTGAAGACAAGGGACGTCGTCGCCGTCCCGAACTGTATGGCTCGGAGCGGCAACCAGATTCAATCTCCATGTCGCGGCGGGCGCGTCTTAGTCGGTGAAACCCTCTGTGCTGATGGCTACCGCGACGGAGTGCGATGTTAATCCAAGTGCTGAGCGACGCTCGGCACCGCCATCGCCGAGGAGCATGGTGCGCAGGCCGGCCAGGGACGATGCGCCGCTCGGACCAGACGTGACCCCCTGGCGCTTCAAATCCTCGACGGCCGATGCAGTCTCCGTGTCGGTCACCGCCACGGCTGCATCCATGCCGTTGATGAGATAGGGCCACGCGATCGTGGACGGGGTGGGAAAGTTGAGTCCGTTCATGATGGTGAAGCCGGTCGGGACCGAGTGCATGTATCCATCGCTCAGACTTTCCAAAACGCACGCGGCGGTATCCGGTTCCACACTCATGATCGATGGAGGCGGAGTCAGGGTCTGACTGCGGTAGTGAATAACGGCCGCGTGCGCAAGCGAGCCCACGCCGACAGGAACGCCGATCAACGAGACGGAAGCAGCTCCGGCGGACTCGAGCTGGCTGTCGACCTCACCGAAGAGCGTCGAATAGCCCTCAGACGTCCAGAAAGGGACCTGCTCGTACCCCTCCCATGAGGTGTCTTGCACCAACGAAGCACGGGGATCAGATCCGGTGGCGGCGATGGCGGCACACACGGAGTCATCGTATGACCCTTTCACCACCGTGATTTCGGCACCTTCGGCCCGGATCCTCGCGATGGGCTTCTCCGGCACGATCTCCGGAACGAACACGCGGGCCGTGAGACCGAGAAGCCGTGCGAGTCGTGCCACCGCACGACCATGGTTGCCGTCCGTTGCTGTCACCAAGACCACCGGCGGTTGCTCACAAACCCATTTATGCAGTCCCGCGAACGACTTTTCACCGGTGTAGCCGGTGAGGCGAGCAACCTCGTTGAAGACCGCCCAGGACGCACCCAGGACCTTGAATGCGCCCAGCGCCCAGCGCTTCGACTCATCCTTGATGAACACGCGTCCGACGTTCAGCTCTACTGCCAGCGCCGGGATCTCCACTAGGGGAGTCGGCTCGAATCCCGGCAACGTCGATTGGAAGGCGGCGGCCTCGCACGACGCACCTTCGCAGGTCCAGGACCGTGCCTGCGGCTTGACATAGGTGTGGCCCGCAGAGATATGAGGAGTGGTCGGCGCATTGAAACTCATGATGTCTAGCTTGCGTGCGCGGATCGGAAACGTAAAGTGACGATCTCGTGGCGTAGTAATTCAGAATACCTAACCGGGCGGTGCCGGAGTCGCTTAGCTGCGGGCGTACCTGGCCGTCGTGGCTCGCTGATATCGGCGGTGAAGCGCCGTTTGAGCAGGGGGATGACATGTCCACTCTGTTCTCCGCTGCTACGGGTGGATACCGAAACACATCCCGATGACCTCTCCCCGGGTGAGCGAAGCCCTGCCGGAAAACCATCGGGACGAGGCGGTCACTCAATGCCGACTAGGCCCTCAGGGTTAGATCCGGGTTAGATCAGGTCCACGACCGCGTTGTCAGGGGTGGTGAGTAGGCCGACCGAGAGCCAGTTTCGTCGCCGGGGAAGCGGGGGTCGAGTTCAACCACTCGACGGTAGCTTTCATGCCGTCCATCCAATGTTGTTCGAGTAGCTCCGATGCTGATCTGAGGTCCGACGCGTGTATGGCCGCCCATATTTGCCTGTGCTGACGATCCGCACTCTCGCGTGCGAAGACTTCCCGCATGTATGTCAATTCGTACCGGGAGATGTTCATACGGGACTGTCTCAACAGTGAGATGAGGCGGGAGTTGTTCGAAGCGTTGACAATACCGCTGTGCCAGGAACTGTCAAGTCGCCACCTTTCGACCGGCTCGTTACATTGCTCCAGTTCGTCGAGAATTCTCGCAAGTTCGGCGTAAGTGTCAGGGCCGAATGCTTTGCACGATCGAACTGCGAGACTTTCCAAAGCCGCGTGGATCGGATAGATCTCTTCCGCTTCGTCCGCGCTGAGGGGGCGAACGGTAAATCCTCTCGCCAGTTCCGACACCAAGACGCCCTCGGATTCCAATCGGAGGAGCGCTTCGCGGGTAGGGGTCCTGGAGACGCCGAAGGCCTCGCTGATAGACGCTTCGGTTATGGCTTCGCCGGGAGTGAACAATCCTAGGGCGATGTTCGAGGCGATCCGGCGGTATACGGATTCGCGGAGCGGTTGACCTCGTGGAATCGGGTCCGCAGACGAGATGCTCATGCCACTACCTCCAGGACGAGTCGCGAAGCAAGGCCGACGCGACATCGTCTATTGTATTCGATCGGAGTGTCTGCCCGCGTTCCGTACGTCTGACAACCGGTTATCAAGAATGAAGTGTCCGGGCACCAGCACATACTTGATTCCTCGTACAGAGTCCGGAGCGTGTGGGTGGCCGGTCGCGTGCACAGTATCTGCGTCGAAGGCTACGAGGCCGATCACCATCTGCCAGTGCATCACGCCAGCAAACCGAGGCGATTTGCTCCCCTGCATTGATCTCCCGGTGCACCTGCTGACCGGCACCGAGGATCGGACAGCGCCCTCGCGGCATGCCGAGCTGATTGTGGCACGGGCGCCCCACGTTGCGCGGGAGATGATGTCATCCTCCAGTCTCCGGAAGCCTGATCAGCTCGTCCCTCCTGGCGTACGAACTTGCCTAGGTAGTCAACGATTGCGCGCCATGGAGGGTTTCGGCCAACTCGTCAGAAATGTTGCTTCCGGTAAGGATTGTTCCCACGCGGCCTCGGCGCAGTTCGGGATTTTCGATCAAGGCCGCAATGCCCACTGCCGCGGCTGGCTCGAGAGTGAGACCGAGTGTGTCGCGAACGAGCAGCATTGCGTTGTATATGCCGTGCTCGGATACGCTCACGGCATGGTCCACGGTTGTTTCCATCCAGCTCAACGCCGCTGGAACTGGGATCCGGATTGCGATTCCATCTGCAATCGTCGAGGCCGGCGCCGACACCTCGGCCTTCTGCTCCCAGCTGAGGAGCATCGACGGAGCCGCTTCTGCGACGACACCGATGATCCGGGTCTGGGGCGAATGTACCTTCAGCCATGTTCCGACGCCGGTAACCAGCGCCCCATTCCCGAGAGGCACGAGGATCGTATCGAGTTTCTCGGGCGCTAGTTCGAGCCCGATCGTCCCCGCGCCTTCGCTGATTGCAGGTTCTCGACCATCCTCCACGAACAACACATCAGGGTGACTATCGGCGAAGTTGCGCGCGGCAGCTTTGGCTGAATCGAAATCGTCTCCGATCAAGGTGATTTCGGCACCTAGGGCGCGCATTCGGTCTACTTTTCGCTTGTTGGCTGTTTCGGCGGCAAAGACATGGACGTTCACAGACCGAGTTGCACCCGCCCAGGCGATGGCCTGTCCGAAGTTGCCTGCGGATGCCGTAATCACAGGTCGCCCGTGCTCCACCTTGCTCATGTAGTAATCGGCGCCTCGCCCCTTGAATGAGCGAAGCAGGTTCATGCTCTCCACCTTGACGATCACCGCCGTTCCGAAATGATCGGACAGGACGGGGTCTTCGAACTGCGGGGTATTGGTGAACCCCGGGCTTATCGAACGAGAGGCTTCCTCGATGTTGGCGACGCTGAGATTTGCAGTCATGTGTCTATCGTATACGATAGACACACGGGAGGAAAGTTTATGGATTTCGTCGATGTGACTCCTTCGCTGGTTCGACTACCGGGTCCCCCAGGCGGCGACTGCCTCCACCTGGGGGCGCGATAGTCGAGTGGTCTCGGCGGTCTGCGAGAGTTTGTGCTTGAGTGTCGCTGGTGGGATCACCGCGGTCACCGGATCGCCGAGGCCGAATTGCCGAGGCGGCCTGGACAGTGTTTGTGGGACTTTGTGGGACAACCCGGCCTGCTCGGCCAACGTGATCACGGTCGCCCGGGATTCCTCGCTCAGGGCGGAGGATCTTGGTGTCGACCGAATCGACGGTGGTCGGGGTGGGCATTCTGCCAACGTCTCACGAGGGTGAACGGGCGGCGGTTCGCAGAATGCTGAAAATCTGCGGTCGGTATTGCGAGAAGTGTTTTCCGATGGTCGACTTGTGAGCGTTCTGCACACAGAACGCGTACTACTGGCCTGCCGCCATCGAGCGACCGCGCGGTCCGAACTGATCCCGCGCGCTTATCACCGGCCCCTTACCGGCTCACCAGCCGGGGAGGGTTCGCGTTCGGTGCCAGGAACTCAGACTTAAAGGACGACACTATGCAAGGCGGCCGCATGGTCTTCAGCATCGACGATGCCGCTACTTCCACTACTCCCGAGCCATTTGCGGAGATCGAACAACGCGTGTTGTGGTTGTCGACGTCGATGATCCACCACGACAACCGGATTCGCCCCAACCCCATCGGGATGAAGGTCGGTGGGCATCAGGCGTCGTGTGCGCCGATGGTGTCGATCACGACGTCGCTGTGGTTCGAGCAGCTCCGGCCGGGTGATCGGGTGTCGCTGGAACCGCACGCATTCCCGGTGCTGCATGGCAGCATCAACTGGCTGCTCGGAGCGTTGAACGAGTCGTACCTGACGACGTTGCCCGAGTTCGGTGGGTTGCAAGTCGCATCCCAACAGGTCGAAAGACCCGGATCTGATGGACTATTCAACCGGTTCGGTCGGGATCGGCGCGATCTAGGAAATGCCATCACCCGCCGCTACGTCGACACCGGAATCGGCTCGGCCGGGACGGGTCGGCAGTACTCGATCCTCGATTCGTCCGTCGCCGAACTCGGCGAGATCGTGTGGATCGTCGATCTGAACCGGCAGTCCTTCGATCAGGTGGTGCCGAACATCGCCGCGGGCCGGCTCGAGGCGATGTCTAGGCCACCAGGTGGCGGGTGCCCACCGTGACGTTCGGGACCCTGCTGGAGTCGCTGTTCACCCGGCCCGGTGGGACGGCGCTGCGGACACCGATCCTGGACGCCACCCGATTCCATACCGCAGTTAAAGACCGGCTTGAAAACTGTTTCGGTCCAGCGGATCTGACAGCAACACATCACACACACTCGGCATCGCACCACACACACTGCCGGGGGTAGGAGCAATGATGACCCAAGACGATCAGGCCATGCTGGCGTTCGCCACCAAATGGTCCCGTTTCGACGGAGGAGATGAATACATCCTGCCCGAGTTCGGAATCACCCCGATTGTGTTCTACCAACGCCTCCTGGAGATGGTGACGTCCACACTGATCAACGAAGTCGACTTTGCAACCCGCACGTACTTGATGGACTTCTGCTCCAAAAAACTCGCCCGCCCCGCCCCGGAATCTGCCGTGATGCGAGATCATCCGTTTGACTCGCCAGTTGGGCGCCGCATCTCCAGCGCACAGGGACGATCATCAGTGCAGGCGTGGGAATCTGACTGATGGGACAGCAATCCCTTCACCAGGACACTGCGGCCGATTCGGCAGTGTCACCGGTCCGCCGGTGCGATGGCCTTGATGGCCAGGTGCGGACGACATGACACGGCCCACGGTCCCACATCGGGTAGACGGTGCGATCGCAAGTCACCTTGACTGATCATGGGGAGTGCGGCGATTTCGTCCGCCGGCAAGATCGGGAGCGGCGTTGGTTGGCAGGATGAACCCTGCGAGCGGGTGAGGATCGAAACCGGCGTGCAGGTTGCTCAGTGTCGCGGGTGCTGATTGCCGTATCTGCCTGTCGCTGCTTGACTGTGATCACGTCAGGCACGAGGAACACGACACGGCGTTCCTCGATCGCCCGCCGGGAGAGCTCACGAGGCCGGGTACCCGGGCAACGCCGCCGCCGCGTAAGTACCGGCGCAATGTATACGGCGGATTCCGACCCGCAACCACAAGTCCGTGCGCACGCATGATGCAGCGCGGACCCAACTCCTCGAGGACTTTCTGTGAGATCTTCCGCTCCCGCTACACGGCGACACCTTGCGGCGATTTTCGATACCGAGCCAGCCAGCCGGCACGCCGCCGCCTCCACCCCCCACAGTGAGCGCCGCCACCCGGTGCGGATGACCGGCGCCCAGGCGGTGGTGCGCTCGCTCGAAGAGCTCGACGTCGAGGTGGTCTTCGGCATCCCGGGCGGGGCGATCCTGCCGGTGTACGACCCACTGATCGACTCCCGACGGCTACGTCACGTGCTCGTGCGCCACGAGCAGGGCGCCGGTCACGCCGCGACCGGCTACGCCCAAGCCACCGGCAAGGTCGGAGTGTGCATGGCGACCTCCGGGCCGGGCGCGACCAACCTGGTCACCCCCCTCGCCGACGCACAGATGGACTCGGTGCCGATCGTGGCGATCACCGGACAGGTCGGACGCGGACTGATCGGCACCGACGCCTTCCAGGAAGCCGACATCTGCGGCATCACCATGCCGATCACCAAGCACAACTTCCTGATCACCGACCCCAAAGACATCCCCCGCACCCTCGCGGAGGCGTTCCACATCGCCGCCACCGGCCGCCCCGGCGCCGTGCTCGTCGACATCCCGAAGGATGTCCTGCAGGCCACGAACACCTTCTCCTGGCCACCGGAGACACACCTGCCCGGCTACCGGCCGATCACCAAACCGCACCGCAAGCAGATCCGCGCGGCCGCCGACCTCATCACCGCCGCGAAGGCGCCGGTCCTCTACGTCGGCGGGGGCGTCATCAAAGCCGAGGCCTCGACCGAGCTGATCGAGCTCGCCGAACTGACCGGCATCCCCGTCGTGACCACGCTGATGGCCCGCGGAGCGTTCCCCGACAGCCACCGCTTGCACTACGGAATGCCCGGCATGCACGGCACCGTCGCCGCCGTGGCTGCGCTGCAGAAGAGTGACCTGCTGATCACCCTCGGTGCCCGGTTCGACGACCGCGTCACCGGCGAAGCGACCTCGTTCGCCCCCGGCGCCCAGGTCATCCACGCCGACATCGACCCCGCCGAGATCGGCAAGAACCGATACGTCGACGTGCCGATCGTCGGCGACTGCAACCAGACCATCACAGCACTGATCGACGCAATACGTGCCCACCGCGACCAAGGCCGAACGACCGACCTGACCGGTTGGCGCACCTACCTCGACGGGGTCCGCCGGACCTACCCGGTCAGTTACGACCGGCCACGTGACGGTGCCCTGTCGCCGGAGTTCGTCATCGAAGCGCTCGGCAAGGCCGCCGGTCCCGACGCGATCTACGTCTCCGGGGTCGGACAGCACCAGATGTGGGCCGCCCACCACATCAGCTACGAAAAGCCCCGCACCTGGCTCAATTCAGGTGGTCTGGGCACGATGGGCTACGCAGTTCCCGCCGCGCTCGGCGCCAAACTCGGAGCACCCGACCGCGAGGTGTGGGCGATCGACGGAGACGGCTGCTTCCAGATGACCAACCAGGAACTGGCCACCGCCGCGATCGAAGGTGTTCCGATCAAGGTCGCCCTGATCAACAACGGCAACCTCGGCATGGTCAAACAACTCCAGGAAATCCACTACGGCGGCCGGTACTCGAACGTCGACCTGGCCACCCACTCGCGCCGCATCCCCGACTTCGTGCAGCTCTCCGAGGCGCTGGGGTGCGTCGCCCTGCGCTGCGAACGTGAGGAGGAAGTCGACGCGGTGATCGCCCAAGCCCGCGCGATCAACGACCGCCCCGTCGTCATCGACTTCATCGTCGGGGACGACGCCCTGGTGTGGCCGATGATCGCAGCGGGCGGCAGCAACGACCAGATCATGGCAGCACGCGGAATCCGGCCGCTGTTCGACGACAACGAAGAAGCCACCGAGACAGCCACCATCCACGAACTGCTCAAACCCCAGTGATGTCCCAAGCATCCGGGGGTGCACGTCTAGGAGAAGGTATGAGGTTCCACCTTGCCTCTGGTGTCGAGGTCCTTCGGTTGGTGGTTGATGCGGGTATCGCGTTCGCGTCAACTGTGATCGCGGTGCCGGTCGTGCTTGTCGTCGGCGAGGCCATAGCGATGGGACGCATGATGTGCGAGCAAGCACGGCCCAGCGCTGTCTCGCCGGATCTGACGACCCACGATGACGGAACGGTCGTCACACTCCGATGACGTAGCGGCGGTTGCTGTTAATGCTCCGGAGCGCGAGGAAACGTTTCCCGTTCCCGACGCCACGTCCACCGACCATCTCGCGCTGGCCACGGCCGCGATCCCTCAAGGGCGCCGTCCGCTGGCCATCCACACAGACAGGTCCACTGAGGATTGGCAACGGCGCGGATCACAGGGTGCACACGTATCGGCAGGGTCGCGGCGACCTCGTCCACCCACGTCGTCACCGCTGCCTCGATGCAAATTTCGGAAGTACTAGAGGTCCAGGGACTCGGTGGGATCGTCGGGTCTGTTGCTTCAGGTAGCCGCCCGCGACAAGGATGATCTCTACAGGTTCGCTGGCCAGATCTACGATGCGGAACCTGGTGGGCTATCCGGATCACCTCGCTGCTGCCGACTGTGCTCCAGTAGCCGCCTCCGCTGTTGGAAGGTTCGTGACATATAGCCTCGATTACGGGTGGGTCTCTGCCAGCACGCAGGGCTATTACCGAGTCCTGGTGGGCGTGTGGTTTCGAGCAGAACCACGGCTTCGGTGAGCGCCAGAGCAGGCGGCCTGCCAGCGACGCGTTGGCCACGGCCCGCGTGTCCCAACTGTCCGTGAATGGACTCGTGGGCGGCTGCAACCTGATGCCGGGTTGGAAGCCTGCGTCCGCCGCGTATTGCGCCCACTCGTCCGAGCAGCCGGAGACCGGCCTCGGTCTCGAGTGCCTGAGCTGAGCCGACTGGTTGGGAAAACCCTGGACGGTGCGAAAGATTGTGCTGCGCAAACGGAGGCGATGGTTTCCGCGTCTGTCGAGTTCGTTGATAGGCGTGGCGGCGCACGCCTGCGCTAATCATTCAGAGGAAGTGAACGATTTCGCTCAGCAACGGTACCTTGTGTGAATTTTTGTGTCTCACCATACTCATGACATCCCTCACAACGACGCGACAAAGAAGAGACTCCCCATGGCCAAAAATTCGGACCAACGGCTCCGACGCGCGCTGCAAGCGAGCCTGTTCGGCAGCACGCTCGAGTTCTACGACTACATCATTTTCGGGCTGGCTGCCGCGCTGGTGTTCCCCAAAGTTTTCTTCCCCCACAGTTCACCGACCGCGGGGTTGCTCAGCGCATTCGCGACGTTTGCGGTAGGGTTTCTCGCCCGGCCGGTCGGAGCGGTGATCGCCGGTCATTTCGGTGACCGCATCGGTCGTCGCAAAGTCCTTCTCATCACCTTGTTTGCGATGGGTATCGCCACCGGCGGTATCGGGCTGCTTCCCACCTACGACCAGGTGGGCATGTGGGCGCCGGCGCTACTGGTGGTGTGTCGAATCGTGCAGGGCCTCTCGCTCGGCGGGGAGTGGAGTGGTTCGGTACTACTTGCTGTAGAGCAAACGTCGGGGAGCCGGCGCAAGGGTTTGTTCGGCAGCATTCCCCAGGTCGGTGACCCACTCGGACTACTGCTCGCCAACGGCGCGTTCGCGGTCGTCAAGGCCACTACTAGTGAAGAGGCCTTCCTGGCGTGGGGGTGGCGTGTGCCGTTCCTGCTCGGGCTCGTCATCGTCGCCATCGGGATGTGGCTGCGGTTGAGGGTCACCGAAACGCCCGAGTTCGAGCAGCGCATGGCAACAGTCAGCGCGCCACTGAAGCGGCCGTTGGTGACGTTGTTGCGGGAACAGCCGCGCAACTTCGTGCTCTCGATGGGGTGCCGTCTCGGCAACGATGTCGCTTTCTACATCGTGACCGTGTTCGCCATCACCTACGTCACGCATGAAAACTTGATGGATGGCTCGGTGGTGCTCATCGCGACGATGGCCGCAGCGGGAGTCGGGGTGATCGTCACGCCACTGATGGGTGTGCTCGCCGATCGGATCGGCCTGCGTAAGTTGGCGATGTGCGGGCTTCTTGCTCTCGGTGTCGGGGTGGCCGCCTACTTCCCCCTGCTCAATGCGGGGCAGCCGGCGCTTGCTATCGCGGCTGCTGTCTTTACCAGTGGTATTGCGGCTAAAGCATTTTGGGCACCCTACGCAGGTTTTATGTCCAGCCTGTTTCCGCCGGAGATGCGCTTTAGTGGTATGTCGTTCAGTTTCCAGCTCGCCGGCATCGTGGGCGGCGGCATCGCACCTTTCGTGGCCGTGACGCTGCTCGAATTCACCGGCTCTTCGCTCGCCATCACCGCGTACGGACTGGTCGCTGTCGCGATCAGCCTCGCCTGTGTCGCCGCCGTACGCCCCTATGCAGAGCAGCCTCCGGCCGATTCGAACACTCACCCAAAAGACTCACATAGCCAAAACACTCACACAGCAGTGAAAGAAGTAGTCAAATGACGTTGACACTACCGGACATTGGCGATATCACCGAGGCGCGGCTGGACCGCTTGCGGGACAAGCTTGCGGAATCGAGCTACGACGCGATCG
>NZ_JBHWUE010000133.1:0-22717 GCF_042738615.1 Rhodococcus sp. NPDC059968
GCCGCTGAAACTCCGTCAAATGCGGGCGCATCACGGCATACCGCCGCGCCACCGAGTCCGCCACATCCGTCATAGCTCAACGGTAACGCCCGAAATCAGCTAAAGCGACATTATTTTGTCACAGGTCCTTAGTGGCCGCCGTAACAAACCGTTAAGTGCTGTGCATTGACTCACTCGCACCACTGTGGGACCGTTGGTCAGACCATCGACCACCCGCTCTGGAGACGATTGATGAACATTTCCGCCGGCCGTACCGGCCTCTTTCCCATCGGCCCCACCGATCCCTACGACTTCGCTGCCGACTCGACCGAGCGCGCAGAGATCGCCGCCGCGCTCGACGAGATCCGCAACACCGACTTCCAGGTCACGAGCAACATCGCCGGCAAGGAGGTCCGCACCGGCCGCACCATGGCCATCCAGGCGCCGCACAACCACTCGCAGAGGCTCGGTGAGCTCGACCTGGCCGGCCCGTCCGAGACCCAGGCCGCGATCGACGCCTCGCTCGAGGCGGCCCGGTGGTGGGGCACCCTGCCCTGGGAGGAGCGGGTCGCCCCCTTCCTCAAGGCAGCCGACATGCTCGAGCACGGCCCGTGGCGGGCCAAGCTCAACGCCGCGACGATGCTCGAACTGTCCAAGACCACCTACCAGGCTGACATCGACGCCGCTTGTGAGACAGTCGATTTCATTCGCGTGAATGTCAAGAACATGCTCGACATGTACGAGACGCAGCCCGGCTCGCAGGCCGGTGCGTGGAACCGAATCGAGTACCGGCCGCTGGAGGGCTTCGTCTTCGCGGTCACCCCGTTCAACTTCACGTGCATGAACAACCTTGCGTTCGGGCCCGCAGTGTTGGGCAACACCGTGGTGTGGAAGCCGGCCGAGAGCGCCTCGCTCGTCGCCCACCTGTCTCTGCAGTTGCTGCGTGAAGCCGGTCTGCCGGACGGTGTCATCAATGTCGTCTACGGCACCGGCAGCGACGTGGGCCCCACCGCCCTCGGCAACGAACACCTCGCCGCCGTCCACTTCACCGGTTCCACCGGGACTTTCCAGCACATGTGGCAGGAGGTCGGCAAGAACGTCGGAACGTACCGCAACTACCCGCGCGTGGTGGGTGAGACCGGTGGTAAGGACTTCATCCTGGCCCACCCGAGCGCCGATCTCGAGGCCCTCGCTGTCGCTTGCATCCGCGGCGCCTACGAGTTCCAGGGCCAGAAGTGTTCGGCTGCCTCCCGCGTCTACGTGCCGCGCAGCCTCTGGCCGCGCCTGAAAGATCGGCTCGTTGCGCTGACCGAACAGATCAAGGTCGGCGACCCCACCGACCCCGAGGTCTACGTCGGCGCCGTCATCAACGGTCGCCAGCATGCCAAGCACACCGAGATCCTCGCGCGGGCTCGCGCCGAGAAGGCTGTGGTCGTCGGCGGTAACACCGACGACACCGTCGGCTGGTTCGTCGACCCCACCATCCTGGAGGTCACTGACCCGCGCTCGCCGCTGATCACCGAGGAAATCTTCGCCCCGGTTCTGACGACCTATGTGTACGAGGACTCCGACTGGAACGACGTACTACGTCTGGTCGACACCTCGACGCCGTACGGCCTCACCGGCGCCGTGTTCGCCGAGGATCGCCGCGCGGTCGAAGAGGCCGATGCCGCCCTGCGGTACACGGCGGGCAACTTCTACGTCAACGACAAGCCCACCGGCTCCGTCGTCGGCCAGCAGCCGTTCGGCGGTGCGCGCGCGTCGGGCACCAACGACAAGGCCGGCACGGTGTGGAACCTGATTCGTTTCGCCAGCCCGCGGACCACGAAGGAAAACCACCTGAGGGTGACGGACTACCGCTACCCCCACCTCGAGAAGTAACGTCCGATCCACGACAGGAAACGTCATGACCAATCCAACCGTGTACGACGTCGTGGTCGTCGGAGCCGGCATCATCGGTGCCAGCTGTGCACACCACCTGGCCCAGCAGGGGCTTGAGGTTGCCGTGCTCGAGGCAAAGGCCGGTGCCGCCGAGGGCAGCACCGGGTTGTCGTTCGCCTCGGTCCGTGCGCAGTGGGCCGACGGCCTCAACACCGAGCTGTCCTGGCGCAGCATCCGCTTCTATCGCGACTTTCAGGACCGGTACGGCATCGACATCGGGTACCAGCCCAACGGGTACCTGTTCCTGGTGCCGGAAGCGATCTGGGAACGTCAGCTCCAAGCTGTCGAGCTCCAACGCGCCCACGGTGTTCCGGTCGAGGTCCTCGACGTCGACCGGGCCCAGAAGATCACCCCCTTCGACCCGGCCGGAATCGGCGGGGCCACCTGGGGAACTGCAGATGGGCAGATCGACCCGCACGGTGCGACGAACGCATTTCTCGCCCTCGCTCGCGGCAAGGGCGCCGACGTCTTCTTCAAGGCATCGGTGGACGGGATCGACAAGGTCGGCGAGCTGTGGACCGTCTCGGCGGGCGACCGCACGGTTACTGCCCGCCATGTGATCAACGCCGCGGGCGGTTGGGCGGGCGAAGTCGCTGGTCTCGCAGGGCTCGACGTGCCCGTGGTGCATTCCCGTCGCAACGTCTACGCCACCGCCGAGGGCGCCCTCGATTCGTACGTGCCCATGACGGTGGACCTGGCGACGGGTGTGTACATGCGCAGCGAAGGACAACGGCTGCTCTTCGCCGGCGCCAAGCCCACCGAGGTCGACGGATACAACACCGCGATCGACTGGCCCTGGATGGAGGAGTTGCTGGCGCTGGCCGCCGACCGCTTCCCCTGGCTGGTGGAGCTGCCACTCGATCGCCGTGCCTGCTGGGCGGGCACTTACGAGAACACCCCCGACCACGACGGCATCGTCGGCGCCGACCCGCGAGAACCACAGTGGATCAACGCATGTGGCTTCTCCGGGCACGGCCTGATCCAGGCACCGGAGATCGGTCGGCTCGTCACCGAGCAGGTCACCACCGGGACCATCACCAGCATCGACCTGTCCGAGCTGTCCCTGGCCCGATTCCAGACCGGTGCCATCGAGAATTCGGTGTCGCTGGTCTTCTGACCGGCGTAGGGGTACGGCTTCCCGCCCGTACCCTCCGGGTCACCGGCCAGGGCTCGGTCCTGCCGACGGCCGCATCGAGAATCGGACACGGCGAATGGTGCGTGCAACAATGCACCGCGTCATCGCCGCGCCCAACCCCGAAAAGCCAGGGGGAGGCGGCAAGTTCAATGGCGCACTCGCTGCCTTCCTCTGGCCTGGGAGTAATCTCCCCCGCTCCAGGCTGCCCGTCCGCGACGTGGCAAGACCCCCAGATCCCCTTCTGTCCGCGCCCTTTCGGTCCGGCAGATGTCCAGGTCGAGAACACTTCCGACTCCGGTGATAAGCGAATGCACTCACTGCCATCACCCACGATGAACGCTCTCAGGTGACTGTGTTCTCCGTCACCAATGCCCTGTAATCTTCGATCTGTCCTCCTCCGGCGCTTCGGATTTCGAATCCGAACCGGATGCAGGGCACCCCCTCCCTCCCCTCAGCGCTCATGTGCCGAAGAAACTGCCGGCGCCGCTGATCACGAAACAGGAAACTCATGGCACTTTCATCCGCACCATCGGGTGGCATCGCCGCCCCGGGAGCGTCGTCGGAGAAATTGACGCGCTCGATGTCCCTGACCAACTTGATCTTCCTCGGTGTGAGTGCGCAGATCGGCTCCGGGTGGTTGTTCGCCGTTCTGTCCGCCGCGGGGGCCGCAGGACCGGCCGCAGTCTTGTCCTGGGTACTCGCGGCTCTACTTTTCGGTGTCATCGCGATGCCCTGGATGGAACTGGGCGCCATGCTCCCCCGCTCGGGCGGACCGGTCCGGTACCCGAGCCTGTCGCACGGCATGATGACCGGCTGGCTGGTCGGCGGCGCGTACTGGATCGCCACCGTCGCGGTCACCACCCTCGAGGCGCAGGCAGTGCTGACCTATGTCAGCAGCAACTGGCCCGAGCTCGGATTGATGCACGAGGTCGACGGCCTCGAGATCCTGACCTGGCCGAGGGGAATCCTCGCCGGTGTCGCCATCCTCGCAGTCTTCACCGTCCTCAACATCTTCGGCATCAAAATGCTCAGTGAAGCGAACCGTTGGATCACGTTGTGGAAGATCGCGATCCCGACGCTGACCTTCATCCTGCTGTTCACCGCGTTCCGCAGCTCCAACTTCACCGAGACCGGATTCTTCGCCATGGGATTCGACGGCGTCCTCCACGCCATCCCCGCCACCGGTATCGCCTTCGCCTACCTCGGCTTCCGCCAGGTGCTCGACTTCGGCGGCGAATGCAAGAACCCACAGCGCAACATCCCCATCGCCATCGCCGCATCCATCCTCATCCCGATGGTCGTCTACGTGCTGCTCCAGGTTGCGTTCATCGGAGCACTCGACTGGACCGCCGCCGGCCTGGCACCGGGCCAATGGGGATCGCTGCTGTCGAGTGACTGGGCATCGGCACCACTGTTCCAGGCCCTCATCGCCGCCGGATTCGGCGGATTCGGCACACTGCTCCTGATCGACGCGATCGTCTCCCCGGCCGCAACCGGGTGGGTGTTCCTCGGTAGTGCCACCCGGTCGACCTACGCACTGTCCGAGCACGACATGGCACCGTCGCTGTTGCAGCGACTGAACCGATTCGCCGTGCCGTGGATGTCGCTGCTCGTCTCCTTCGCCGTGTCCTGCCTGTTCCTGCTCCCGCTGCCGAGCTGGTACCGCCTCGTCTCCATCGTGTCGGTGGCACTGCTGCTGAGCTACCTCGTCGGCAGCTCCAGCATGATGGTTCTCCGCCGCACCGCCCCTGACCTGCCTCGTCCCTTCCGCCTCCGAAATGCCGGATTCTGGGCGCCCGCCAGCTTCGTGGCAACCCTGATCCTGGTGTACGTCGCCGGCTTCTCGACCGTCCTCAACCTGGCCATCGTGGTCTTCGCTGGTACCCCGGCATACGTCGCATACATCGCCGTACGACAGGGCTGGATCACCCGCGCTCGCGCGTACAGCTGGTCCGCGGTATTCCTCGCGGCGTGGGGCTTCGTGAGCTGGCAGGGTGGATGGTTCATGACGGTCAGCGGCGGCCAGCGAGAGGGAGCCTGGGATACCCCCGCCTATCTGGCAGCCTGCACGGCAGTGCTCGCCGTCGGCGGGATTGTCCTCTACCTGATGAGTAACACCGTTGGCCGCGTTCATGTTTCCCGATCGACCTGGTTCGTCACGTTGTTGATGGCCGTGCTCTTCCTGTCCTTCTATGGAAGCTACGGGCCGCTCGACCACCCCGTCTTCGGGGAAGGCTGGGACCTCATCCCGGTGACGGTCGCAGGCCTCGCAGGCTACTACTGGTCGGTTGCCTCCGGCTTCCAGACCGACGAAGTGCGGGAAAATCACCTCGAAGACGACGTCGTCCCGGTGTGATTCTTCGAAGGGGGCGGCGCCGACCAGTGCCGCCCCCTTCGACGTTGATACAGGCCCCGCCGACCGCAGCTGCCGCCCGGCAGTACAACCTGAAAGGCACGTCATGAATTCTCCTGAACCGATCGTGGTAGTCGACGGCGCGAGGACCCCGATCGGCAGCTTCGGTGGTGCGTTCAAGGACGTGCCCGCCCACGAGCTGGGTGCCACCGCCGCGAAGGCGGCGCTGGGGCGTGCCGGGGTGCCGGGTGAGGACATCGACGAGGTGGTGATGGGCTGCATCGGTCAGGTCGGACCGGACGCCTACAACGCCCGCCGCGTGGCCCTGGCCGCGGGACTTCCGGAGAAGACGCCGGCGTACACCGTCAACCGGCTGTGCGGGTCCGGTCTGCAGGCGGTGTGGTCGGCGGCGCAGCAGATGCGCTGGGGTGGGGTGAACTTCGCCCTCGCCGGCGGCGACGAGAACATGTCGCGGATGCCGTTCTACGACTTCTCCGCCCGCTCCGGCTACAAGCTCGGCGACCGCAAACTCGTGGATGGCACGGTCGCGATCCTGACCGACCCGTTCGGCGGGGTGCACATGGGCCGCACCGCCGAGGCCGTCGCCCGCACATACGACGTGAGCCGCCGGCAGCAGGACGAGTTCGCCGTCGAATCCCAGCGCCGCGCCGCCTCCGAGGCCGCGCGGGCGGCGTTCGCCGAGGAGATCACCCCGGTGCAGATCGGGGGCCGCCGCCCGAAGACGATCGACGTCGACGAGCACCCCAAGCCCGACACCACCCTCGAGACCCTCGCGAAGCTGCGGCCGGCGTTCGAGGAGGGCGGGTCGGTGACCGCGGGCAACGCGTCCGGGATCAACGACGGCGCCGCGGCCCTGGTCCTGGCCACCCAGTCCGCCGCGCAGGAGAAGGGCCTGACCGGGCTGGTCACGCTCGAGGCGGTCGCGACGGCGGCGATGGACCCGGCCCTGATGGGGTACGCCCCCGTGCTGGCGTTGGCGAACCTGTTCGAGCAGACCGGCACCACCCCCGGCGACATCGACGTGATCGAGCTGAACGAGGCGTTCGCGTCGCAGGCGGTTGCGGTGATCCGGGACGCGAAGCTGAACCCGGACAAGACCAACCCGTACGGCGGTGCGATCGCGCTGGGGCATCCGGTCGGGGCGACCGGGACGATCCTGAGCCTGCGCCTGGCGAAGGACCTGGTGCGCCGCGACCTCGAACTCGGCATCGTCACCATGTGCATCGGCGGCGGCCAGGCCCTCGCCGCACTCTTCCGAAGGATCTGACATGAGAAATGATCAACGACCGGCAACGACTCGACGGCCGATCACCCATCTCGGCCGTCGTCGAGGTATTGCCACCGTCTGCCGCGAGGAGCGCGCCCTCGTCGAGTTCGCGTTGACGTGGCTACCTTTCGGCACCATCGTGAACGAACACCTCTGGGTCGAGTTCGGGATGACCCCCAGTCGGTATGTGGATCGTCTCGCCGAGGCGCTCGAGGGGCCGGTCCGGCGCACGCTCCATCCGGAAACCCTCCAGGAGCTCGAGCGGTTCGTCTCGCATCAGATGATCGAGCGCCGCCGGAGGAACCATCAGGACTGACAGGCAGATTCGAACTCGACGAGGTTCGCCGGCGGGAGTCGAGCTCGGAAGCACGTGCGGGCAGCGACGTGGTCGCTGCCCGCACACGTTCGTCAGCTGAGCGCGCGGGCAATGATCGCTGTGGCCATGTCCAAGGACGTGGGCTCGTGATATGCACTCTGATCTTCGATTTCGGAGAGCTGGTCACGGACCGCTTCCGCCGTCAGCTCCTCCAGGATTGCCCCCGAGGTTTCGCCGACGAAGATCTTTGCAACCCGGCCGCCGGCGACCGAGTACACGGCACCGGAGACGGGGCAGTCCTCGTGGGCGAGGAAGGAAACCACTGGGCTGACGCCTTCCGGCGTCGCGCGTGCTGTCAGATCGCCCAGCAGCCCCGCGGTCATACGGGTGGCGGCAATCGGCGCGATTGCGTTCGCGGTGATCCCGTAGGCCGCCCCTTCGAGCGCGAGAACGCGGGTGAGACCTGCGATCCCGGCCTTCGCGGCGCCGTAGTTCGCCTGCCCGAAATTTCCGAACAGGCCGGAGGCCGAGCTGGTGTTGACGATTCGGCCGTAGCCCGCCTCCCGCATGGCGCGGAAGGCGGGTTGAGTGACGAACAGCGTTCCCTTCAGATGAACGTCGATGACGGCATCGATCATCGAACCGTCCATCTTGTGAAAGGCCTTGTCCCGAAGAATACCTGCATTGTTGACCAGAACGTCCAGCCGGCCGAACTCATCGAGCGCCGTCTGGACGATCGCGCGACCGCTCTCTTCCGTGGCGACGCTGTCACGGTTGGCGACGGCCGTACCGCCGAACGCGGTAATCTCGTCGACGACGGCCTGCGCCGCGTCCGTCGACTGTCCGTCACCATGTAGCGAGCCACCCAGGTCATTGACCACCACCCGCGCACCCCGGCGCGCGAGTTCGAGGGCGTGCGATCGGCCCAGACCGTTGCCGGCTCCGGTCACGATGGCTACGCGTTCGTCGAAATGTAGCAAGGACAACTGAACTCCTTCGGTAGTTTCCGTGCAATCTGTGGGGCTCACAAACACGGGCTGAGGCCGGCGTCGTCATCTACCGCCATGTCCTCGGGGACGGGCCCATCGAGAAATCGCAACATCCGCATGGCGACTGGGTTAGCGACATCCGGGCGTTGCAGGTCGTGTCCCGCCGGAACGACGGATAACACCGCGTTCGGTATCCGCGCGGCAAGCAGCTGACTGTTCGTCGGTGGCACGATCCGGTCGTACTCACCGGACACCACCAGCGTCGGCGCCGAGATCGATCCGAGAAGGGGGATACTCGACCAGTTCGCTACTGCTGCGACCTGCCAGAGCGCACCAACCGTACGTGCCAGCCCCCAACGACGAGAACGGTGTGGACCGATAGCGCTGGTCCACAGCGCTTTTCCGGACCCTGGTGTTGCCCCGCTACCGCAGGAGGTGGACAGCAAGGCCAGTCTGCGGACTCGCTCGGGTGAGCTGAAGGCGAACTGCTGGGCGATTGCGCCGCCGTGCGAGAAGCCGACGACATCGGCCCGTGCGACGTCCACTGCGTCGAGTACGTCGGCGACGACGTCCGACAGTGCCTGCATCGACAACGGCAGCTTCGGAGTTTTCGACGCGCCGACGCCGGGGAAGTCGAAGGATACGACCATCCGCTCGCCCAGCACGGGGGTGAAGTCCGACCAGCTCGCCATCGGTCGCGCAAGACCGTTGAGCAGAACCACCGGGTTTCCGGATCCGCTCACGTGCACCGCAACCTGCTGTCCGTGGCGAGTCGGCACCTCGAATGTGGTCGAGGTCGGCTCCGTGTTCGCCACTGTCACGCCTCCTCCTGCACGTAGACGCCGGGTGCGTCGTCGAGCGGCGGATATGTGGGGCTGCCCAGGCTCGGAGGTGCCGGACGCTTCGCGCCGGCTCGGTCGGCGAGCCACGTCGCCCAGTCCAGCCACCACGTGCCGTCCCGCAGCTCGGCGGCGGCCTTCCAGTCGTGGGGATCGGCGCTGAGGACCTCATTCACCCAGTGCTTGGCCTTCGGGCTCGGCGGGTTGACGATTCCGGCGATGTGCCCGGACGTGCTCAGAACGAACCGGCTGTCCCCGCCGAGCAAGTGGGTGGTCTTGTAGCTCGACGTCCACGGCACGACATGGTCGTCGACCGCCGCCACGATGTAGCTGTCGATGTCCACCCGCGAGGGATCGAGGAGCTCCCCGTTGATCTCGAACTCGCCCCGCGAGAACTCGTTACGCAGGTAGCACGAGCGTAGATACTCCCCGTGCATGCGTGCGGGCATGCGGGTGGAATCGGCATTCCAGGCGAGCAGGTCGAACGCGGGAGGCTTGTTGCCGAGCAACCAGTTGTTGATCACGAACTGGAAGATCAGGTCATTGGCGCGCAGGGTGCTGAAGGTGCGTGCCATCTGCGACGAATCGAGATACCCCTTCCGGGCCATCTGCTTCTCCAACGCCGCAATCGTGTCCTCATCGGTGAACGCGCCGAGCACTCCCGGCTCGGTGAAGTCGGTGTGAGTATTGATGAAGGTCGCGGATCCGATGGACGGATCGTCCTGGGCTGCGTTGTACGCCAGACCCAACGCCGTCAGGGTGCCACCCAGGCAGATGGATACAGTGTTGACCGTCTCCGCGCCGGTGATCTCGCGGACGACTCGGATCGCGTCGAGCGGGCCGTCGAAGAGGTAGTCGCGGAACCCGAGGCCACTCATCGATGCATCCGGGTTGCGGTAGCTGATGGCGAAACAGGTGTGGCCGTGCTGAACCGCCCATTCGATCAGGCTCTTTCCCGGTGCCAGGTCCATGATGTAGAACTTGTTGATCCACGGCGGGCAGAACAGCAGTGGGGTCGCGTACACATCGGGGGTTTGCGGCGAGTACTGGATGAGCTCGATCAGATCGCTGCGGTAGACAACGGATCCGGGTGTGGCGCCGAGATCGACGCCCACCGCGAACTGTGACCGATCGACCTGCGACGGCCACCCTCCGTTGTGCCGGAGATCGTGCAGAAAGTTCCGAAGACCACGCACGAGACTGAGCCCACCGGTGTCGAAAGCCTTGCGGATCGCTGCCGGGTTACCGGGGAGGGTGTTGGTGGGGCTGAGGGCATCCAGAATGAACCGGGCGGCAAACCGCGCTTTGACCGCGGTGTCCTCATTCAATTCGGCGCCGTCGATGAGCTCGTTGACCAGGTGTTCGAGAAGCAGGTACTGCTGTGCCAGGTAAAAGTAGGCGGCGTTCTCCCGATACGCATTGTCGGAGAACCGCTTGTCACCGGGCTTGGGCACTATCGGTCCCGGATTGTCTCGGCCGATCGCCCGGCCGGCGGCAGTACGCAGCGCACTGCCGGAGCCGAGTAGGAGCCGACAATGCGCGGCAGCGGTTCCACTGGGGTGCTTCAGCGCGCCGACGCCTGCTGCTCCGAGTGAGCGCAGGAACGCTGCAGGGTCGACATCGGAGGTGGTGATTCTCAGCGCCCCGAGATCACGCGGCGGTGTCCACGATGGGATGGCTTTCAGGATCGACAACTGACGTATTCCCCCTCTGGTGAAGTTCTTACTCGTATGCGCGGTAGATCAGCTCGACGACAGCTGCGGGTTTGGTGGCGCGCTCGCATTCGAGCTTGCCGAGGATGACGAGCTCATAGCAGTCGTCGCCGATCCGAGTCACCTCGGTGACGGTCGCGGCCAGGCGGATGCGCGCACCGGCCGGGACCGCCGACGGGAACCGCACCCGGTTGAGCCCGTAATTGACGACCATCCTCACGTTGGTGAGGTCGAGGAGTTCGGCGAGCAGTGGAACAACAAGGGACAGAGTCAGATACCCGTGTGCGATGGTGGTTCCGAACGGGCCCACCTTCGCACGTGAAGCGTCGGTGTGAATCCACTGTTCGTCACCGGTCAGCGCGGCGAACCCTGCGATGTCGGATTGGGACACTTCGCGCCATGGGCTGACGCCGAGGTCTGCACCCGCGAGGTCGGGTAGATCGTGAACGGACACTGTTGTAGCGGGCATTGAGGATTCACTCCGATTCGGGTGTGACGAATGTGTGTCGGGTTCATCGATGCCGTCAGGCGAGGTTCTCCGCGAACGAACGCAGGGCGTTGGTCGCAACGAGCAGAACCGCCAACTCGGGTTCGCGCGCCGGATCGAGGGCAGAGTCCAGCACGTTGTCGAGCCATTCGGAGGGAAGGTCCCCGACCTGACCGGGCTGCGGCTGCCGCGGGTCAGAGTCAGTGATCAGGCGCCGCGTCGCGTCGCTGACCGCGAAGTAGAGATCATCGCGCAGCGCGGCCCGGGACATCGCGTCCCAGTTGTCGACTCGACGCAGGGCCGCCACCCGGCGCAGAAGCCGATCGAGGCGGAACCTCTCGGCGACCTGGAAGTAGGTGCGCGCCGCTCCTTCCGGATCTGTGCCGGTGCGCAGTGCAGTTTCGCTGATCGGGAACAGCGAGAACTCCTGGAACAGGCTCGCCGATCTGCGGGCCAGGGGTCCGGGGACGTTCCGGTCGTCGAGGTACCGCTGATGCTTGGCATCGACTGCGGCCCGGTCGGCGCCGACGAGGAAATCCGCCAGGGAGCAGCGCAGCGACTCGACGAGGGGAGTGAGGCGGGCAGTTTCACCGGTCACATCGATGGTCTGCCGCCGGCTCGCCAGGAGCCAGCGCACCGAGCGCTCGACAAGTCGTCGATGGCTCAGCTGCATCCGGACGCGGGTGTCCGCCGTGACCGACGGGTCCAGCTCGGCAATGCTGGACAGATAGTCGCGCTGACCGATAGCGCGGCGGACGACCTCCCACGCCCGGATGATCGCGCTTACCGACGCCCCGGTTTCCTCCTGCATCCGGAAGACGAAGGTGATGCCGTTGTCGTCGACAAGGCGATTGGTGATCGCGGTGGCGGTGATCTCCTTCGCCAACGGGTGCGCCCCCAGACGATCACCGCACACGGCGACAACATCGGCGGGGAAGTACTCGGTGCGGAAATGCTCGGCCCACGACTCCGAGGTGATCCCGGACGCCAGGACCGCAGATTTCATCTCCAACTTCACGTAGGCCAGCAGGGTGCCGAGTTCGGGAGAGGTCAACACCCCGCCCTGGGTGATGCGCTGTTCGAGCTCGGCGTCACTCGGAAGCGACTCCACCTCCCGGGACAGCAAACCCTTCCGTTCGAGTCCCGTCAGCATCCGGCGATGCACCGGCGCCATCTCCGCGGCCTCGGCACGGGCCACCGAAAGCATGGTGTTCTGTGCGCGGTTGTGGTCGAGAACGCGGTCGGCGATGTCGTCGGTCAGCGATTGCAGCAGAACGTTGCGTTTGTCCTGGCCCAGGAGGCCGGCGGCGACGGCATCGTCGAGCGCGATCTTGATGTTGACCTCGTGGTCGGAGGTATCGACCCCGGCGACGTTGTCGATCGCATCGGTGTTCAACCGGACACCGTGCAGCGCCGCCTCGCGCCGTCCGAGCGGGGTGAGTCCGAGGTTGCCGCCTTCACCGACCACGCGGGCACGTACCTCACACCCGGTGATGCGGACGGCGTCGTTCGCGCTGTCGCCGACCTCGGAGTCGGTTTCCGAACTCGCGCGTACGTAGGTGCCGATCCCACCGTTGAACAGCAGATCGACCGGTGCCGCCAGGATCGCCCGCACCAGCTCATTCGGTGTGTAGTGTGCCCGTGCTTCGTCCAGTCCCAGTGCGACTCGGGCCTGCGGGGCGAGGGTGACACGCTTCGCCGAGCGGGGGAAGACGCCGCCTCCGGAGCTGATGAGGTCGGGAGAGTAGTCGGCCCAGGAGGAGCCGGGCAGATCGTAGAGCCGCTGCCGTTCCTCGAACGCCGTGCCCGACTCGGGCTGGGGATCGAGGAAGATGTGCCGGTGGTCGAAGGCGGCGACCAAGCGCACCGAGCGGGACCGCAGCAGTCCGTTCCCGAAGACATCCCCGCTCATGTCCCCGATCCCGACCGCGGTGACCGGGTCGGTGTCGGAGTCGATGCCGACCTCGAAAAGGTGCTGGCGCACCGATTCCCAGGCACCGCGCGCGGTGATACCCATCTGCTTGTGGTCGTATCCGTTGGACCCACCCGAGGCGAAGGCGTCCCCGAGCCAGTACCCGCGGCCGGTGGCGATTGCGTTGGCGACGTCGGAGAACTGCGCGGTGCCCTTGTCGGCGGCGAGGACCAGGTAGGTGTCGTCACCGTCGTGTCGCACCGTATGCGGTGCCGGGTCGAGGCGGTAGGTGCCGGACTCGTCCTTGGTGAAGTTGTCGATCAGATCGAGCAGTCCCTCGACGAACGTGCTGTATGCGGTCCGCGCGATCTCGAGCTTCTGGGCTCGGTCGGCGCCGGTGTGCAGCAGCCGCGGAAGGAAAGCGCCCTTGGCTCCGGTGGGGACGATGACAGCGTTCTTCACCATCTGCGCACGCACCAGACCGAGCACCTCGGTGCGGAAATCCTCGACCCGGTCGGTCCACCGGATGCCGCCGCGCGCAATGTGCCCGAATCGCAGGTGGGTGCCCATGACATTGCGGGCGAACACCCACGTCTCCAGTTGCGGTACCGGAGTGGGAAGGCCACGAATCGTGCGGGGATCGAGCTTGAAGCTCGAGATCGTGTCGACTGGTCCGTCGGTGTGCGCGAACAGTCGCCGGAACGCGTTCGTTCGCAAGGTGGCGAGCACGGTGTCGAGCAAGGTTCGGAGGATCAGGTCGGGTTCGATTCCCTGAACCTCGTCGATTGCGCCTTCGATCTCCGCGACCAGTTCGTTGTGGTTGCGTTCGCCGTCAGCAAGCGCCGGATCGAACCGCGCGCGAAACAGCGTCCACAGGGCAGCGGCGATCTTCGGGTGGCCGGCGATCACGGAATTGACGAACTCCGAGGAGAAGGTCCAGCCGCTCTGCCGCAGATATGCGGCATAGGCGCGCAGGACCAGGACCTGGCGCCACTCCATGGCCGCGGTGGTGACGAGCGCCTGCAGTGCGTCCGCATCGGTGTGCCCGCTGTAGCTCGCCTCGAACGCCTCGGCGGTCCGCGCCGCTGTGGGCGCGTCCAGGCGGTGCTGGCGATAGCGCGAGCGGAGGATGAACTCGTATACGTAGGCGAGTTGCCCGTCGGTACTGGTCAGCGTGTGTGGATGTTCTGCTGCGAGTTCGTATCCCAGGTGCCCGAAGATCGGCAGTGCCGAAGCGAGGACCATCGGCTCGGTGGTGACCGCGATGGCCGAGATCAGGTCCGAGGTTGCGTTCTCGGGTGGGGTGATCGTCAGCTGCAGCCGTCGGTACGGATCCTGCGTCAGTTCGGAGAGCGCCGACAAGTGGGCGACTGCTTCGGCGGGCGAGAACCGCTCCTGATAGCTCAGAGGCACTGACACGAGGATGAAGTCGTTGTGAACCGACGTCGACGCATCGGAGAGGAGATCGTCGAGTTTCTCGGTCCACGACCGGGCCGCTTCGACCACCACGCGCGACAACTCCGCGACATCGATGCGCTCGTCCCCGGTGTTCGGCCAGGCGGTGACGTGAACACGCACCAGCGCGGTTTCCCCGATTCGTGTGTTGTGATCTACTGCGGCGCCGCCCAGGAACTGCGAGACCGCCGCCACCACTGCCCGTCGAAGAGCAGGTGAGAACCGGTCCTGGGGGACATACAGCAGAATCGAGATGGCCCGGCCGTAGGTGTCCTGGCGAATGAACGCTCGCACACGAGGATGCCGTTGCAGATGCAGCACCGCGAGAACTGTCGGAGCAAGCTCCTCGGCGGTGCTCTGCAGAATCTCCCGCCGCGGGTAGTCCTGGAGAATGTCGAGCAGCTCGAGACCTTCTCGCGAGCGCGGATCGCGCTCGAGCATCGCCAGAGTACTTCCGGCAGTTCGGTTGACGACCGGGATCGTCCGCATATCCGACGTGTCGAGGGTGTTCTCGAACAGACCGAGGAAGCGGTGCTCGCCGACCGTGACCCCGTCGGAATCGACGATCTTGATTCCCACGTAGTCCAACGGGGCGTCGCGCCGCACCGTGCTGCGGGTGCCGGCCGCCGACACCATCAACACATTCGGGCCGAACGCGCGAGTCGTGGTCAGCGGATCGAGGGTGTGGTGGCGGTGTTCGTGGTGATGGGGTCGAAGGATTCCCAGTCCGGTCTCCGGAAGTGGTTCGAGGGTAGCCGTTCCCGACTCCGTTGCCTTCACCAGGCGGTAGGAGCAGTAACCGAGGAACGTGAAGTTCTCGGCGCACATCCAGTGCAGAAGCTCGCTTGCCTCGTAGGCGCTCTCGAGTTGATTCTCGGTCGCATCGGACTTCAAGGACAGTGCTGCCTGGCGGGCGACACCTTCCATGTCGGTCTGATCGGTCACCGCGACCGTGACGTCGGCGAGGGTGCTGCGAATCGCACTCTCGATCATCGCAGTAAACTCGGGTGAATTGGTTTCGCTTCCTCCGGACGGCTGGAACGTGATCTCCATCCAGGACTCGACCAGGGGATCGTCGCCGTCTTGATCGTCCTGGCGGGGCCGGGTTATACCGTCCGGGGCGAGCACGCCGTCGGTGTCGCGGCGCACGGCCAGAGTGACGTGCCGAAGAGCGGAAACGCTGCCGTGTCGTCGAATGACCATCGCGACAGAGTCGACCAGGAAGGGAAGGTCGGTGTTGACCACCAGAAGACGCGCGTGGTTGGTTCCGGCCTCGCACTGCACCAGTGCCGCTCCATCGGCCCGGATCCGAGCGAAGTTCAGGTACTCATAGGCGCGGCCGGCGAGGGCGGTGTCGGTCCATTCGGCGAGCTCGCCACGAGGCTCGTGACGGAAGAGCGCATCGACGTAATCTTGGTGGCCACCCGGTGCGGATGCCAAGGCACCGAGTTCAGCGCAGACCCTGAGCTGACGGTCGTGTTCGAGTCCTTCGAGATTCACCTGACATCTCCTGTGGCACTTGATGGTGAGGCTGCCTGACACTGATTCGTCCTGGCGCGTATGCACCATGATCCGGTCTACGCCCCGTCAACGGAACGATGTTCTCGATTGCCGAGCGTTAACTTTGCTTAATACTTCCGGCCGTTCCCCCGTGTTGCCGCGGTAGCTGGATCTCCCTATCCGGGAGAGTTTTTTCGCGTAGCGGCGTTCACACCGGTGACGATCGGTGTCGGCTACACCGACACCGACGAGCGGTGGACACCGGCGGCGCGATCGCGGTGGACGACTTCGGCTGCCGCCATCCGGATGCAAGTGCACAGGCCGTCGATCGCCAACTGCAACTCGTCCTCGGACGGCAAACTCGGTGCCAATCGGATATGGCTGTCCCGAGGATCATTGCCGGACGGGAATGCAGAACCGGCCGGTGTCAGCGCGATACCGGCATCCTTCGCCAGCGCCACCACCCGCTTGGCCGTGCCAGGCAGCACTTCGAGGTTGACGAAGTAGCCTCCGCACGGCTCCGTCCACGACGCGATGTCCGAATCGCCGACCTCGCGGCGAAGGATGGCGGTGACGAGTTCGAACTTCGGGGCGAGAATCTGTTGGTGCTTGCGCATGTGCGTACGAACACCGTTCACATCGCCGAAGAACCGGACATGCCGAAGTTGGTTGACCTTGTCCTGTCCGACCCGCTTCTGCGAGAGGTGGCCCAGATACCACGCGACGTTCTCGCCGGACCCGGCGAAGAAACTCACACCGCCGCCGGCGATCGTCATCTTCGACGTCGACGCGAAGACGAACGGCCGCTCCGGATTGCCCGCCTGTGCGGCGATGGCCAGTACATCGAGAACCTCTGGGGCATCGCCGACCAGGGCGTGCACCGCATAGGCGTTGTCCCAGAAGATGCGGAAGTCCGGTGCGGCGGTCTGCATGCTCAGCAGGTCGCTGGTGACCTGCTCGGAATAGGTCACCCCACTGGGATTGGAAAACATTGGGACACACCACATACCCTTGATCTGCGGGTCCCGGGCAACCAACTCCCGGATCGCGTCGACATCAGGACCGTCGGAGAGCAATGGGACCGCAATCAGCTCGATACCGAACGACTCGGTGATAGCGAAATGCCGATCGTAACCGGGTACGGGGCACAGAAACTTCACCGGAGCAGAAGACCACGGAGAGCCGACGTCACATGCCCCGTGGATCCACGCAAACGAGAGTACGTCGTACATCGTCTCCAGACTCGACGTGCCACCGGCAATCAACCTCTCCGGGGTGATATTGAGGACCTCGCCGAACAGTGCGCGCAGCGACGGGAGTCCGGGCAGTTCACCGTAGTTGCGGCAGTCGATTCCATCGATCACATAGTCGTTGTCGCCGGGGAGGGAAAGCATCGCGGCCGAAAGGTCGAGCTGTTCCGGTGCGGGCTTGCCCCGAGTGATGTCGAGGGCCAGTCCTCGCGCCTTCAACATGTCGTACTCGGCGCGGTTCCGGATGAGCTCGGCGTCGAGCTCGTGATCGGTGAGACTGTGCAGGGACGTGGACATCTCGGTTCCTTCGGATGTTGGGGGCTACTCGATGTAGCACTGACTCGTGGCGGGTGGGGCGAAACGGAGCGGCTTTTCACCCATGTGAATGGTCGACGGTGACCAGACCACCGTCCTCGTCGAGCCGCCCGTGATCCCCGGTGTGGAACCAGCCGTTCTGGTCGAGTGTCGAAGTCACGCCGGGAAAGGTGAAGTAACCGGTGAACAACGTGCCACGGGCGAATTCGCGGATCACGATCTCACCCGAGTCCGTCAACTTCCATTCGATATCCTCTCGCCCAGACCCGCCGTGGCGGTGGGCGTCGGTGGGGATGTCGTCGTCGATGGACCACGAGCGCAGGTGACTCGCTCCGGCGGCCTCGGTCGAACCGTATCCGGACACGGCCCGGACAACCCCGAACCGCCGCATGAACGCACGGTCGGCCGGGAACATTGATCGCACGCGGTGGCCGGCCGAGTCCTTCGCGGTGGCGGTGCGCGCGAGATTGTTCACCAGCGATGCATCCAGGGTCAGTGCGGTGATGCCGTGGTCGATGGCCCCGGACCAGAACGTGTCGACCGCACTGGTGCGCGCGAGCAAGGCGTCCGCGCCCGCGGTCAGTGCGCCGACGAGCCCGTACCCGAGTGAATTGATCTGCGAGAGGGGCAGGGAAGTGAGTAGCCGATCGCGGTCGGTGAGTGTCATCGCGTCCGCGACCGCCCGTCCCAGCCGGAGAAAGTACTCGTGCGACTGGGCGCCGAACTTCGGGATACCCGGCGTGGACCAGGATGCATGCATCAGCGATACCGTCGAGTACCGGTCCGAGTTGACGCCGGGAGCGTTGCCTGGATCGAGCCGAGGCGAGTCGCGGAAGGCGCCGACGGCCATTGAGCTGCGAGCACCGGCAAACTGTGTGATATCAGCGGTCTCACTGATCACCAAGCTCGGGTCGAGCACGTCGAGCATGCAGTCAAGTAGGTCGACAGGATAGGTGTAATCAACCAGCGCGACAGGCACGCCTGCCAACAAGCAACTCAGCCAGGCCAGAACGTAGTCCGTCGAGTTTTCCGCCACGATTGCGACGCGGTCGTCTGCGGACAGGTTCAGGGCCTGCAACTCGGCGGCCCCACCGGCGGCAAGTTCGAGGGCGACTCGCAACGAGATCTGATCGTCGAGCACACCGACCATCAGGTCGGGGCGGATGGACGCGCGCTCGAGGAGAAGGCGTGGGAGATTGCCGATCATCACAGTCCTTCCTGTGTTTTTGGGCCCGTCAGCGGGGGCGCGACAGCGACCACATCTGCCGGGCGCGTTCGACCTCGATTGCCGCCTGCCATGCGCGCGGTGGTGTGGTCGTCAACCGCAGACTGTTCGCCAAGGCCCGAGCGAGTTCAGGATCGCGGGCGACCGGTTCGGCGAGGCGCTGGGCCGCCTCTTCGAGATCGGCCACCGGAACCGCGTCCCACACCAGTCCGGTGTCAGCGGCACTCGCCCCGGTCAAGCGGTGCCCGAACACGCCTAGCGCGGCGGCGGCCTGGCGACCGGCTGCCCGCTCGAGAAGGTGGAAATGCCCACCGCCAGGATGAATTCCGTTCTCCGCGAAGCCCGGCACCAGCAGCGCGTCCTCGGCCGCAAGACGCACATCCGCCGACAACGCCAAATTGAGTCCGGCTCCCACCGCGGCACCATTGATCGCGGCAATCGACGGAACAGTCACCTCACCGAATCGGCGGAACGCACGGTAGAGGGAGTCGAGCGCCTCGTACGCCTCGTGCGGCTGTGCACTTGCAAGATTCCCGAGTGCGGCTCGGTCGGCTCCCGAGCAGAAGGCGCTTCCGGCTCCGGTGATCACCACAGCACCCACCGATGGGTCAACGTCGACGGCATCGCAAGCGTCGACCAGGGCTTGCGCGCTGTTCCGATCGAGGGAGTTGCGGGTGTCCACGCCATCGAGGGTGATCCAGGCGACGTTGCTACGGACGTCGAATCGAACGGAGGTCGTCACTGGAGGACACCTGACGTCCAGGCGCGGGAGTCGGCGGCGCGAGTTGCGCGAGGTGAACTGGCCATCAGGGCGTACTCCTTCTGCGGGTTTCGGTGCCGTCCATCGTCTCGCCGAAATTGAATAAGCAGAATGGCGATCTAGCTGCTGCAGCGCTAAGGTTTGCTTAATGAACCTCACCTCGTCGCAGTTGGCCCTCCTGCTGGCCGTCAAGCAGGGGGGCAGCCTCGCACGCGCAGCAGAAACACTCGGAATCACTTCCCCCGCAGTGTCACAGCAGCTCGCCAAGCTTGAACGCGACCTCGGCGCACTGCTGGTCGAACGGGGCGCGCGAGGTGCCAAGCTGACCCCTCTCGGAAGCCTGCTGGCCGAGCACAGCGAACGCGTCTCTGCCGAACTGTCCCGAGCGGAGGAAACCGTCGCGGACTACCTCGGCGCTCACGCCAACAGGCTCCGTCTCGGCGCGTTTCCCTCGGCGGCGGTTGCGTTGCTTCCGGACGGACTGACGGCGCTGCGATACCGACACCCCGAAGCACAGTTGTCGGTCGTCGACGTGCCCACCGACGGAGGCATCGAACTGATCACCAACGGTGAGCTGGATATGGCAATCACCGCCTCGTACAGCGGCACCCCGAGTGCGGTCGAAGGAGTTCGATTCGAGCACCTTCTCACCGATCCGCTTCGGGTCGTCCTCCCCGACGATCACCCTCAGGCGCAAGGTCCGGCCTCACAGGCGGTGGACTTGAAGGCCTTCGAGAAGGATGCCTGGGCGTGCAGTATCACCGGCAGACCCGCACGTACACAATTGAACTCGGCAGCCGCAGACTTCGGATTCGTGCCATGGGTGCCGTTCCAGACCGAGTCCTACGATGTCGCACAGGCGCTCGCCGCCTCCGGTGTTGCCGTCGCATTCGTTCCCGAGCTCGCCCTGGTTCCCGGCCGGGGAACTCGCGCCCGCCGGTTGAAGCCGGCGCTTGCGCGGGACGTCTTCGTGGCCCTGCCGGCCAGCGCCGACCACGTCGCTCTGGCGGGCGAGCTCCTGACCATCCTGAAGAAGACCGGAAAGGCGCTGCATCGACGGCAACAATCGGCCGCCACACTGGGCTGACACCCTCCATATCCCTCCGCCGATGTGACGAAGTCGCAGGCTGAAGCACCTAGGACGTGCTGGTCGAAGGGTAGCGTTCCGCCATGTCTATCCTGGCAGGGTGGCCGACGACAAGAAGCCGTCACCGACGTTAGGTGAGTTGATCAGGCAGCAGCGGGAACTTGCCGAGCTTCCGATGCGGCAGTTCGCCGCGATGGTGGGGATCTCGAACCCCTACCTTTCGCAGATCGAACGCAATCTCCGGGAGCCGAGCGAGAGAGTTCTCGACGCCATCGCGGAGCACCTGCAGACCTCGGCTGATGTTTTGCTCGGGCAGGTCCGAGCGCGTCCGGAGGAGTCTTCGGACGTCGTTCGGGCGATAGGGCAGGACGGCGACCTCACCAATTCCCAGCGCAAGGCCCTCGTGGAGATGTACGAGACGTTCCGCAAGGTGACGAGGGCCGAGCGTAAGCGCGGATAAGCGCAGACCTCTGCGTCGCCCTGCAGGCGGGAGACGGAAATAGAGTTCTCGCGGAGGACTCTCGCTCGAGAGGCGGCGGCCAGGGCCCACAGTGACCGCTCTGCCGTGGGCCCTGGCGGCTACTTCAGCAATTCTCGCGACGCTGCGGTTGTCGCCGCGCTGATCTCGCGGGCCAGCTTCGCTTGCGCATCCGCAATCGTCGAAACCCACTCGACGTTGGTGACCGCCGCGATTGCAGAGTGGTATTCGAGGCTACTGTCGAGAGCTTTTTCGTAGGCATCAAGCGACCGGTTCCCGGCCTTCTTGGTCGTGCCGACGACCTTCAACCCGATGCTTACGAACGCGTTCTGATCCTTGCCCTTTCCGGCATCTGTTGCGCGGGAGGAATTTCCATTGGCGACCTTCGTGTCAGTCGATTTTGTGCTGGACGTCGGAGTGGTCATGAAGAGCTCCTTCTCTTGTCGGACGTTAGCAAGTTAGCAGACTCACTGCTAATTATCCGCACGGCCTGCGCCCTGGGGTCGGCGTAGGTGGGATACGCAGACTTGCGATCGGCTCTGGACCCAGTCCCGCCCGCTAGGGTCCCCCAGAGCTCCGTTCCCGTCGGGGACAACTACGAGTGCATCGCTTCACTGAGTTATCGGTGGAGCACCGGCCACTGCCGGGTCCAGCGGATCATACGTACTCATTCTGACCTGTGTGCACTCCAGATGTGCGGAGCTGCTCATTTCGAACTGAAACAGAAAGTGAGTGAACTACATTGGCCCGCAACGTAGATACGGTGCGGGCCAATGTCGTCCGAGGGGCGACTAGTGGTGCGTGAAGGCAGGTGCCCGCTTCTCCACAAACGCGGCCATGCCTTCCTTCTGGTCCTCGGTGGCGAAGGTGGAGTGGAACACTCGCCGTTCGAAGCGGATCCCTTCGGTGAGGGTGGTTTCGAATGCCCGGTTGACTGCTTCTTTCGCCATCATTGCGACGGGCAGCGACATCTCGGCGACCGTCGTGGCCGTCTGCAGTGCTTCGTCGAACAGGTCGGCGGCAGGGACGATCCGGGACACGAGTCCGGCGCGTTCGGCTTCCTCGGCGTCCATGCTGCGGCCGGTCAGGCACAGCTCCATCGCCTTTGCCTTACCGACGGCGCGGGTCAGTCGCTGCGAGCCGCCGATGCCGGGGATGACGCCGAGCTTGATCTCGGGCTGACCGAACTTGGCGGTGTCCGCGGCGAGGAGGATGTCGCACATCATTGCCAACTCGCATCCGCCGCCGAGGGCGTATCCCGCTACTGCGGCGATGATGGGTTTGCGTGCGGCGGCGATGCGGTCGCCGATGGAGAAGAAGTCGTCCAGGTAGACGTCCATGTACGACTTGGTTTGCATTTCCTTGATATCGGCGCCGGCGGCGAACGCGCGGTCGGAGCCGGTGATGAGGATGGCCCCGATGTCGCTGTCGGAGTCGAGTTCTTCGACGGCGGTCACGAGTTCGCGTAGAAGCTGGGTGTTCAACGCGTTGAGGGCTTTCGGGCGGTTGAGGGTGATGATCCCGACCCGGCCCTTGCGGTCGAGGAGGATGGTGTCGTAGTCGGTCACAGGTTGTCTCCGGTTGTCGTGGGTGGGGTGAGCCCGAGTTCGAGGTCGCCGAGCGGTGTGAAGAACGCGTCGACCCGCGCCGGGTCGACCTCCTCGATCGTGGCGGGCGACCACCGCGGGTTGCGGTC